>JAWWPF010000294.1:0-10166 GCA_033850795.1 Nocardioidaceae bacterium | reverse complement strand
TTGTTTCGGTGAGAGGGCTCGTATTCCGCGCCGACAGTCTTCAGGAGCCGTCGGTCTCGTAGCCCCGGCGGATCTTGCGCAGCGTCAGCGCCGTCACCAGGGCGGCGGAGGTGGCCTCGTAGCCCTTGTCCTCGCTGGAGCCCTCGAGGCCGGCCCGGTCGAGGGCTTGCTCCTCGGTGTCACAGGTGAGGAGTCCGAACCCGATCGCCGCGCCGGTGGTGACCGCGATCTTGGCGAGCCCCTGGGTCGCTGCCGAGCAGACGTACTCGAAGTGCGGGGTGCCGCCGCGGATCACCACGCCGAGGGCGACGATCGCCTCGTAGCCGCGCTCGGCGAGAGCCCCGGCGACCACGGGCAGCTCGAACGAGCCGGGCACGCGTACGACGCTGGGCTGCTCGACCTGGTAGTCCTGCAGGGCTCGGCGGGATCCCGCCAACAGCCCGTCCATCACCCGCTCGTGCCACCGGGCGGCAACCACCGCCACCCGCAGGTCATGGCAGTCGACCGGCTTCTCGGCAGGCGACCCCTCACCACTCACGCCTTCACCTCCGTCCTCGGCGCGTCCAGGCCCGGCAGGTGGTGTCCCATCCTGTCCCGCTTGGTGATCAGGTAGCCGATGTTGTGGTCGTTGGGCCGCGGGGTCAAGGGGACGCGCTCGGTGACCGGGACGCCGTACTCCTCGAGGCTGGTGACCTTGTCCGGGTTGTTGGTGAGCAGCCGGACCGATCCCACCCCGAGGTCCCGCAGGATCTGCGTCGCGGCGCCGTAGTGCCGCGCGTCGGCGGGCAGCCCGAGGTCCAGGTTGGCGTCGACGGTGTCGCGGCCACCGTCCTGGAGCTGGTAGGCCTGCAGCTTCGCGACCAGCCCGATGCCTCGGCCCTCGTGGCCCCGCAGGTAGACGACCACCCCGCGGCCCTCCTTGGCGATGAGGTCGAGAGCCTCCTCCAGCTGGGGGCCGCAGTCGCAGCGCGAGGACGCGAACACGTCACCGGTCAGGCACTCCGAGTGCACCCGGGTCAGCACCGGCGCCGGCGTCCCGGGACCGGCCGCGAGGTCGCCGTACACGAGCGCGACGTGCTCCGACCCGTCGATGGTGATCCGGTAGCCGTAGGCGGTGAAGTCGCCATGAGCGGTCGGCAGCCGGGTCACGGCCACCCGCTGCACGTGGTTCTCGTAGCGGCGTCGGTGGTGGATCAGCTGCTCGATCGAGATCATCGCAAGCCCGTGCTCGTCGGCGAACTCGCGCAGCTGCTGTCCACGCTTCATCGTGCCGTCGTCGTTGACCAGCTCGGAGATCACTCCCGCCGGCTCCAGTCCGGCGAGGCGGGCGAGGTCGACCGCCGCCTCGGTGTGCCCGGGGCGCACCAGCACACCGCCCTCCGCATAGCGCAGCGGGAAGACGTGCCCGGGCTGCACGACCTCGAACGCCTCGGTCGCGGAGTCGATCAGCGTGCGGACCGTGTGCGCGCGGTCCGCGGCCGAGATGCCGGTCGTGACGCCGTCGCGGGCGTCGACGGAGACGGTGTACGCCGTCCGCATCCGTTCCCGGTTGTGGGGTGTCATCAGCGGGATGCCGAGCCGGTCGAGGGTCGGCGCGGTGACCGGGACGCACACCACGCCGGAGGAGTAGCGGATCAGGAAGGCCATCAGGTCGGGCGTCGCCTTGCCGGCCGCGAAGATCAGGTCGCCCTCGTTCTCGCGGTCCTCGTCGTCGACGACCACGACCGCCCGGCCCGCGGCGATGTCGGCGACGGCACGCTCGACGGTGTCCAGGCGTACGGCGGGAGCACTCATGCGTTCACCCGTTCCAGCTCGGAGGGCTCCTCGACCCGGCTGACCCGCAGCCAGACCACGAAGCCCCAGACCACCAGCGCGCCGTACACGACGAAGAGCAGGGCGCTCGGGTAGAGGTGCGAGTGCCACAGCAGGGGCACGCCGACCGCGTCCACGGCGATCCACGCCAGCCAGAAGTCGGTCCAGCCGCGTGCCATCGCGTACGTCGCCACCATGGAACCCACGAAGATCCACGCGTCGCACCAGTAGAACCACCGAGGGGCGGGGTAGCCCGCACCGATCACGCTGAACACCCACTGCAGCAGCAGGACCGCGGCGACGCCCCCGACCAGATAGCCCGTCCGCTCGCTCGCCGTGGCCCAGCGCGGCGTCACGGCGGGGCGGTCGGAACCCGCGCCTCGGGCCCGTCGGACCTCGTTCCACCGGTACCAGCCGTACATGCTGGTGATCACGAAGAACACCTGCCGCCCGGCCTGCCCGTACAACGGCGCCTGCGCGGCGGCGGTCGTGGTCGCCGCGATGAACACGGTGAACAGCAGCACGTTGCCGACGATCCCGACCGGCCAGGCCCAGACCCGGCGGCGGAGTCCGCCGACCGCGGAGGCGAACCCGAACCCGTTGCCGAGGATCTCGCGCCAGGTGATCGGGTGACCGGCGATGGTCAGGTGGGCGTCGTAGAGGGTGGCGGCGAGGCTCATGCGGGGTCCTTGCTGGTTCGGGAGCTGTCAGGGGCTTGCGGGGCGAGCAACCGCTCGACGTACTTGGCGATCACGTCCACCTCGAGGTTGACCGGATCGCCGGGCTGCCTGAGCCCGAGGGTGGTGCGGGCCAGTGTCTCGGGGATCAGGGAGACGGTGAACCGGGCCCGGCCCGCCCCGTCGGTCGAGCCCGCCGAGACCACCGTCAGCGACACCCCGTCGACGGTGACCGAGCCCTTGTCGACCAGGTACCGCGCCAGCGAGGCGGGCAGCTCGATCTCGACGACCTCCCAGTGCTCGGAGCGGGTCCTGCTGACCAGCACTCCGGTGCCGTCGACGTGCCCCTGCACGATGTGACCGCCGAGCCGGCTACCGGCGGTGACCGCCCGCTCGAGGTTGACCCGGCTGCCCGGCTCGAGGGCCCCGAGGGCGGTCTTGTCGAGGGTCTCGCGCATGACGTCCGCGGTGAACGTCCCGTCGCCGTGCTGGGCCACGGTCAGGCAGCAGCCGTTGACCGCGATGGAGTCCCCGGACGACACGTCACCGGTGACCTCGGGCCCCCGCACGGTCAGCCGGACGGCGTCGCCCTGGTCCTCGATCTGCTCGACGACGCCGAGCTCCTCGACGATCCCGGTGAACATCTCAGTCCTCCCTCTCCTGGGTCCGGCACGGGGCGAGCGTCAGGCGGACGTTGGCCTCCGCGCCCGTCCCGATGGCGGTGGCCTCGAGCAGCTCGAGGCGTACGGCGTCCGCGAGCGTGCTTATGCCGAGGTCGGCGACGCTGGGGAGCCCGGCTCCGAGGAGCACCGGTGCGACATACGCGACCACCTCGTCGACCAGCCCGGCGCCCAGGAAGGCCGCCGCCAGGGTCGGGCCACCCTCGAGCAGCACGTGCTGCCGGTCCCGGGCGTACAGCTCCGCGAGCGCCTCGCTCGGGTCGCGGGTGTCGAGCAGGACCGTCTCCGCGGCGTCGTCGAGGACCCGCCGGCCGGCCGGCAGCGGACGCCGTCCCATCACCGCCCGCAGCAGCTGGGCCTCGCGGGGAAGGCTCTGGTCCGTCTCGTCGCGGACGGTGAGCTGTGGGTCGTCGGCGAGGACGGTGCCCGTGCCGACCAGGATCGCGTCGCAGACCGCCCGGAGCCGGTGGGTGTCGCGGCGGGCCGGCGCGGAGCTGATCCACCGGGAGGTGCCGTCGGCTGCGGCGCTGCGTCCGTCGAGCGTGGTCGCCAGCTTCCAGGTCACGAAGGGCCGCCTGTGCTGGTGGGCGAAGGTCCAGGCGCGGTTGACGGCGCTGGCCTGCTCGGCCATCACGCGGCCCTCCACGTCGACGCCGGCGAGCCGGAGGGCCTCCGCGCCGCCCGCCGCCACCGGGGTGGTGTCCGGTTGGGCGAAGACGACCCGGGTCACCCCTGCGTCGACGAGGGCGCGGGCGCAAGGGCCGGTGCGGCCGGTGTGGTTGCATGGCTCGAGGGTGACGACGGCCGTGGCGCCCCTGGCACGATCCCCCGCCTCGGCGAGTGCGGCGACCTCGGCGTGCGGTGTGCCGGCGCCGCGGTGGAACCCCTCGGCGATCGTCGCGCCGTCGGGTCCGAGCAGCACGCAGCCGACGCGCGGGTTGGGACCCAGGGGGACGCCGGGCGATTGGGCGATCTCGAGGGCGCGGGCCATCGCCACTCGCTCGTCGCCGTGCCGGGTCATCTGGCCGGGCCCTCTCGTCCGTTCCTCGGACTCCGGGGCCTCGCATGGAAGAGGTCAGGGCGACGGCCGCGCTCGGCGGTCGACGACACCTGCGTGCGCTTCCCATCCGGACTTTGACCGTCGGTCCAGGAGTTCCACCTGGTCAACCGGCTGCTGGCTGCAGCCGGGTCGCGGACTTTCACCGCCGGCTCGGAATTTCACCGACCCCAGAGCACGCGAGCTGTTCACTCGTGGGGTCTAGCCTGCCACACCGCGCCAGCCGCGCACACCTCCGCGCACGTGACCGCTGCCCGACGCCGTACGGCGTCCGGGGCTCAGCCTCCCGCGGAGGCGGCCGCCGCCCGCAGCGAGTCGACCATCGCGTCCGGGTCGTCGGCGCCGAAGACGGCCGACCCGGCCACGAAGTTGTCGGCGCCTGCCTCGGCGCACCGCTCGATCGTCTCCAGCGACACTCCCCCGTCGACCTGCAGCCACAGGTCGAGGCGGTGCCGGTCGAGGAGGTCCCGGGTACGCCGGATCTTCGGCAGGACCACGTCGAGGAAGGCCTGGCCGCCGAAGCCGGGCTCGACGGTCATCAGCAGCAGCATGTCCAGCTCCGGCAGCAGGTCCTCGTAGGGCTCGACGGGGGTGGCCGGCTTCAGTCCCATCCCGGCGCGGGCCCCCTTGGCGCGGAGCTCCCGCGCGAGCCGGACCGGCGCGTGCGCCGCCTCGACGTGGAAGGTGACCGAGGACGCCCCCGCCTCCACGTACGCCGGCGCCCACCGGTCCGGGTCCTCGATCATCAGGTGGCAGTCCATGGGGAGCGAACTGACCTTGCCGAGCGCCTCGACGACCGGGACACCAAGCGTGAGGTTGGGGACGAAGTGGTTGTCCATCACGTCCACGTGCAGCCAGTCGGCCCGGGAGACCCGCTCGGCCTCCTCGGCCAGCCGGGCGAAGTCGGCGGACAGGATGCTCGGCGAGATCTGGATACCCATGGTGGCGCCGATCCTAGGACACCGCCCACTCGCGGATCCGGCCGAGCCGGGCCGGGTCAGCGCCGCCGCAGCAGGGCCGCGAACATCGCGTCGGTGCCGTGCCGGTGCGGCCACAGCTGCACGGTGTCCGGCAGCGGGCCGTCCGCGCCGGGCAGGGACCCGACCAGCGGCGCGGCGTCCTCGAGGAGTACGTCGTCCCGCTCGGCAAGGGTCGCGGAAACCACGCCGGACGTCTCCGCGAGCACCGGCGAGCAGGTCGAGTAGACGACGACCCCGCCGGGTCGGACGCTGTCGAGGGCGGAGCCGAGCAGCGCCCGCTGGAGGGGGACCAGCCGGTCGAGGTCGGCGGCGGTCCGCCGCCACCGCGCCTCCGGACGGCGCCGCAGCGCTCCGAGCCCGGAGCACGGCGCATCCACCAGCACCCGGTCGAAGGCGCTCTCGCGCCACGCGGGGCGGGTCCCGTCGGCCGTGACCACGCCCAGCAGTCCGCTGCCGGATCGCGAGGTGGCCGCGGCCACCAGGGCGGCTCGGTGCTCCAAGCGCTCCGAGGCCAGCAGCCGCGCCCCCTTCCCACCGGCGAGGGCGGCCAGGAGCGCCGACTTCCCGCCGGGTCCGGCGCACAGGTCGAGCCAGCGGGCGTCCCGGCCCTCCAGCGGGGCGCGGTGCAGGGCCAGGGCGACGAGCTGGGACCCCTCGTCCTGGACCCCGGCACGCCGCTCTGCCACCGCCGGGACCTCCGCCGGGTCGCCGCCGTCGAGCCGGACGGCGTAGGGCGACAGCTCCGAGGCAGTGCCGCCGGCGGCGACCAGCTCGGCGACCGTGGACTGGCCGGGCCGTGCGACCAGGGTGACCTTCGGCGGATCGTTGTCCGCGGCGAGCAGCGTGTCGATCTCGTCGGCGGCCCCGCCCAGCGCCTCCGCGAGCGCGGCCACCACCCACCGGGGATGGGAGTAGGCAACCGCGGAGAAGCCGACCGGGTCGCCGGCCGGGTCCGGTGCGACCCGCCGCACCCACCCCGCCAGGTCGTGCGCCGCGACCTTGCGCAGCACGGCGTTCACGAAGCCCGCCGGACCGTGGCCGACCTTCGCCCGGACCAGGTCGACGGTCGTGCCGACGGCGGCGTGCGCCGGGACCCGCATGGCGAGGATCTGGTGCGTCCCCAGCCGCAGGGCGTCGAGCACGCCGGCATCGACGCGGCTCAACGGCCGGTCGACGTTCGCGGCCAGGACGGCGTCGTAGGTCCCCTGCCGGCGGATCGTCCCGGAGACCAGCTCGGTGACGAAGCCGGCGTCGCGGCCGGTGAGGCCCCGCGAGCGCAGCAGCGTGGGCAGCACGAGGTTCGTGTAGACGTCCTTCTCGCGCACGGCCGCCAGGACGTCGTACGCCGCGGCGCGGGGCGGGTCGACCGGGGCGCTCGGCGTACGGCGGCGGCGACGCGCCCTCGGGTCGCTCATCCGAACCGGACTCCGTCGGGGACCCGCACCCCGCGGGCCCAGTCCGCCGCGGGCATCTGCCGCTTGCCGAACGCCTTGACCTCGCCGAGCAGGACGCTGCCGGTGCCGGTGCCGACGCGGACCGCACTCTTGCTCACGTCGACCTCCCCAGGCGGAAGGGCCCCGTCCTCCAGGCGCACGGGTCCGAGCTTGAGCCGCTCCCCCGCGAACGTCGTCCAGGCGCCCGGTGCCGGGGTGCAGGCGCGGATCCGGCGGTCGACGGCGGCCGCGGGCTCCGCCCAGTCGATGTGCGCGTCCTCGACCGTGACCTTCGGCGCCAGCGTCACCCCGTCGGTGGGCTGCTCGCGGGCCTCGAGGCTGCCGTCCTCGATGCCGTCCAGGGTCCGCACCAGCAGCTCCGCGCCGCCGACCGCGAGCCGGCCCAGGAGGTCCCCGGCGGTGTCGGTGGGGCGGACCGACTCGGTCATCACGCCGTACGTCGGGCCCGCGTCCAGCGCCGCCACGATGCGGAAGGTGGTCGCCCCGGTGATGGCGTCACCGGCCCAGATGGCGTGCTGCACGGGGGCGGCTCCGCGCCAGGCGGGAAGCACCGAGAAGTGCAGGTTCACCCAGCCGTGCCGCGGGATGTCGAGCGCCGGCTGCGGGAGCAGCGCCCCGTAGGCGACCACCGGGCAGCAGTCGGGGGCGAGCGCGCTGAGCTCGGCCAGGAAGGCGGGGTCCCTGGGATGGTCGGGCTTGAGCACCGGGATCCCGAGCTCCTCGGCGCGCCGCGCCACCGGTGCGGCGACCAGACGTCGCCCCCGGCCGGCCGGCGCGTCGGCGCGGGTGACGACCCCGACGAGGTCGTGCCCGCTGCGGGCGACGGCGTCCAGGGCGGGCAGGGCCGGCTCGGGAGTGCCGGCGAAGACCACCCGCATCAGAGGCCGAGGCCCCTGGTGGGGTGCGGCGACACCTTGACCAGCGGCTGTCCCGCCCCGAACCAGGGCGCCTCCCGGACGGCCTTCATCGCCGCCTTGCGGGTCTCGCGGTCGAGCCGGTCGACGAACAGCACCCCGTCGAGGTGGTCCGTCTCGTGCTGAATGGCCCGGGCGAGGAGCTCGTGGCCCTCGATGGCGATCGGCTCGCCGTGCATGGTGAAGCCGTTCGCGACCACCCGCAGCGCGCGGGTGCAGTCGAAGGTCAGGTCCGGGAGGGACAGGCAGCCCTCGGGGCCGTGCTGCTGCTCCTCGGACAGCTCCAGGGTGGGGTTCACCAGGTGGCCCAGCTCGCCGTCGACATACCAGGTGAACACCCGCAGCCCGACCCCGATCTGCGGTGCGGCGAGGCCCGCGCCGGGCGCCTCCAGCATCGTGTCGGTGAGGTCCGCGACGAGCCGGCGCAGCTCCCGGTCGAAGTCCGTCACCGGGACGGCCGGGGTGCGCAGCACCGGGTCCCCGAACAGGCGGATCGGCTGGACGGCCACGTGGGCTCCTTCGAGGGGTCGCGGCGATGGGGCGCGCGGCCAGTCTACGAACCGCGCCAGCCCGTCAGCAGGCTCACCCCAGCGCCACCGGGTCCACCTGGACCCGGACCGCAGGCTGCTTCTTGGCGGAGCGGACCCCCTGCATCTCCACGAGGGTGCGCGACAGGGCCGCGCCGGCGGCGCGCGGCACCCGGACCACGGCGCGGACGTCCGGGGGGCCGTGCGGCTCACCCGACCCGGTGACCGGAACGGGACCGAGGACCTCGGACCCGGGCGGCAGCCGCAGGATCTCGAGCGCGGCGGCCACCGCGGGCTCCGCCCCGGTCAGGGTGGCCAGCCTCGAAGCGGGCGGCAGGTGCGCGGACTGGCGCTCCTCGAGCTCGCGACGGGCGAAGCCGGCCGGGTCCCACCGGACCAGCGCCTGGAGCGCCGGCTGCGTCGGGTCCCCGACCGCGACCACTCGGCCGTCGTCTCCGGACCGGGCCAGCGCCGCGGCCCCGAGCCAGCGACGCAGGCCCTCCTCGGCGGTCCGGAGGTCGGTGCGGGAGAGCATCAGCCAGGTGTCGAGGAGCACGACGCACGCGTAGCCGCCCTCCACCACGGGCTCCGCGCCGGGTGTCGCCACGACGACGGAGGGGACCGGCTCGACGGTCGCCAGGACCCGGTCGCCTGCGGAGGTCCGGACCGGGACCTGGGGGAACGCCCGGCCGATCTCCTCGGCGGTCCGCCGGTCGCCCACCACCGGCGCCCGCAGTCCGCGGCCGCCGCACTCGGGGCAGGACCAGTCGTGCTGCGCGGTGCCGCACCACCGGCAGGAGGGTGGCCGGTGCGCGGAGGCGAGCTCGAGGGGTCCCGCGCAGACCGGGCAGCGGGCCGGGGTCCGGCAGGTGTCGCACGCCAGGGCGGTCACGTACCCCTGGCGTGGCGTCTGCAGCAGCACAGGACCCGACGCGAGGCCGGCCCGGATCGCGTCGTACGCCGCGTGTGGCAGCCGGGCCGTGCGCGCGTGCGGGTCGCGCTCGAGCTCGCGGTCGCTCGCGCCCGTGATGCTCACCCGCGGAGACGCCGCGCGCAGCGTGGCCCGCTCGGGGCTGACCTCGTGGGCCCAGCCGGTGCGGAGGAGGTACTCCCCCTCCACCGTGCGGGCGAAGCCGCCGACCAGGGCCGCGGCCCGTTCCTCGTGCGCCCGGATCAGGAGCACCTCGCGGGTGTGCGGGTACGGCGCCCGGGGCTCCGCGTAGAGGTCGTCGCCGTCGTCCCAGAGGGCGACCAGGCCCAGGTCGCGCACCGGGGCGAAGGCCGCGGCCCGGGTGCCGACGACGACCTGGACCGCGCCGCGCGAGACCGCCAGGAAGGCGCGGTAGCGAGCGGCCGGGCCGGCGTCGGCGGTGAGGACGACGTGCCGGTCCGTGCCCAGCACCGCGGTGAGGGCGGCGTCGACGCGGGCCACGTCCTTGCGGTCGGGAACGCAGAGCAGCGAGCCGCGGCCGGAGGCGAGCGTGGCGGCCGCCGCCTGCGCCAGCAGGGTCGGCCAGGACGGGCCGGGAAGGGCGGTGAAGACGCCTCGGGGGGACTGCCCGGCGGCCAGCGCCGCCACCAGCCCGGGACCTCCGGCGTACGGCGACCAGGTGGCGCGGGCACCGTCGAGGTCGGGCTCCAGGGGTGGCGCGACCGGGGACTCGCGCTTCTCGGTGGCCGCGTGGCGAGCGGGCACGGCGAGGCGGAGCACGTCGGAGCGGGTGCCCGCGTATCGGGCCGCGACCAGCCCGGTCAGCCGGGCGACCGCCGGGGACAGCACCGGCTCCGGGCTCAGCGCCCGGCGCAGCGGCGCCAGCCGGCCCTGGTGCTCGCTGCCGTCGACCCGGTCGAGGACGAAGCCGTGGACGTCCTGCCCGGCGAACCGGACCTTGACCCGGGACCCGGGACACACCGCGTCGTGCATCGACGCAGGCACCAGGTAGTCGAAGGGCCGGTCCAGGTGGGCCAGCGGCACGTCGACGAGCACCTGCGCGACGGGGAGCTCCGGAGCCGTCGCGAGCGGCGCGGGCGTCTTCGCCGCCCGCTCCTTCGCCGTGCGCACCCG
>JAWWPF010000287.1:0-4699 GCA_033850795.1 Nocardioidaceae bacterium | reverse complement strand
GCCACCCTTTGGGGTGGCCTTCACGTGTTTAACATCGACGCCGACAGGAGCAGTCATGGCCAACGAGGGGCGAGGGCCCGGGCCTCGCCGCGGTGAAGGCCCGCGCCGGTCCTCAGGGGGAGCACCGCGCGGCGCCGCAGGCCGCGCAGGCCAGGACAGAGGCGGGCGCGGCGTCCGGCCCGGGGGCGGTCAGGCCGGCTCCGGGAGCCGACGGGCCGACCCGGGTGGGAAGCCCTACTCGAGGCCCCGCCGAGACGACCGCCGGGACGCAGATCGACGTCCCCGCACCAGCGATCAGGCGACCTACGACGGGCCGCCGATCGACGAGCGGATCACCGGCAAGGAGCTCGACCGTTCCGTGTCCCAGCAACTGCGGGGACTACCGGAGAAGTTGGCGGCTCGGGTGGCGCGCCACCTGGTGGCCGCCGGCATGCTGATGGACAGCGACCCCGCCACCGCGTACAAGCACACGCTCGCGGCTCGCGCGCGGGCCGCTCGGATCGCGGTGGTGCGCGAGGCGTGCGGGGAGGCCGCCTACGCGGCCGGCGAGTACGCCGAGGCGCTCTCCGAGCTGCGGGCGGCCAAGAGGATGAACGGCTCACCGGACTACCTGCCCGTGATGGCCGACTGCGAGCGTGCCCTGGGCCGCCCGGACCGTGCGCTCGCGCTCGCCCGGACGCCTGCCGCCGCGGATCTGTCTCCCGAGCTCAAGGTCGAGATGACGATCGTGGAGGCCGGTGCGCGTCGTGACCTGGGTGAGGTCGACGCAGCCCTGCGGACCCTCGAGAACGCCCCTCTGCGATCCCGGTCGCGGGCGGACTGGGTGGCGCGGTTGCGCTACGCCTACGCCGACACGCTGCTGGCCGGTGGCCGCAGCGAGGAGGCGCTGGAGTGGTTCCACCGCACCGTGGCCGTGGACCCGGACGAGGTGACCGACGCTACGGACCGGGTCGCCGAGCTCGAGGCCGGCGGTCCCGGGGGATCCGCGCCCGCGCACTGACCGGCGCACTGACCGCGGACGTCTCCGGACTCGCTGCGGGACCGGATCCGGTCCCCAGCCGCGCCGCCGGGCAGCCGGTCCACTGACGTGTCATGCCCCCGCGCACTCCGACCGTGACAGCGCGATGCTGGGGCCCGGAGGTGGTGCTGATGAGCGAGAGGTCGACGACCCTCACCGGCGATGCCGGGGACAACGCGGTGGAGCTGCGCGGCCGGGTGTCCTCGGCGCCGGTGGACAGGGAGCTGCCGAGCGGAGCGGCGATCACCACGTTCCGCATCTCGATACCGCGAGCCAGGACCGCGATGACCGCGGGGTCGAGCCAGAGCGTCGACTGGGTGGACTGCGCGGTGTGGAGCGCCCGGACCCGACGGACCGTCAGCGGCTGGGGCGTCGGTGACCAGGTGGAGGTGACCGGCGCCCTGCGGCGACGCTTCTTCCGCGCCGGCGACGGTGCCTCCACCCGGCTCGAGGTGGAGGTCCTGGGCGCCCGGCGGGCCCGCGACCGCCCGCCAGGTTGACCCGCCGCGTTGATCAGCCGGACACCGGGCGCAGGGGGAGGAGCCTCAGGAGTCCCGCAGGTCCCGCATCACCACGCCCATCCGCGGTTTCGGTGCGAAAGACGTCGACTTGTGCGGCATCCGCACCCCGCGGGCGGAGGTCGCCATGACCTCCGCGAGCGTGGGCGGGCGCACCGCGACCACGACGCCGGGTTGACGGGCGGTGGTCTGCAGCGCCTGGTCGAGGCTGTGGTGGTAGCCGACCTGCTCGTCGGCCACGCCCCAGGCCGGCAGCAGCACCTCGTGCAGCACCGCGGCGTCCACGGGACTGGTGCGCGGGGTGCGGAGGACGGCCCAGGCACGCCCGTCGGAGACCACGAACGAGGCACCGTCCGGGTCCTCGGCGCGATCGGTCAGGGCGGCGAACGCCGCCTCACGGTCCGGCATGGTGCGGAAGCTGTCCGGACGCTCGTCCGAGACGTCCTGCAGGTCCGACATGGTCAGCGCGCCGACCGACCGGTGGATCGGGCCGATGTGCAACGGGTAGTCGGCCTGGTCGACCAGCAGGGCCAGCCCGTAGTCCCAGGGCGAGGTCTCCGGTGCGGCCGCCGGGTCGCGGAGCTCGCGCTGGAGCCTCAGGTAGGCGGCGTACCGGTGGTGGCCGTCGGCGATGAGAGCCTGGGAGGTGGACAGCTCCTGGCCGATCGCGGCGAGGCAGCCGGGGTCGGTGACCGTCCACAGCCGGTGGGCGCTCCCGTCGAGAGCGACGAAGTCGGCGACCGGCTCGCCCGCGGCGGCTTCGCTGATCAGGCCACGCAGCCGGGTGGTTCCCTCGTGCACGAGCAGGATCGGCTCGAGGTTCGTCTCGGTGGTGCGCATCAGCACCGTGCGGTCCTCGACCGGTCCCTCCATCACGTCCTCGTGCGGAAGGATGACCCGCTCCTCCTCGCGCCGCAGGCCGACGACGCCGATGAGGCCGCGCACCGTGATGCCGTCCACCGTGTAGTCGTAGAGGTACACAGCAGGCACGGGATCGGCCCGGAGGTAGGACTTCTCGCGCCACTTCTCCAGGCGGTCGCGGACCGCGAGATAGGGCCGCTCGAACCGCCGTGACAGAATCAGCCGGACGATGTTGCGACGGTTCGCCGCCTCCAGGTCCCGCACGGTCTCCGCATCGAGGACGTCGTACGGCGGTGAGATGACCGTCCCCAGGTCGCCGACCGTCTCGGGCGCGAACCGCAGCCCCCGGAAGGGGCGCAGGGTGAACGGGCGGGGTGCGGCGACCATCCGCGCATCGTACGAGCCCCTGCCGGCCGGCCGTCGAGAGGACACCCCAGGTGCCACCGTGCTGAAGACCACCGCTACGCCGCTGACGGCGACCTACGACGTCGCGATGCTCGACCTGGACGGCGTGGTCTACGTCGGGCCCGACGCGGTCCCGGGTGCGCCCGCCCACCTCGCGGAGGCGGCCGCGACCGGGCTTCGTCTGGCCTACGTCACGAACAACGCCTCACGGAGTCCCGATGCCGTGGCCGCCCACCTGCGGGAGCTCGGCGTCGACGTGCGTGACGAGGACGTGGTCACCTCGGCGCAGGCCGCCGCGAGGCTGCTGCGCGGACGGGTCCCGGCCGGGTCCTCGGTGTTCGTGATCGGCGGCACCGGCCTCGAGGTCGCGCTGCGCGAGCAGGGGCTGCGCCCTGTGCAGGAGCCCGAGCCGCGGCCGGCGGCGGTGGTCTCGGGGTTCTCGAGCGAGCTGCGCTGGGGGGTCGTGATCGCCGGCGCCATCCTGGTGCGCCAGGGGCTGCCGTGGGTGGCCTCCAACACCGACCTGACCGTGCCGACACCCCAGGGACCCGGCCCTGGCAACGGCGAGCTGGTCGAGGTGGTGCGCCGCTTCGCGCGCCGCGACCCCGTGGTCGCCGGCAAGCCCGAGGCACCGCTGTTCGAAGAGACCCTCCGCCGGGTCGGTGGCCAACGCCCCCTGGTGGTCGGTGACCGGCTCGACACCGACATCGCAGGCGCCCGCACGGTCGGCTACGACTCCCTGCTGGTCATGACCGGCGTCACCGATGCGGAGACGCTGGTGGGTGCGCCGTCCGAGCTCCGGCCGTCGTACGTCGCAGCCGACCTCGAGGCACTGGCAAACCCTCAACCTGAGGTAGAGATCGATGGCGGCGGTGCCCGGTCCGCGGGCTGGACCGCGACCGTCCGCCACGGGGTCCTGACCGTGGAGGGGACCGGTGACCGGCACGGCTGGTGGCGGGCCGTCGCGGTCGCCGGCTGGCGCCATCTCGACACGACGGGGCACGCGGCTGACGTCTCCAAGGCGCACCCGCCGAGTAGCGTGGTGCCCGACCGCGCCGGACGGTGAGCCGGCGCCAGACAGCGTCGAGAGAGCCGGAGAGCCCGCAGTGAGCCAACCCGTGACCGAGCCGACCGGCCCCGACGCCACCGGTGACGAGCGCGTCGACCGGGTCCTGGCGTCCCTGGACGTTCTTCCCGCTCTCGGGGTGGCTGACCACGTGACCGTCTTCGAGCAGGCCCACCTTGCCCTGCGCGACGCGCTCGCGGACGCCGGCAGCCCCGCTCACGGCTCCACGGGCAACCCCCCGCACAACGCCGCTCACGACTCCTCGGGCGCTGCCGGCGCCGGCCCCGGCGACTGAGACGCGGCCCGCGCCGCGATGCCCCGCCGTCTGCGCCTCGACGCCGAGCTGGTCCGCCGGGGACTGGCCCGGTCCCGTGAGCACGCGAGCGAGCTGATCGCAGCGGGCCGGGTCAAGGTGAACGGCGCGGTGGCCGGCAAGCCCGCCACCGCGGTCAGCACGGACGTCGCGCTGGTGGTGGCGGACGACCCCGCCCGCCCGGACTACGTGTCACGCGGTGGTCACAAGCTGGCCGGTGCCCTCGCCGCGTTCGGTCCGCTGGGCCTGCAGGTGCAGGGCCGGCGGTGCCTGGACGCCGGCGCATCCACCGGCGGGTTCACCGACGTCCTCCTCCGCGCCGGCGCGGCCGAGGTCGTCGCGGTCGACGTGGGCTACGGCCAGCTCGCCTGGTCGCTGCGCACCGACGAGCGGGTCGTCGTCCTGGACCGCACGAACATCCGGGACCTGACCCCGGACCAGGTCGGCGGCCCCGTCGACCTGGTCGTCGGCGACCTGTCGTTCATCTCGCTCACGACCGTGCTGCCCGCGCTGTGCTC
>JAWWPF010000039.1:0-13379 GCA_033850795.1 Nocardioidaceae bacterium | reverse complement strand
CCGCCGAGGGCAGCGCCGAGAGGGTGCCCTGGTCGAGCCCGAGGCCGGCGTAGCGTTGCTGGTAGGTCAGCACCAGCTGCTCGTACGCCGCGGAGTGGTTGTAGGACAGGATCGCCGCGCTGAGCATCGCGGGCTGGGAGAGGTCCCTGCCTCCGTAGCAGAGGTACCCCGCCGCGGAGGCTGCGGCGTCGTAGACGTTCTGCGGGTCCGCGACCCCGTCCCCGTCGCCGTCCACTCCGAAGGTCTCCCAGGTGCTCGGGACGAACTGCATCGGGCCCATCGCGCGGTCCCACCGGGTATCGCCGTCGAGGCGACCGTTGTCGGTGTCGGGGATCGCCGCGAAGCCGTTGCCGTCGAGCACCGGACCCAGCACGAACGTGCGGTGGTGGGCGTCGATCGAGCGTCCCACCAGGGACCCGGACTCCACCTCGCCGATCGCGGCCAGGAGGCTCACCGGCAGGTTGCACGCCTGGGGCGCCGTCGCCACCGCCGACCGGTAGGCGTCGAGCAGGACGTGGGCTATGCCTGCGTCCGCGACCTCGTGACCCAGGGCGCTCGTGGTGGCGATGTGCAGCGCCGGCGGGAGGGCGTCGGCCGAGGCGGCGGCCGTCGGCGCGGTCGGCGAGTCCACCTCGGTCACCGAGGCGGGCGCCTGGGGGACCTCGACGTCGAGGGTCACGGCCCGGCTCACGGCGGAGCCGCGCTGCCCTGCGCCGGCCGCGTCCGACCGCCCCGTGGGCGACGTCGAGCTCGCCAGCGCGAGCACCAAGGCTAGCGCCGCCGGCGTGGCGAGACGTGCTGCTGCGTGGCGAGAGACCCCCATGACGTACATCCCACACTGTCCCAAGGGGATCCGCCACCCCCCATAAGGGGGGCGTGGGATCCCGAGAACGGGGCATGCGGCGGGTAGGCTGACCGGCGCTGAGCTTCCCTACGGCAACGTGTCGACCTCGATCCGTCGCTCGCCCGTTCAGCACCCGGCGTCCGCCCACCGGCGGCACGCGCCGGCATCGTCGGACGGACCCCGAGGGGAGCCCTGTGTACCTGAAGAGCCTGACGCTCCGCGGTTTCAAGTCGTTCGCCTCCGCGACGACCCTGCAGCTCGAGCCCGGGATCACCTGCATCGTGGGACCCAACGGATCGGGCAAGTCGAACGTCGTGGACGCCCTGGCCTGGGTGATGGGCGAGCAGGGTGCCAAGTCCCTGCGTGGCGGCAAGATGGAGGACGTCATCTTCGCCGGAACCTCCGGTCGCCCGCCGCTGGGCCGCGCCGAGGTCGCGCTGACCATCGACAACGCCGACGGCGCACTGCCGATCGACTACTCCGAGGTCACGATCAGCCGCACGATGTTCCGCAACGGTGGCTCGGAGTACGCCATCAACGGGACGGCCTGCCGGCTGCTCGACGTCCAGGAGCTGCTCTCGGACTCCGGCATCGGCCGGGAGATGCACGTGATCGTCGGCCAGGGCCAGCTCGACTCGATCCTGCGGGCGACCCCGGAGGACCGCCGCGGCTTCATCGAGGAGGCGGCGGGGGTCCTCAAGCACCGCAAGCGCAAGGAGAAGGCGCTGCGCAAGCTGGAGTCGACCGAGGGCAACCTCACCCGGCTCCAGGACCTCCTCACCGAGATCCGCCGGCAGCTCAAGCCGCTGGGCCGTCAGGCGGAGGTCGCACGGCGGGCAGCCGTCGTCCAGGCGGACGTGCGCGACGCCCGGTCCCGGCTGCTCGCGGACGACCTGGTGACCGCTCGCGCGGCGCTGGACCGGGACCTCGTCGACGAGACGATCCTCCTGGAACGGCGCGCCGAGGTCGAGGAGGCGCTCGAGCGGTCACGGCGGGAGGAGGCGTCCCTGGAGGAGGCCCTGCGCGCCGACCTGCCGGCTCTCGCCGCCGCGCAGGAGAGCTGGTTCGGGCTGTGCGGGCTGCGAGAGCGCCTCGCCGGGACCGCCGGTCTGGCCGCAGAACGGGTGCGGAACGCCCGTGAGGGCGTGGAGCCGGGGAGCGACCCCGGTCGGGACCCCGAGGAGCTCGAGGCGGAGGCCGCGCGGGTCCGCGCCCAGGAGGAGGAGATCGGCGCGGAGGTCGACCACGCGCGCGGAGCCCTCGAGCATGCCGTCACCGCCCGTCAGCGGGCGGAGCAGGCGCACGCCGAGGAGGACCGGCGGGTGGCCGGTGTGCTGCGTGCGGCCGCGGACCGGCGTGAGGGCCTGGCCCGGCTGCACGGCCAGGTCAACGCCCTCCGCAGCCGTGCCGCCGCCGCCGACGAGGAGGTGGGTCGGCTCGCCGAGGCCCGGCAGAGCGCGCTCGGCCGCGCCGAGCGGGCCCAGCGCGAGTTCACCGCCCTCGAGTCGCGCGTCGCCGGGCTGGATGCGGGGGAGGAGGGCCTCGACGCCGAGCACGAGGGGGCTTCAGCCGCCCTCGCGGACCTCGAGGACAGACTGGCCAAGACTCGTGAGGCGGCACAGACCGCCGAGCGCGAGCGCACCGGGCTCGCCGCCCGCCGAGAGGCGCTCGAGCTCGGGCTGAACCGCCGGGACGGCGCCGGTGCCCTGCTCGCGGCCACCGCGCCGGTCTCCGGGCTCCTGGGCTCGGTGGCGGCACTGGTCACCGTGCGTCCCGGTCTCGAGACCGCCGTCGGCGCGGCGCTCGCGTCGGCCGCCGAGGCGGTCGCGGTCCAGGACCTAGATGCCGCCCTGGTCGCGATCGACCGCCTGAAGGCCGACGATCTGGGGCGCGCGGACCTGGTGATCGGCGCCGCGGAGCACCCGGACGCCCCCTGGCCGGACCTGCCGGAGGGAGCGACGTACGCGATCAACGCGGTCGAGTGTCCGGCTGCGCTCCGTGAGGCGGTGCGCCGACTGCTGTCGAGGGTCGCCGTGGTGGGCGACCTCGCGGCCGCGCGGGAGCTGGTGACCGCGCTGCCGGAGGTGACCGCGGTGACCCGTGAGGGCGACCTGCTGGGGTCGCACTTCGCGGCCGGGGGGTCCGCCTCCCAGCCCAGCCTGATCGAGGTCCAGGCTGCCGTGGACGAGGCCGCCGAGCAGCTCGGCGAGGCTGCCCACGCCTGCGAGAGGCTCGCCTTCGACCTGGCGCGTCTCGAGGAGGAGCGGGCCGATGCACGACGCCGGGTGGACGTCGCGCTGGCCAAGCTGCACGAGTCCGACGCCACGCTCGCCGCCGTGGCCGAGGAGCTCGGCCAGCACGGCTCGCTCGCCAGGTCGGCGAAGGCGGAGGCCGAGCGGCTCTCGGCCGCCATCTCCGCCGCCGAGGGGTCCCGTGACCGGGACCTGGCGGGTCTCGCGGACCTCGAGGAGCGGCTGGCGGCCGCCCAGAGCGCACCGGACGACGAGCCGGACACCTCCGAGCGGGAACGGCTGGCGGAGCGGGCCCGCGCCTGCCGGCAGGCGGAGACCGACGCCCGCCTGTCCCTGCGGACCGGCGAGGAGCGGGCGCGGGCACTCGCCGGCCGTGCCGACGCCCTGGTGGCCTCGGCCCAGGCGGAGCGGGACGCCCGGGCAAGGGCGGTGGCCCGCCGCGAGCGTCTGGTCCGGGAAGGACGGGTGGCCGAGGCGGTCGGACGCGGCGTGGCCGTGGTCCTCGAGCGGCTGGAGACCTCGATCAGCCTGGCCGCGGACCAGCGGGCCACCGTCGAGGAGGGCCGGCGCGGCCGCGAGGAGCAGCTGATGACCGTTCGCGCGCGGATCCGTGAGCTGGTGAAGGAGCACGACGACCTGGTCAGCACCGTGCACCGGGACGAGGTGATCCGCACCCAGCAGCGGATGCGCATCGATCAGCTCGAGGAGCGCGCGGTGGAGGAGCTCGGGGTGGACGCGGAGACCCTGGTCGCCGACTTCGGACCAGACCTCCCGGTGCCGGTGGTGCTGACCGCGGACGAGGAGGCGGGCGGCGCCGAGCCCCCCGAGCCCGTGCCCTTCGTGCGCGAGGAGCAGCTCAAGCGGCTCCGGTCCGCGGAGCGGGCGCTGTCCTCACTGGGAAAGATCAACCCCCTGGCACTGGAGGAGTTCTCCGCCCTCGAGGAGCGTCACCAGTTCCTCGGCGAGCAGCTCGAGGACCTGCGCCGGACCCGGCGCGACCTGTTGGACATCGTGCGCGAGGTGGACGAGCGGGTGCAGCAGGTGTTCACCGAGGCCTGGCACGACGTCAACGCGGCCTTCGACGACGTCTTCCGGCGGCTCTTCCCGGGCGGAGAGGGCCGACTCGTCCTCACCGACCCCTCCGACATGCTGACCACCGGCATCGAGGTCGAGGCCCGACCTCCCGGAAAGAAGGTGAAGCGGCTCTCGCTGCTGTCCGGAGGGGAGCGGTCACTGGTGGCCGTGGCCTTCCTGGTCTCGTTGTTCAAGGCCCGGCCCTCACCCTTCTACATCCTCGACGAGGTCGAGGCGGCACTCGACGACACCAATCTCGGCCGGTTGCTGGAGATCTACGAGGAGCTGCGGGCCAACAGCCAGCTGCTGGTCATCACGCACCAGAAGCGGACCATGGAGGTCGGCGACGCGCTCTACGGCGTCAGCATGCGCGGGGACGGCGTCTCGGCCGTGATCAGCCAGCGCCTGCGTGAGACCGCTGACACGTGAGCGAGCGCCCGCCGCGGCCCACCCGCGCCGAGTACGTCGCCTGGCGGCGGGTCACCACCCGGTGGGCGGACGACGACGTCTACGGCCACCTGAACAACGCCCGTTACTACGAGCTGTTCGACACCGCGGTGAACGCCCACCTCATCGAGGCCTCGGGGGTCGACATCCGCGCGCTGCCTGCGATCGGCGTGGTGGCGGAGACCTCCTGCCGCTACTTCACCGAGATGGGGTTCCCGGCACCGGTGGACACCGGGCTGGTCGTCGAGCACGTCGGCACGTCCTCGGTCGTCTACCGGATCGGCCTCTTCCAGGGCGACGGCGTCGAGGCGTCGGCGGAGGGCAGGTTCGTGCACGTGTACGTCGACCGGGTCGCTGGTCCCGGGGGACGCCTGGTGCGCCCCGTGCCGGAGGAGGTCCGGGCCGTCGTGACCTCGCTCACCCGCTGAGCCGGCACCCTCCGCCGCGCCGGGAAGGGGCTCCTAACCTGGGGGACCGGGCGGTGCGCACATGGGCGACGCCCGGTCCGCCCGCCGTCTTTCCCGGAGTGTCCCTCGTGATCCTGATCGTCCTCACCACGCTCACCATGCTCGCCATCGTCGTGCTGGCCGCGGCGGTGGTCCTGTACGTCGCCTACCCCCACCGCGGCCAGGACGTGCCGAGCGTCCCCTGGGTGGGTGACGCCATGCGCCGCGGGGTGGCCAGGCTGCCCACCGTGGACAACCTCAGAGGCGGGCACCGGCCCCGTCCCGGGACGCGAGCGCGGCAGTGCCGGTGAACCAGGCCCTCACCGGTCGTGTGATGGGATGGCGACGTGCCTGAGTACGTCTACCTGATCATCGGCATCGCCGTCCTGCTCCTCGGTGGTCTCACCGGTCTGGTCACCTCCCGGATCCGGGGACGCGGCAGGACCGGGACCCTGGAGGCGCCGCCGCCCGGCACCCGGGAAGCCACCCGCGACGCGCTGAGGGAGGCGCCGCCCGAGCCGCGCGTCGGCGACGACGCCGAGACGCCGCACGACACCCCGACCCGGACCGTCGAGGACGCGGAGCTCCCCGGCACGGTCACCGACCGCGCCCTCGAGACACCCGAGTCCCGCGCCGGACGGCTGGTCCGCCTCCGGGAGCGGCTGGCCCGCTCCCAGAGCCCCCTGGGCCGAGGGCTGCTCGCCCTGCTGTCCCGCGACGTCGTCGACGAGGACACCTGGGAGGAGATCGAGGACACCCTGATCACCGCCGACGTCGGAGTCCGGCCGACGCAGGAGCTGGTCGCGCGTCTCCGCACCCGGGTCAAGGTCGAGGGCAGCAGCTCGGCCTCCGTCCAGGACATCCTGCGGCAGGAGCTCGTCACGCTGATCGACCCGAGCCTGGACCGCTCCCTCGCGGTGGACCGGGTCGAGGGCAGGCCGGCCGTGGTGCTGGTCGTGGGCGTCAACGGCACCGGCAAGACGACCACGGTCGGCAAGCTGGCCAGGGTCCTCGTCGCGGACGACAAGCAGGTGGTGCTCGGGGCGGCGGACACCTTCCGCGCGGCCGCCGCGGAGCAGCTGACCACCTGGGGCGATCGGGTCGGCGTGCCCGCCGTCCGGGGTCCGGAGGGCAGCGACCCAGCCAGCGTCGCGTTCGAGGCCGTGCGGGCCGGGATCGAGCAGGAAGCCGACGTCGTGCTCGTCGACACGGCCGGCCGGCTGCAGAACAAGGCCGGGCTGATGGACGAGCTGGGCAAGGTGAAGCGCGTCGTGGAGAAGCAGACCCCGGTCACCGAGGTGCTGCTGGTGCTGGACGCGACCACCGGCCAGAACGGCCTGCAGCAGGCCCGGGTGTTCAGCGACGTGGTGAAGGTGACCGGGATCGTCCTCACCAAGCTGGACGGGTCGGCGAAGGGCGGGATCGTGGTGGCCGTGCAGCGCGAGCTCGGCGTGCCGGTGAAGCTGGTGGGCATCGGCGAGGGCGCCGACGACCTGGCGCCGTTCGACCCCGAGGCCTTCGTCGACGCCCTGCTCGGCGTCCCCGCCTGAAGCCGCCCAGGCAGCGGCCCAGTCAGCGGCCCAATCAGCGGCCCAATCAGCGGCCCAATCAGCGGCCCAGTCAGCCGCCCCGCAGCGGCCCATTCAGGGGTTGGCGATCACGCCCCGCAGGGTGAACTCCACCAAGGCCCCGACCTCCTCCGCCGCGGGCATCGGACGGTGGGTGATCGCCCGGGTCGCCAGCATCCCGCCGAGCCACTGCACCGCTGCGTCGACGTCGACGTCGGGCCGCACCTCCCCACGCTCGATCGCCCGTCGGAAGGTGTCCCTCGTCTGGTCCTCCCGGCGCTCGCTGGAGGCCCGGTACAGCGCCGCGATGCGCTCGTCTCGCACGGACTCGGCGATCGAGGTCCGCAGGAAGGCCTCGCCCGCCGGCGTGTTGACGAAGGCGAGGACCGACCGGTAGCTCTCGGTGAGGTCGGTGACGATCGAGCCCGTGTCCGGCTCCGGGAGCTCCGCCGAGTAGAGCGTCTCCATGGCGGCGACCGCCAGGTCGTCCTTGGAGGGCCAGCGACGGTAGACGGTCGCCTTCCCGACGCCGGCGCGCGCGGCGACGTCGTCCATCGTGGTGCCGTCGAAGCCCCGCTGCAGCATCAGCTCGGCCGCCGCAGCGGTGATCCTCTCGTCCGTGCCGGGCCGGCGCGGACGCCCACGCCCGCGTCGTACCACCGGCGAAGAGCTGGTCGTCATGGGTCCGACCCTAGCCCCAATAACGAGACTGATCCACCATGTCCGTGCACGTTTCGCATTCGGTCCGGAACGTGGCCGGACACGCGCCCGTAACACGGCAGCCGCAACCGTCACCTGGACGCAACAGGCATCGTCGTACCCCGAAACCTGGACCGAGCAGGGTGAGCGCAACGGGGCCGGGGTGCGCGACACCGACGTCGCGCACGGCCGGCTCCCTCCCGCAACCTTCACGAGGTAGACACACATGAATACTGGCGATACCGCTTGGGTGCTGGCCTCCGCGGCGTTGGTGCTGCTGATGACCCCCGGCCTGGCCCTGTTCTACGGCGGCATGGTGCGCGCCAAGAGCGTCCTCAACATGATGATGATGAGCTTCGGCGCACTCGCGCTCATCAGCGTGCTGTGGGTGCTGTACGGCTACTCCGAGGCCTTCGGCAACGACGTCGGGGGCGGCCTGGTCGGCAACCCGTTCGAGTTCTTCGGACTCTCGCAGCTGATCGGCACCGAGGGTGTCGACAAGGGGTTCACGGCCACCCACCTCGTCTTCACCGTCCCGGCTCTGGCCTTCGTGGCCTTCCAGGCCGTGTTCGCGATCATCACCGTCGCCCTCATCTCCGGCGCCATCGCCGACCGGGCGAAGTTCGGGGCCTGGATGGTCTTCTCCGCGGTCTGGGCGACGATCGTCTACTTCCCGGTCGCCCACTGGGTCTTCGCGTTCGACGGCGCACAGTCCGCGACCGGCGGCTGGATCGCCAACAAGCTCCTGGCGATCGACTTCGCCGGCGGGACGGCCGTGCACATCAACGCGGGCGCCGCCGGCCTCGCCCTGGCCCTCGTGCTGGGCAAGCGCGTCGGCTGGCGACGGGACCCGATGCGGCCGCACAACCTGACGCTGGTGATGATCGGTGCCGGCCTGCTGTGGTTCGGCTGGTTCGGCTTCAACGCCGGCTCCGCGCTGGGGGCCAACGGCCAGGCTGCCGAGGTCTGGGTCACCACGATGGTGGCCACCGGCGCCGCGGCCCTCGGATGGCTTCTGGTGGAGCGGCTCCGCGACGGGCACGCCACCTCGCTCGGTGCGGCGTCCGGTGTGGTCGCCGGCCTGGTCGCCATCACCCCGTCCTGCTCCTCGGTCACGCCGCTCGGGGCGATCGCCGTCGGCCTGCTGGCCGGGGTCTTCTGCGCCCTCGCCGTCGGCCTGAAGTTCAAGCTCGGGTTCGACGACTCGCTCGACGTGGTCGGCGTGCACATGATCGGCGGCCTGTGGGGCACGCTCGCCGTCGGCCTGTTCGCCTCGTCGGCCACGACCGCCGGCGTCGACGGCCTGCTGTACGGCGGCGGTCTCGACCAGCTCTGGCGACAGGCCGTGGGGGCGTTCGCGGTGCTGTTCTTCAGCTTCGTGGTGACCCTGCTGATCGGGCTGGCGATCGAGAAGACGATGGGCTTCCGGCTCTCCGAGGAGGACGAGGTCGAGGGCATCGACAGCGTGGAGCACGCCGAGTCGGCGTACGACTTCTCCACCTCCGGCGGTCGTAGCCGCGGGGTCACGGGCAGCGTCCTGGCGAGCAGCCAGGCGGACGCGGAAGCAAGGGGCGTGAACGCATGAAGCTGGTCACCGCGGTCATCAAGCCGCACAAGTGGGACGACGTCAGGGCCGCCCTGGAGACCTTCGGGGTCACCGGTATGACGGTCAGCGAGGTCAGCGGCTACGGCCGGCAGAAGGGGCACACGGAGGTCTACCGGGGCGCGGAGTACGACATCGCCCTGGTCCCGAAGATCCGTGTCGAGATCGTCGTGGACACCGCGGACGTCGACGACGTGGTGGGCATCATCGTCAAGACGGCGCAGACCGGGCGGATCGGGGACGGCAAGGTCTGGGTGCAGCCCGTCGAGTCCGTGGTGAGGGTCCGCACCGGCGACCGTGACGAGGCGGCCGTCTAGCCCCATGAAGCTGGTCATCGCGGTCATCAAGCCGCACAAGTGGGACGACGTACGCGCGGCACTCGAGACCGACGGCATCACCGGCATGACGGTCAGCGAGGTCAGCGGCTACGGCCGGCAGAAGGGCCATACCGAGGTCTACCGGGGTGCGGAGTACGACATCGCCCTGGTCCCGAAGATCCGCGTCGAGGTCGTCGTCGACGGCCCCGACGCGGATCGGGTGGTCGCCACCATCGTGGAGAGCGCCCGGACCGGCAAGATCGGGGACGGCAAGGTCTGGGTGGTCCCCGTCGAGACGGTGGTGCGGGTCCGCACCGGCGAGCGGGACGAGGCGGCCCTGTGACCGCGACGCCGGCTCCGTGGCCGTCACGACGGCCGTGACCGTCCTGACCGCCGGATGACGCTGGCTGAGCGGCATGCGCGCACCGCTGCCGCGGACGCGGTGTGCGCCGCCGCGCTGGCCGAGGCTCTCGACGGCGGGACGGACACCGGCGTCGCGCTGGTGGCGGTGGGCGGCTACGGCCGTGCGGAGCTGGCCCCGCACAGCGACCTCGACGTGGTCCTGGTGCACGACGACGACAACCTCCAGGTCGACGTACGACGGGTCGCCGAACGGGTCTGGTACCCGCTGTGGGACACCGGGGTCGACCTGGACCACTCGGTGCGGGCCCTCTCGGAGGTGACCGACCGCGCCAGCGCCGACCCGCGCGTCACGCTCGGGCTGCTCGACGCCCGGCACCTGGCGGGGGACCCGTCCGTGACCCTCCGGCTCCGCGCCGACGTGCTGGCCCACTGGCGCCGCGGGGCCCGCGGTCAGCTGCCGGCGCTGCGCGAGCTGGTCGCCACGCGGGGCGCCCGGCAGGGCGAGCTGGCACACGCCACGGTGCCGGACCTCAAGGAGTCGGTCGGCGGGCTCCGCGACGCTACGGTGCTCAAGGCGCTGGTCGCGACCTGGCTGGTCGACGTCTCGCACACCGATCTGGAACGCGGGCGGCTGCAGCTGCTCGACGTCCGTGACGCGCTGCACACGCTCACCGGGCGGGCCACCGACCGGATCGCACCGGAGCTGTGGGGAGACCTGGCACGGAGCCTGGGGCTGCGGGACGCCGAGGCCGCGCAACGACAGGTGCGCGAGGTGGGCCGGCGCCTGACCCATCTCTCACGGCTCACCTGGCACCGCGTGGACGAGGTCCTCGCGCGCCCGCCGGCGCGGCTCCGGCGGGCGCCGGACCTGGAGCGGGTCGCCCCCGGGGTGGCCGTCTCCGGCGCCGAGGTCGTGCTGGATCGGGGCGCCCGGCCCACGGCCGACCCGATGCTGCTGCTGCGGGCATCCGCCGAAGCCGCCGAGCGGGCTCTTCCGCTGGCGCCCGCGACCGCCGCCCGGCTGGCCCGCGAGGGCCCGGCGCTCCCCGAGCCGTGGCCGGCGGAGGCCCGCGACCTGCTGACCCGCCTGCTCGCGGCGGGCCCTGGGCTGCTCCCGGTCTGGGAGACCCTCGACGAGACGGGAGCCCTGGACCGGCTGCTGCCCGAGTGGGTACGGGTGCGGCTCCTGCCGCACGCCTCCGTGGTGCACCGCTTCACGGTGGACCGGCACCTCGTCGAGACCTGCATCGAGGCCTCACGGCTGATCAGGCGCAGCTCGCGCCCCGACGTGCTGATGACCGCGGCGCTGCTGCACGACCTCGGCAAGGGCGGCCTCGTCGACCACTCGGTGGCCGGTGCGCCGCTAGCCGCGGCCGTGGCCCGGCGGATGGGCTTCGACTCCCGTGGAGTCGAGCTCGTGGAGGTTCTCGTCCGGTGGCACCTGCTCCTCGCCGAGGTCGCCACCACTCGTGACCTCGAGGACCCGGGCACCGTCGGCTACGTCCTGGAACGGGTGCCCGACCTCGAGACGCTCGACCTGCTCGAGGTCCTCACCGAGGCGGACGCGCGCGCCACCTCCCCGCAGGCCTGGACGTCATGGCGCGCAGGATTGGTCGCCGACCTGGCCGGACGGGTCCGGGCCAGGCTCGGCGACGTCGCCGGGCCGGTGACGTCGCCTCCGTCCGGTGAGCCTCCGTTCGAGACCGGGGCGGCCTCCGCCGTGCGCGCGGACCCGACCCGCCTCGAGGTCCGGGTGAGCGCCGGACGGGACGGGGCCACGCTCACCGTGCTGTCGGCCGACCGGGTGGGGCTGATGGCCGACGTCGCCGGTGCGCTGGCGCTGCAACGGGCCTCCGTCCGTGCTGCCCGGGCCTGGAGCCAGGACGACCTGGCCGTCTCCGTGTGGGAGGTCGACGACCCGCACCTGGACCCCGCCATGCTCCGCGAGCGTCTCGAGGCGGTCGCCGAGGGCCGGCTCGATCCGGCGGCGCGGCTCCGTGGCCGACAGCGGCGTGGCCCGGACCCCACGGTGCAGGTCCGGCACGAGGTCTCCACGGAGGCCACGGTCCTGGAGGTCCGGGTCGGGGACCGCCCCGGCGTGGTGCACCTGGTGTGCGCGGCACTGGCCCGCCTGGACCTGTCGGTCCGCTCGGCCCACCTGGCCACCTTCGGCCCCCAGGCCGTGGACGTCTTCTACGTGCAGGAGCCGGGCGGAGGGGTGCTCGCGGACGAGCGGGCCGCGTCGGCGGTGCACGCCGTCCGGGCCATCCTTCAGGACACGGCTACCCTTGACGCTGGTCGTGGCTGAGCACGGACCGCCGCCGCGACCATCGACCCACCCTGACCAGCGAGGACTGACCACCTGTGTTTGCGACACTCTCCGACCGCCTCGCGGCGACGTTCAAGAACCTTCGCGGCAAGGGACGGCTGTCGGAAGCCGACATCGACGCGACCGCGCGGGAGATCCGCATCGCGCTCCTCGAGGCCGACGTGGCGCTCCCCGTGGTCAGGCAGTTCGTGGACGCCGTCAAGACCCGGGCGCGCGGGGCGGAGGTCAGCCAGGCGCTGAACCCGGCCCAGCAGATCGTCAAGATCGTCAACGAGGAGCTCGTCACGATCCTCGGCGGGGAGACCCGACGGCTCCGCTTCGCCAAGACGCCTCCGACGGTCATCCTGCTGGCCGGTCTGCAGGGCTCCGGCAAGACCACGCTGGCGGCCAAGCTCGCGCTGTGGCTGAAGAACCAGGGCAGCAGCCCGCTCCTCGTCGCCGCCGACCTCCAGCGCCCCAACGCGGTGACGCAGCTCCAGGTCAACGGTGAGCGCGCCGGGGTCAAGGTCTTCGCGCCGGAGCCGGGCAACGGCGTCGGCGACCCCGTGGTGGTCGCCCGGAACGGGGTCGAGGAGGCGCGCCGCACCCTGCACGACGTGGTGATCGTGGACACCGCCGGACGGCTCGGTGTCGACGCGGAGCTCATGCAGCAGGCCGCCGACATCCGGGACGCCGTCGCGCCGGACGAGATCCTCTTCGTCGTCGACGCCATGGTCGGCCAGGACGCGGTCAACACGGCCCAGGCGTTCCTCGACGGCGTCGGGTACGACGGCGTCGTCCTGACCAAGCTCGACGGCGACGCGCGAGGCGGTGCGGCGCTCTCGATCGCCTCGCTCACGGGCAAGCCCGTCATGTTCGCCTCCGCCGGCGAGAAGCTGACGGACTTCGACCTCTTCCACCCCGACCGCATGGCCTCGCGGATCCTCGACATGGGCGACGTGCTCACGTTGATCGAGCAGGCCGAGCGGACCTTCGACGCCGACCAGGCCGCCGCGGCCGCAGCGAAGCTGACCGGCCAAGGCGGCGAGTTCACCCTCGACGACTTCCTCCAGCAGATGCAGCAGCTGCGCAAGATGGGCTCGTTGTCGAAGATCATGGGCATGCTGCCCGGGATGGGGCAGTTCCGCGAGCAGCTCGAGAACTTCGACGAGCGCGAGATCGACCGCATCGAGGCGATCATCCACTCGATGACCCCCGCGGAGCGCGCCAACCCGAAGATCGTCGACGGCTCCCGCCGGGCCAGGATCTCGCGCGGTTCGGGGACCCAGGTGTCCGACGTCAACGGGCTGGTCGACCGCTTCTTCGAGGCGCGCAAGATGATGATGTCGATGGCCCGCGGCGGCAATCCCCGCCGGCTTCCCGGCCAGCCCGGGCTCCCCCGGCTGGGGGGCCCGCGGGCCCAGGCCCACCACACCCCCCACAACGGCCACGCCCAAC
>JAWWPF010000242.1:0-4966 GCA_033850795.1 Nocardioidaceae bacterium | reverse complement strand
AGGTCGTCGACCGCACTGCGTTGATCCTCGACATCTTCGCCCAGCACGCGAAGTCCCGTGAGGGCCAGGCCCAGGTCGAGCTCGCGCAGCTGAACTACATGAAGCAGCGGCTGCGTGGCTGGGGTGGGAACCTGTCCCGGCAGGCCGGTGGCCGCGTCGGCTCGCAGGGCGGCGGCATCGGTGGCCGTGGTCCCGGTGAGACGAAGATCGAGACCGACCGGCGCCGGATCAACACCAAGATCGCCAAGCTGCGCCGCGACCTCGCGCACATGCGCACCACGCGGGACACCAAGCGGTCCGAGCGAAGGCGGCACCAGGTGCCGTCGGTGGCGATCGCCGGCTACACCAACGCCGGGAAGTCCTCGCTGCTGAACCGGCTCACCCACGCCGGGGTGCTCGTCGAGAACGCGCTGTTCGCGACCCTCGACCCGACCACCCGCAAGACCACGACGGCCGACGGCCGGGTCTACACGATGTCGGACACCGTCGGGTTCGTGCGGCACCTCCCGCACCAGCTGGTGGAGGCGTTCCGCTCCACCCTGGAGGAGGTCGCCGACTCCGACCTGGTCCTGCACGTGGTCGACGGCTCGCACGCCGACCCCGAGGGCCAGCTCGCCGCGGTCCGGGAGGTCTTCGCGGAGATCGGCGCGGACAAGGTCCCCGAGCTCGTGGTGATCAACAAGGCCGACGCCGCGGACCCGATGGTCCTCGCGCGGCTGCGGCAGCGTGAGCCGCACTCGGTCGTGGTCTCTGCCAAGACCGGTGAGGGCATCGCGGAGGCGCTCGCCGCCATCGAGGCGGACCTGCCGCGCCCCGGCGTGCCGTTCGAGGCTCTGCTGCCCTACGACCGCGGGGACCTGCTCAACCGGATCCACGTCTCCGGTGAGGTCGAGGCGATCGACCACACCGGCGAGGGGACCCGGGTCCGTGGCCGGGTGCACCCCGACCTCGCCGGCGAGCTCGGCGCGTACCTGGTGGGCGCCAGCCCCGCTGAGTGAGCTCGTCGAGCCTGACTGAGCCTGTCGACGGCGGCGCTCCGTCCGGGCCGTCAGGGAGTACGGCGGCCACGCCGGGGTAACCCAGCCTGGTGGACGCCTTGATCACCCTGCAGGTCGACGGTCGGGAGCGCACCGTCACCGTCGACACCCGGACCTCCCTGCTCGACGCGCTCCGGGAGCGACTCGAGGTCACCTCGCCGAAGAAGGGCTGTGACCACGGGCAGTGCGGTGCCTGCACCGTCCTGCTCGACGGCCGGCGCACGTTGTCGTGCCTGTCCCTCGCGGTCGCGCAGGACGGGTCCGAGGTGGTCACGGCCGCCGGCCTCGCCGACGGTGATGCGCTTCATCCGGTCCAGCAGTCCTTCGTCGACCACGACGGCCTGCAGTGCGGCTACTGCACCCCGGGTCAGGTGTGCTCGGCGGTCGGGATGCTGCAGGAGGCCGCGGACGGCTACCCGAGCCACGTCACCGAGGACTTGAACGCCGAGGTCGTGCTGACCGACGACGAGATCCGCGAGCGCATGAGCGGCAACCTGTGCCGCTGCGCCGCCTACCCGAACATCCTCGCGGCGATCCGGGAGGTGGCGGGCCGATGACGCCGTTCACCTACCAGCGGGCCGCCGACCCGGCGGGTGCGGTCGCCACGGCCGTCACCTCGCCGGGCGTCGCGTACCTCGCCGGGGGCACGAACCTGGTCGACCACCTCCGGCTGGGGATCGCCCATCCCACGACCCTGGTCGACGTCAGCCGGCTCCCTCTCGACGGCGTCGAGCGCACCGCCGACGGGGGCTTGAGGATCGGCGCGACCGTCCGCAACGGCGACCTGGCGGCCCATCCGGAGGTACGGCGGCACTACCCGGTCCTCGCGCAGGCGCTGCTGGCCGGGGCGTCCGGGCAGATCCGCAACGCCGCCACCACGGGTGGCAACCTGCTGCAGCGCACCCGGTGCAGCTACTTCCAGGACGCCACGGTGCCGTGCAACAAGCGCGACCCGGGCTCGGGGTGCCCGGCGATCCCCGGCCACCAGCGGATGCACGCGATCCTCGGCGCCTCCGAGCACTGCATCGCCACGCACCCCTCGGACATGGCCGTCGCCCTCGCGGCGCTGGACGCCGACGTGGAGGTCCTCGGCGCAGCCGGCCCGCGCCGGATCGCCCTCGCCGACCTCTACCGGCTGCCGGGTGATGCACCCCAGCGGGACACCACCCTGGAGCCCGGTGACCTCGTCACCGCCGTGGTGCTCCCGGCCCTGCCCCTGGCGGAGCGCTCGGCCTACCGCAAGGTCCGGGAGCGGGCGTCGTACGCCTTCGCGCTGGTCTCCGTCGCCGCCGCCCTCGACGTGCGCGACGGCGTCGTCGCCGACGTGCGCGTCGCGCTCGGCGGCGTGGCCCACAAGCCCTGGCGAGCGACCCGGGCCGAGGAGGCCCTGCGCGGCGCCGCGGCGACCGAGGATAGCTTCCGGGCCGCGGCCGCCGCCGAGCTGGCCGCCGCCGACCCGCTGCCGGACCTGGCCTGGAAGGTGCCGATGGCGACCAACACGATCGTGGCCACGCTGCGCGGCCTGCTCGGAGGTTCCGCATGAGCGACCTGCTGACCCCGCGCGAGATCGGCGAGGACCGGGTCCGCGTCGACGCCGCCGCCAAGGTCCGTGGAGCGGCGACGTACGCCTTCGAGCAGCCGGTGGACGACCCGGCCTACCTCTATCCGGTGCGGGCGACCGTGGCCCGGGGTCGGGTCACCGGCTTCGACACCGCGGCCGCCGAGGCCCTCGACGGCGTGCTGCTGGTCCTCACGCACCTGAACGCGCCGCGGCTGGCCTCCACGGACGACGGCGAGCTGACGATCCTGCAGTCCAACGGCGTCGCCTTCCGCGGCCAGCTCATCGGCGGCGTGGTGGCGGAGACCTCGGAGATCGCCCGGCACGCCGCTGAGCTCGTGCGGGTGGAGTACGACGAGCACGAGCACGACACCGAGCTGCGGGCCGACCGCGACGACCTCTACCAGCCGGGGACGGTCAACCCCGACCAGGACACCACCACCGACGACGGAGGCGTCGACCGGGCACTCGCGACCGCGGCGGTGACCGTGGACCACACCTACTCCACGCCCATGGAGCACAACAACCCGATGGAGCCGCACGCCTGTGTCGCGATCTGGGAGGACGGGCCCCGGCTCACCCTCTACGACTCGACGCAGGGCGCCCACGGTGTTCGCACCACGCTGGCCCCGATCCTCGGGCTCGACCCCGAGCACGTGCGGGTGATCTCGCCGTACGTCGGTGGCGGCTTCGGGTCGAAGGGCATGCCGCACGCGCACAACGTGCTGGCCGTGCTGGCCGCTCAGCTGGTGCCCGGGCGCCCGGTGAAAATGGCGCTGACCCGGCAGCAGATGTTCGAGCTGGCCGGATACCGCACCCCGACGATCCAGCGGGTGCGGCTCGGCGCCGACCGGGACGGCCGCCTGCTGGCGCTCTCCCACGAGGCGGCCGAGCAGACAGCGCGCGTCAAGGAGTTCGCCGAGCAGACCACGGTGGTCTCGCGCGTGATGTACGCCGCCGAGCACCGGCGCACGACCCACCGGCTGGCCGCGCTCGACGTCCCGGTGCCGTCCTGGATGCGCGCTCCCGGCGAGGCGCCGGGGATGTACGGGCTGGAGTCGGCGATGGATGAGCTGGCCGACGCCTGCGGCATCGACCCGGTGGAGCTCAGGGTCCGCAACGAGCCGGAGAAGGACCCCGAGACCGGCCGGCCCTGGTCCAGCCGGAGGCTCGTCGAGTGCCTGCGCCGGGGCGCCGAGCGGTTCGGCTGGGACGACCGTCGGCCGCCCGGGTCGCGACGCGAGGGGGACTGGCTGGTCGGGATGGGGGTCGCCAGTGCGACGTATCCCGGCTTCACCATGCCCGGCTCCGTCGCTTCGGTGACCTACCGCGGTGAGGGCCGCTACGACGTCCGCATCGGCGCCGCCGACATCGGCACCGGCACCTGGACCACGCTGGCCCAGATCGCCGCCGACGCCCTCGGCTGCCCCTTCGAGTGCGTGCACCTGGAGATCGGCGACACGGCCCTGCCGATGGCCACGGTCGAGGGTGGCTCCTCCGGCATGAGCTCGTGGGGGTCCACCGTGGTGGCCGCGGCCCGGACCTTTCGTGACAAGTTCGGGGAGGATCCCGGGGTCGGCGACAGCGTCTCGGACTCCGCGCCGCAGAAGCTGCCCGACGCGAAGAAGCTCGCGGTGCACTCCTTCGGCGCGCACTTCGTCGAGGCGCGCGTGAACGTCGACACCGGTGAGGTGCGCGTGCCGAGGATGCTCGGCGTCTTCTCCTGCGGCCGGATCGTGAACCCACGGACCGCGCGGTCGCAGTTCATCGGCGGCATGACCTTCGGCATCTCGATGGCGCTGCACGAGGCCTCGGTGATGGACCACCGCCTCGGGCACATCGCGACCCGCGACCTCGTCGACTACCACGTCCCGGTCAACGCCGACGTCGGCGACCTCGAGGTGCTCTGGCTGGACGAGCCCGACGAGCACGCGAACCCGATGGGCACCAAGGGCATCGGGGAGATCGGGATCGTGGGCTCTGCCGCGGCCGTCGCGAACGCGGTCCACAACGCCACCGGGATCCGGGTCCGCGACCTGCCGATCACCCCCGACAAGCTGGTGCACTAGCCCTCAGGCGGACCTGCTCCGTCGGTCGCCGCGAGCGGAGTGCCACCGTCGGCACCGGCGTCGGCCGGCTGTGCCGCGAACAGCCGTTCCTCATCGAGCGCGGAGGTCTGCACGACGAGCACGTCGCAGACCGCGTTCTTCACGACGTCACCCGGCACGGATCCCAGGAGCTGCCCCTCGTTGGCCCCGAGCCCGCGGTTGCCGACCACGATGAGGTTGGCGGGGTTGGTGCCGACGGTGTCGAGCAGGGCCTGCGCCGGGTCGCCGGCGACGACCTGCTGCTCGACGTAGCGCGCCCGCTC
>JAWWPF010000331.1:0-5376 GCA_033850795.1 Nocardioidaceae bacterium | reverse complement strand
CACGAGGGCTGCGACCGCGCCGGCTACTACGAGCAGGGCGACTTCGCCGAGGAGTACGGCTCCCCCAAGTGCATCGTGAAGCTCGGGTGCTGGGGCCCGACCGTCAAGTGCAACGTCCCCAAGCGCGGGTGGATGAACGGGATGGGCGGCTGCCCGAACGTGGGCGGCATCTGCATCGGCTGCACGATGCCGGGGTTCCCCGACAAGTTCATGCCGTTCATGGACGAGCCGCCTGGCGCGAAGCTCTCCACGAGCACCGTCGGCGTGTACGGCAGCACGATGAGCCGGCTCCGCAAGATGACCACCCGCACCCTGGACAAGGAGCCCCGCTGGCGCACCAAGGGGAAGAGGCTGACGACCGGTGCCACCCGGACCTGGTAACCACGACCGCACGAGAGGACTGGCATGACGTCGACGATCCCGAGACCTGGCACCACGCAGGCCGCAGCAGGCGACAAGGACCTGGTGGAGATGGCCTGGGACCCCATCACCCGCATCGTCGGCAGCCTGGGCATCTACACGAAGATCGACTTCGGGAAGCGCATGGTGGCGGAGTGCCACAGCACCAGCTCGATCTTCCGTGGCTACTCGATCTTCATGAAGGGCAAGGACCCTCGCGACGCGCACTTCATCACCAGCCGGATCTGCGGGATCTGCGGGGACAACCACGCCACCTGCTCCTGCTACGCGCAGAACATGGCGTACGGCGTCAAGCCGCCGCACCTCGGGGAGTGGATCGTCAACCTGGGCGAGGCTGCGGAGTACATGTTCGACCACAACATCTTCCAGGAGAACCTGGTCGGGGTGGACTACTGCGAGCGGATGGTGGCCGAGACGAACCCCGGCGTCCTCGAGCTCGCGAACCGCACGGAGGCACCGCACGCGGAGGCGCACGGCTACCGCACCGTCGGCGACATCATGCGGTCGCTGAACCCGTTCACCGGTGAGTTCTACCGCGAGGCCCTGCAGGTCAGCCGCTGGACGCGGGAGATGTTCTGCCTGATGGAGGGCCGGCACGTCCACCCCTCGACGCTCTACCCGGGCGGTGTCGGGACGGTCGCGACGATCCAGCTGATGACCGACTACATGACCCGGCTGATGCGCTACGTCGAGTTCATGAAGAAGGTCGTGCCGATGCACGACGACCTCTTCGACTTCTTCTACGAGGCGCTCCCCGGCTACGAGGAGGTCGGCAACCGGCGGATCCTGCTCGCCTGCTGGGGCTCCTTCCAGGACCCCGAGCACTGCAACTTCGACTACAAGGACATGACCAACTGGGGCCGGAAGATGTACGTCACCCCCGGCATCGTCGTGGACGGGAAGCTGGTCACCACCGACCTGGTCGAGATCAACCTCGGCATCCGCATCCTGCTGGGGTCGTCGTACTACGACGACTGGGAGGACCAGGAGACCTTCGTCACCCACGACCCGCTCGGCAACCCGGTCGACCGTCGCCACCCGTGGAACCAGCACACCAACCCGCGCCCGCAGAAGCGCGACCTCGACGACAAGTACTCGTGGGTGATGTCCCCGCGGTGGTTCGACGGCCAGGACTACCTCGCCCTGGACACCGGCGGCGGCCCGCTCGCCCGCCTGTGGTCCACGGCCCTGGCCGGTCTCGTCGACATCGGCTACGTGCAGTCGACCGGCAGCTCGGTCAAGATCAACCTCCCGAAGACGGCCCTGAAGGGACCCGTCGAGCTGGAGTGGAAGGTCCCGCGCTGGAGCAACACCATCGAGCGGAACCGGGCCCGCACCTACTTCCAGGCGTACGCCGCCGCATGCGCGCTGCACTTCGCGGAGAAGGCACTCGTCGAGATCCGGGCCGGCCGCACCAAGACCTGGGAGAAGTTCGAGGTCCCCGACGAGGGCATCGGCTGCGGCTTCACCGAAGCGGTCCGCGGCGTGCTCTCGCACCACATGGTGATCCGCGACGGCAAGATCGCAAACTACCACCCCTACCCGCCGACGCCGTGGAACGCGAACCCACGCGACTCCTACGGCACACCCGGCCCCTACGAGGACGCGGTGCAGGGACAGCCGCTGTTCGAGGAGAACGACCGCGAGCACTTCAAGGGGATCGACATCATGCGGACCGTCCGCAGCTTCGACCCGTGCCTGCCGTGCGGGGTGCACATGTACCTCGGCGACGGCAAGGTGCTCGAGATGCTCCACTCGCCCACTGCCTCCGTGACCGGTTAGGCGACGATGGCCGACCTCGGCCCGGTGGACCGGCTACGGGTCACCGGCGAGCGGATCGACGCCCTGCTCGACGCCAGCGGATCCGGCGGGGCCGTCGCCCGGGAGCGCGCCGAGGAGCTGGTGCGCCTGACCGCGGACCTCTACGGGGCCGGCCTGGAGCGGCTTCTCGACATCCTCTACGACGCCGGGTGTCTCGACGAGCAGGCGCTGGCCGCCCTCGCCGGCGACGAGCTCGTCGCGGGGCTGCTGCTGGTGCACGGCCTGCACCCGTACGACGTGACCCTGCGCGTCGAGCAGGCGCTGGAGGACGTGCGGCCCTACCTCGGGTCGCACGGAGGCGACGTCGAGCTGCTCGAGGTGACCGAGGAGGGCACCGTCCGGTTGCGGCTGCTCGGCAGCTGTGACGGCTGCCCGTCCTCGGCGGTCACCCTGCAGATGGCGGTGGAGGGCGCCATCGAGGCGGCCGCCCCCGAGGTCACCGCGATCGACGTGGAGGAGTCCGCAGCGGAACCGCGGGTCTCGGGCGTCATCCCGGTGGCGTCGCTGCGGTCCCGCCTCGACCGCGGCACAGACGCCAGGTCGGCGACCTGGGAGCCGCTCCCCCAGCTCGCCGACCTGCCGTCGGGGGCGGTGACCACGGTGGAGGTGGCGTCGTCGTCGGTGCTGGTCGCCCGCCTCGGCTCGGAGCTGTTCGCCTACCTCGACCGGTGCGCGCGGTGCGACGGGTCGCTGCGGGACGCGGTGCTGGCCCGCAGGCTGGGCGCCGCGGTCGGCGAGGCGGTGCTTCGGTGCCCGAGCTGCGGGGCCCACTACGACGTACGGCGAGCCGGGGCCTGCCTCGACGGGGCTCCCGGCGAGACCCTGCACCTGACCCCGGTTCCGCTGCTGACCGACGGCGGCATCAGCTCGGTCGCGGTGGCTGCGACGGTGCCGGTGTGAGCGGCTACGCCCGGTCGCCGCTGTCCTCCCTGCGGCGCATCACCAGCACCCGACCCCAGCCGCCCGCCGGCGAGCGGTGCGAGATGTGCGCGGAGCCGATCGGCGACGAGCACCCGCACGTGGTGAACCTCGAGAGCCGGGCGCTGATGTGCACCTGCCGCGGGTGCTACCTGCTGTTCACCGCCGAGGACGCCGCGCTCCGCTACCGGGCGGTGCCCGACCGGTACCTGTCGTTCCCCGGCTTCCGGCTCGGCGCCGGGGAGTGGGACGAGCTGCAGATCCCGGTCGGGCTCGCCTTCTTGTTCTTCAACTCCGTGCAGGAGCGCACGGTGGCGTTCTACCCGGGGCCCGCGGGGGCCACCGAGTCCGAGCTGCCGCTCGACGCCTGGCAGCGGATCGTGGGAGGGAACCCCGACCTGGGCGTCCTCCGCCCCGACGTCGAGGCGCTGCTGCTGCGCAGCCCCGACCGCGACCAGCCCTCCTTCAGTGCGCACCTGGTGCCGGTCGACGCTTGCTACGAGCTGGTCGGACGGCTCCGCTCGCTGTGGCGGGGGTTCGACGGCGGGCAGGAGGCGCACGCGGCGATCGAGGACTTCTTCGCCCACGTGCGCGACCGGAGCCGTCCGGTCCCGGCCTCCGTCCCGCAGTCGGTCCGACCGCCGGTCACGAGGGGCGGTGGCGCCGGGTGACGTTCGAGTTCACGGTCGCCGACATCGTCGCCGAGCCGTACGCCGCGGCACCGCAGCTGACCGCGAAGCTGCGGATCCAGGAGACCACCGGCCAGCGCATCCATGCGATCGCGCTGCGGTGCCAGGTCCGCATCGAGCCGCAGCGGCGCAGCTACGACGTGGCCGACGAGAGCGGGCTCCGGGGGCTGTTCGGCGAGCGGGACCGCTGGGCGCAGACCTTGAAGCCCTTCCTGTGGATGCAGTGCAGCGCCATGGTCCAGGGCTTCACGTCGGTGACGGAGGTGGACCTCGCCCTGCCCTGCACCTACGACTTCGAGGTCGCCGCGTCCCGCTACCTGCACTCGCTCGGCGAGGGGACCGTCCCGCTGGCACTGCTCTTCTCCGGCACGGTCTTCACCAAGGGCAGCACGGGCTTCGGCGTCGAGCAGGTCCCCTGGGACTGCGAGGCCGCCTACCGGCTCCCGGTGACCGTATGGCGGCAGATGATCGCGTCGTACTTCCCGCACACCGGCTGGCTGCGGCTCGACCACGACGTGCTGACGGCGCTCGGGGACTACCGGGCCCGCCACGGCCTGACCTCGTGGGAGGAGACGGTCCAGGTGCTGCTGATGTCCCGGCAGGAGGCACCGTCATGACCCTGGACCAGGCGCGGGCCGTCGCGGATGCCGTGCTCTACGAGGGCTATCTGCTCTACCCCTACCGCGCCAGCTCGTCGAAGAACCGGTCGCGCTGGCAGTTCGGCGTGCTGGGACCGCCGCGGGCGTCGACCCACAGCTTCGCGGAGCAACCGTCGATGACGATGCAGTGCCTCCTCGAGCCCGTCCGTGACGACGGGGGGTCGGCCCCCACGGTTACCGTGCACCTGCGCTTCCTGCAGCTCCAGACCCGGTCCGTGCAGCAGCTCGTGGACGGCGGCTATCAGCCGGTCGAGGAGCTGCTGGTGGACGGGCTGTCCGTGCTCAGCTGGCAGGAGGCGACCGAGTGCGAGATCGGGCTGCCGCCGTACGCCCTGGACGACGCCTTCCCTGGCGCCTCCACCGAGCAGATCGAGCACCGGGTGCAGGTCGCCGGCGGCGAGGAGGTCGAGGCGGTCCTGGACGGGGACGGCACGCCGGTGGGCCGGCTGGTGCGCCGGCGGGCGCCGCTCGACGCCACGGTCCGGGTCGCCGCGGAAGGTGACGACGGGTACGCCCGGCTGACGGTGGCGGTGCGCAACACCTGCCCGGACGAGGTCACCGGCAAGGACGAGGCCACCGCCGTCTCGCTGATCGGCGCGCACCTGCTGCTCGTCGCAGAGGGAGTCCGCTTCGTCTCCCTGCTCGAGCCGCCCGCCACGGCCGCAGCGGCTGCCGCCCGGTGCCGGCAGGACCGGTGCTACCCCGTGCTCGCCGGGCCGCCCGGCGCCCGCGACGTCGTGCTCGGCTCACCGATCATCCTCTACGACCACCCGGAGATCGCCGCGGAGAGCGCAGGCGCGCTCTTCGACTCGACCGAGATCGACGAGATCCTCACGCTGCGGGTCATGACGATGACGGACGCCGAGAAG
>JAWWPF010000204.1:0-2823 GCA_033850795.1 Nocardioidaceae bacterium | reverse complement strand
CCGATCTTGCTCCTGACGAGTCCCACGAGCTCAGCCCGTTGGATCAGGTGGCCTGGCTCGTGTTGCCGACGACAGGGCTGGACGACGCTGTGGAGGCGGATGCCTTCCGCATCCTGTCCGTGGAGGCCGAGGTGATCGAGGACCACGGCGACGAAGGGACGCTGCGCTGGGCGGTGACCGTCAAGCTGCGGGATGTCGAACGCCTACGGCGCCTCGCCGTCGAGACCAGCCCCGATGCCGCAGAGCAGATCGCGCGAGACTTCGCTGCCGCGTGGCAGCGAGCCGTCGACTTGTTCGCGCCGATCCGGGCCGTTCCGGGTATCGACTGGCAGCCCGGAACCGTCGACGTCACACATGTTCCTGCGCGCGCTGGACGAAAGTCCTGACGGGGTGGACGGCTGCACCGGGCATCAATGATTGACTGGTCGCCGTGACCGGCCAGTTCGACCCGCCCGATCTGCAGAACCTCGTGAAGCAACTGATGGCCGGCGCCAGCCCGGCGGAGGGCAAGGCGCTCCTCGATGCGCTGATGAGCGGGCAGGTCACCAGCATCTTCGAGAAGCTCAACGCGAGGTCTGAGCCGACGCTCCTTCCTGTTCCGATCGCAACGCGTGGCTTCCGCGTGCGCCTGGACCTGCACGGAGCGAAGCCGCCGATCTGGCGGCGCCTCGAGTTGCCCGGTGACCTCACGTTGCCGCGGGTCCATGACGTCATCCAGTCCGCGATGGGCTGGTACGACTCCCATCTCCACCGGTTCCGCACCGGCAACGAACACCGTTCGCCGTACTTCATCACCGACTTCGACCTCGACGAGGGCGAGGAAGGGCTGCTGGAGGACAACGTCCGGCTCGACCAGATCCTCGCCGAGAAGGGTGACGAGCTCTGGTACGAGTACGACTTCGGCGACGGCTGGGACCACAAGCTCGTGGTCGAGGAGGTGCTCGGCTCACCGCCGGAGGTGGTGCGCTGCACCGCCGGCCGGATGGCCTGCCCGCCCGAGGACTGTGGCGGGATCGGCGGCTACGAGGAGCTCGCCGCCTGGGTGCGCAGTGGGTACGACGACGCGCAGCTCCCCGGCGTCTTCGACGACGCGGCACATGCGCACGATTGGCTTCCCCTGGACTGGCGGCCCGACCACTTCGACGTCGAGGAGACCAACGCTGCTCTTGCGGTCGCGGTCGCCGAGCCGGTCGAGGTGACCGGGGAGCTGGCCGAGCTGGCCGAGCAGCTGGAACACCGCGGCATCCGTCTGCTGCGTGAGGTGCTAGGCCGCCCGTTCTCTCACGGCCCCACCGATGTCAGCGAAGACGAGGCTGCACGGCTCACCGAGACGTACCGGGTCTTCCTTGAGGTCATCGGCGACGGCGTCGCGCTGACCGCCGCGGGGTATCTACCGCCGGCGGTAGTCGAGCAGGTCGCCGAACGCAGCGGGATCCGCGACTGGTGGATCGGTAAGGCGAACCGGGAGGACATCACCTATCCCGTTGCCGACATCCGCACCACAGCGCGTGCCCTCGGGCTGGTCAGCGTCCGCAAGGGTCGACTCGCTCCGACCGCAGCCGCCACGCGTTGTGGACAGGATCCGCAGGCGCTCTGGCGGCACATCGTCGGGCGCCTGCCTTTGGGGACCAAGGACGCCGAGCGCCAGGCGGGCTGGATGGCACTCGCCGTGGTCGGCAGCGGCGTACCGGCCCAGGAGTGGCGCGACGAGATCAGCGACCTGTTGTTCGCGCTCGGGTGGCGAAGCGGACACGACCGCTTCTCCCCGCCGCCCGCCAACAGCGCGACCCTCGACGTCCTCGAGCAAATCGCCGGCGCTTCGCGCGTCCGGTGGCGGGAGATCACGGGCGTCGACCTCGCCGTCGCAACCACCGCCCGCGCCGCATTACGACCGACCTGACTGCTGTCGGAGTCCCGTCTACCTTCTTGGAGCAGGTGGGACGCGAGAACCACAGGAGGTTGCCATGGTGACGCCGCTGAAGACTGACACGCTCATTGTCAGTCGGCGGGACCCCGAGACCCGTCGCCACAGCCGCGTCGGCGTCTTGAGCTACGACCAACACATCTTCCGCTTCCACTACGACGACGGCGTGACGCGAGCTCTGCCGGGACTCCCGCTCGGACGAGTGCACGAGAGCAAGTCGCTCTTTCCGATCTTCGCCGAACGGGTCATGGGCCCTCACCGGCCAGAGCGGGCCGAAACGCTGGAGCAGTTGGGCTTGGGTGCCACGGCTGAGCCCCTTGAGGTGCTCGCGGTGTCGGGCGGTGGTCGCACCGGCGACACCTACGAGCTGAGTCCACTGCCCCAGCCGGGACCTGTCAGCCTGCCATTCCTCTTACACGGGATCCGACACCTGACGTCTGAGGAGCGCGCTGCCATCGACGACCTGAAACCAGGCGATCGTCTTGAACTGCAGCTCGAGACCGACAACGAGGTCAACGAGGGTGCCTTGCTTGTGAGGCAGAGCGGCGACCGTCTCGGATATGTCCCGGATCCACTGCTCCACTACGTGCACCGGATCATGGAGCGCCCGTTCGAGCTCGTTGTGGATCGGGTGAACCCAGTCGAGGCGGGCATGCACATGCGTCTGCTCGTCCGCCTCACCGGCGAACTCGTGCCGTAGCCGGCCTTCGGCCGCGCTGTGATCCGTTATGAATGGGGCTGTGTCAGGCGGCGCGTGCTGCCGAAGCCTGGGTGCCTGGGCGGGCATTCGCGGCGGTATGACACGCCCTGCACCTAGTCTGCACGGCCAAGCGGCGGAGCGGCCGGATTCCTAGACTGATTTCCTGGCCACTCCGCTCTGAGCGATCTATAGACTTGTT
>JAWWPF010000195.1:0-2884 GCA_033850795.1 Nocardioidaceae bacterium | reverse complement strand
TCATGATCTTCACCCAGGTGGTGGCCACCTTCCCGGTGACCCTCTGGGGTGTGGAGAAGGCGCGCGGTCCCTGGGTCTTCGCGATGGTGATCCTGCTCGGCCTCGTGATCATGGCCGCCGTCGTGTTCATCGAGCAGGCCCAGCGGCGGATACCGGTGCAGTACGCCCGCCGGATGGTGGGCCGCAAGATGTTCGGCGGCTCCTCCACCTACATCCCGCTGAAGGTCAACCAGGCCGGCGTCATCCCGGTCATCTTCGCCTCCAGCCTGCTCTACCTCCCGGCGATGGCCGTGCAGTTCAACCAGGGCTCGACCAGTCCCTTCATGCGCTGGATCGCGACGAACTTCGTCCGCGGCGACCACCCGCTGTACATGGCGGCGTACTTCGGCCTGATCATCTTCTTCACCTACTTCTACGTCGCGATCACGTTCGACCCCCACGAGGTCGCCGACAACATGAAGCAGTACGGCGGCTTCATCCCCGGGATCCGGGCGGGCAAGCCGACCGAGGAGTACCTCAACTACGTCCTGTCCCGCATCACGCTGCCCGGTGCGCTCTACCTCGGCACGATCTCGATCATCCCGTTGATCGCGCTGGTCTGGGTGCAAGCCAGTCAGAACTTCCCGTTCGGCGGCACCTCCCTGCTGATCATGGTCGGCGTCGCGCTCGACACCGTGAAGCAGATCGAGAGCCAGCTGCAGCAGCGCAACTACGAAGGATTCCTCCGATAAATGCGACTGATCCTGATGGGGCCCCCCGGGGCCGGCAAGGGCACCCAGGCCAAGTTCGTGGCCGACCGTTTCGGTGTCCCCGCGATCTCCACCGGTGACATCTTCCGCGCCAACGTCTCCGACGGCACCGACCTGGGCGTCAAGGCCAAGGAGTACATGGACGCGGGGGAGTACGTCCCCGACGAGATCACCAACCTGATGGTGCGCAACCGCATCGACGAGCCCGACGCCGAGCAGGGCTTCCTGCTCGACGGCTACCCGCGCACGCTCCAGCAGGTCGAGGAGCTCGACGGGATGATCAAGTACACCGGGCACAAGCTCGACGCGGTCGTGTGCCTGACCGTCGACCAGGAGGAGCTCGTCCAGCGGCTGCTGTCGCGCGCCGAGACCGACGGTCGCTCCGACGACACCGAGGACGTCATCCGGCGCCGCCAGGAGGTCTACGCCGAGCAGACCGAGCCGCTGATCGACGTCTACCGCGAGCGCGGGCTGCTGATCGAGGTCGACGGCATGGGCGAGGTCGAGGAGATCACCCGGCGCATCCTCGGGGCGCTGAAGGAAGTCCACGAGAGCTAGGGCCTGTCGTCATGGAACAGGCCTGATGGGCTGGCGCGACCGCGGGATCGAGATCAAGAACCCCGCACAGATAGCGAAGATGCGGGTCGCCGGGCTGCTCGTCGGCCAGACGCTGGAGCTGCTCCGCTCGAGGGTCGTCCCCGGCATCAGCACCGGCGAGCTCGACGCGATCGCGGAGAAGAACATCCGCGACGCCGGCGGGGTGCCCTCCTTCCTGGGCTACAGCCACCCGCCGTTCCCGGCGACCATCTGCGCCTCGGTGAACGACGAAGTGGTGCACGGGATCCCGGGCGCCCGGGTGCTCGAGCACGGCGACGTCATCTCGATCGACTGCGGCGCGATCGTCGACGGCTGGCACGGCGACGCCGCCGTGACCGTGGCCGTGGGCGAGGTCTCCGCGGAGGTCACCGAGCTGATGCGGGTCACCGAGGAGTCGTTGTGGGCGGGCATCGCCGCCGCCCGTCTCGGCGGCCGGGTCAGCGACATCTCCCACGCCGTGGAGGCGCACGTGCGCGCGGAGGAGGCCGCACGCCGGTCGAGCGGCGTCGAGACCTCGTACGGAATCCTGGAGGACTTCACCGGTCACGGGATCGGCACCGCCATGCACCAGCCCCCGAACGTCCCCAACGTGGGTCGCCCGGGACGGGGTCCGAAGCTGGAGCGGGGCCTGGCCCTCGCGGTCGAGCCGATGGTGACGCTGGGGACCGAGCAGACCTACATGGCCGACGACCGGTGGACCATCTCGACCCGCGACGGGTCGTGGGCCGCGCACTTCGAGCACACCTTCACCCTGACCCCCGACGGCGCCTGGGTGCTGACCGCCCTCGACGGCGGCCGGTCCCGCCTGGAGTCCCTCGGCGTGCCGTACGGCGGTGACTGAGTGAAGCCGTTCCTGCTGCTCTCCAGCCGGGCGGAGAAGGAGGCGGCCGAGAACGAGTACGAGTCGTTCCTGCGCTTCACCGGGCTCTCCGAGGCCGAGCTGCCGGTGGTGAACCTGGTGGCCGACGAGCTGCCCCCGGTCTCGCTGGAGGACTGGTCGGGGATCATCCTCGGGGGCGGTCCGTGGACCGCGAGCGACCCTGAGCCGACGAAGTCCGAGGCCCAGCGCCGGGCGGAGGAGCAGATCTCGGCCCTGCTCGACGACGTGGTCGCAGCCGACTTCCCCTTCCTCGGCGCCTGCTACGGCATCGGCACCCTCGGCATCCACCAAGGTGGCCTGGTCGACCGCAGCTGGCCCGAGCCGGTCGGCCCGCTCGCCGTACGCCTGACCCCGGAGGGCGAGGCGGACCCGCTCTTCGCGGGCGTCCCCACGGCGTTCGCGGCGTACGGCGGCCACAAGGAGGGGCTCGCCCGGTTGCCCGAAGGAGCGGTGAGCCTGGCCACCTCCGAGGCCTGCCCGGTGCAGGCGTTCCGGGTGGGCCGGCACGTCTACGCCACCCAGTTCCACCCCGAGCTCGACCTGACCGGCGTCTGCACCCGGATCGAGGTCTACAAGGACGCCGGCTACTTCCCTCCGGAGGAGGCCGAAGCGCTCAAGGCGTTCTCCCGTAGTGTCGAGGTGAAGCACCCGATGACGG
>JAWWPF010000167.1:0-2842 GCA_033850795.1 Nocardioidaceae bacterium | reverse complement strand
GGGACCCGCTGGGGGGTCCGGGAGGCGGGGCTCGTGCTCCTCCTCCTGGCGACGGTCGGCTACCGGCGGACCCAGACGCGTCGTCGTACGGCGGTCCCGGTGGTGGCCGGGGCGACCCTGGCCGCGGTCGGCGCCGCGCTGCTCGGACACGCCGGGACCGGCCGACAGGTCGACCTGCTCCGGGTCCTTGCGACGGCTGTCCACCTGGTCGCTGCCCTGACCTGGGCCGGTGCCGTGCTCTGTCTGGCCATCGTCATCGTCGGTTCGCGGGTGTCCCGGCGGCTCCCGGCGCTACCGTTGCGGGTGGCCGTGCGGGGGTTCGCCGCACCGGCCGGGTGCTGCGTGGGCGTAGCGGTCGTGACCGGCGTCTACCTGGCGAGCCATGTGGTGGTCTCGCTCGACGCGGCGGTCACCACGGTGTATGGCCGGATGCTGCTCCTCAAGCTGGCTCTCGTCGGTGCTGCGGGAGCCCTGGCGCTCGCGAACCACCGTCGGGTGCGCAGATCCGACGACTTCCGCCTGCCTCGGCGCACGGTCGCGGCGGAGGCAGCCGTCGCGGTGCTGGTCGTCCTGGCCACGGCGGTGCTGACCAACGGCCAGCCGGCCACCGAGCCTCAGCTCGTGGACGCCGGGCCACGCCCGACCTCCGGCCCGCTGTCCGGTCAGGTCCAGGACCTCCAGGAGTCCGTCGACGTCCGTCCGAACCGGCCGGGCCCCGCTGTGTTGCTCGTCGACGCCTTCGACACCCGCCGTCCGGCTCCCGAGCCGGTGACCGCGGTGACGGTCCGGCTCGGCGACGGGCGTGAGGTGGCCGCCGTACCCCTCGGCGAGGGTCACTGGTCGGCCCCCGTGCAGGACCTGGCAGCCGGCCGGAACCCGATGCAGGTACGGGTCACCCGCGGCGCCTCGCGCACGGTGACCGCCGGCTACACCTGGACGACCGGTCCCGCGGGATCCCGCCCGACGGCGGTGCTCTCCCGGGCCCCGATGAGCACCCTCCTGACGGGTCTGTCGGCGCTCCTGGCCGGCGCTCTGCCGCTCGGCTGTTGGCTGCGGCGCCCCCGCCGCAGACGGCTCGAGCGCCACCACGCGCCCGGGCTCCGCCCCTCGCGAAAGGAGGTGGAGGCCGCCTCCGCGCGGGGCGCCGGCGACCAGTCCGTCGGCGTCTCCTGAACGATCCCTGAGAAACCTGCAAGGTTTTCTCAAGGGCGGCACCCGACGGTGGCGGCAATGTCGTCTATCAGGTTGGTGCGCCATGAAACTGATCCACCGGAAAGCCGCAATCGCGGATCCAGTCCCTCGACGAACGCAGCCGCCCAGAAGCTCCAGGCATCGGTCGACGCGTGGGAGGGTCCGCCGATGGGTAGCCATGACGAGCGCGTTGGCGATCCCGGTCGCGCTCATCACGCAGACCGCCGGCGTGCCGGCGAGCAACGCCGCCACTACGGTCTCGGGCGTGGTCGGCAACGGGTTCGTGGTGACGCCTGGCGACCTGGCGTTCATCCTCAAGCAGATCAAGATCGCCGAGCGTCACACGACGACGCTCACTGCGTCGAACCCGTGCGGCACGCTGCTTGCGCAGCCTGGTGACGGCATCCCCGACGCGGAGCAGGTCCCGGACGTCCTCACTTCCTACGGTCTCCGGACCGTGGACGGGTCCTGCAACAACCTCAAGGCCGCTAACCCCGCGACACCGACCATCGACCCCTCGAAGTTCGCGGCCTCCGACCAGGTGTTCCCCAGGCTGACGAATCCCTTCTGGCGTGGAGCTGACGCCACCCCGCCGGGATTCCCGCCGTCGAACCCGACGTACGAGCACCCGGGCAACGTGGTGGACTCGCAGCCGCGGACCATCAGCAACCTGATCGTCGACCAGACCTCGACCAACCCGGCCGCCGTCGCGGCTGCCGAGTTCCCGGTGCGGACGCAGAACGCGCCAGGCAAGTTCCCCTGCACCACGGACCCCGACCCGCTGGCCACCCCGCCGGTGGTAGGCGCCCCGGCCAACTGCGTGCCGAGCCACCAGACGCTGTTCATCCCCAACGTGACCACTGACGTGGGCCTGTCCCCGCCCTACAACAGCCTGTTCACCTTCTTCGGCCAGTTCTTCGACCACGGAGTCGACCAGACGGTCAAGAGCGGAAACACGGTGTTCGTGCCGCTCAGGGCGGACGACCCGCTGCGCACGCTCGGCCCGGACGGCAAGCCCAACACCGGTGACGAGGTCCCGGCGAACCAGGCCTTCATGGTGCTCACCCGTGCCCAGAACCAGCCGGGCCCGGACGGCGTCCTCGGAACCAACTGCGGAACGCCGACCGCGACTGCGGCCTGCGCCGACGACGTCCAGAACGCCAGCAACACCGACACCCCGTGGGTCGACCAGAGCCAGACCTACGCCTCGCACGCGTCCCACCAGGTCTTCCTGCGAGAGTACGCCGCGGGTGCCGGCACCGCCGGTCCCAACAACCCGGCCGCGGTCGCGACCGGCAAGCTGCTCACCGGCCTCGCCGCCGGCCAGACCTACCCCGGCTCGCCGGACATGACGGACGGCGAGTCCACCTGGGCAGCGGTCAAGCTGCAGGCTGCCACGCGCCTCGGACTCAAGCTCGTCGACGCCGACGTCACCAACATCCCGATGTTGGCGACCGACCCCTACGGCAAGTTCCTGCCGGGCCCGAACGGGTTGCCGCAGTACGTCACCAAGACCGGCCTCGTCGAGGGCAACCTCGCCAACCCGGTTGCGGTCCCCGCGAACGTCCTGCACTTCGACACCCCGTTCGTCACCGACATCGCGCACAACGCGGACCCGTCTCCGGACCCGCAGACTGGCGTGACGCCCGTG
>JAWWPF010000163.1:0-8787 GCA_033850795.1 Nocardioidaceae bacterium | reverse complement strand
GACTGCCCGTTGAGGTGGCGCAACCGGTTGACGGTGGCGACGGAGACGTCGACGGCATCGCCGGTCTCGCCGAACTGGCCGCTGCCCAGCAGTGGGGAGTAGTCGACGAGGTTGATCCAGGTCGCGCCGGCCTCGATGTACGGCTGGATCCGCGCGGCGACCTCGTCCGGGGTGCCGCAGGCCCGGGCGCCGCGCACGACCTCCGCCGGAACTTTCCCGATCACGGCCAGCGCGTCCTCGCGCGACCAGTCCGGCGAGATCAGATCACGCGCGTAGTTGTAATCCGGGCGGATCGGATGCTCGGTGCCGGCCCAGCTGCGGTAGTACTCGGCGTCGGTGATCAGCGCCACCGCGTCCCACTTCGCGATGGGATGGTTGACCAGCTCGTCGACGCCGGCATCGTTGGTCCCGATCAGCGCGAACGCGGTGACGTAGAACTCGATCGACTCGGGATCGCGCCCGGCCTCGTCCGCGCAGTGCTTCACGTAGGCGACGTCCTCGGCGTACCGCTCGGGGGTGGAACCGAACGGCTGCATCGTGATCCAGCCGTCCGCGTGCTCGCCGGCGATCGTGCGGGCCCGGCCGCCGCCGGCGACGAAGACCTTCGGGATCTGTCCTCCGTAGGGCTGCAGCGTCATCGTGGCGTTGTTCAGGGTCCAGATCGGGCCCTCGTAGCTGACGGGGGCATCCGAGGCCATCAGCAGTTTGGTGAGCTTCACCGACTCCTCGAGGTGCGTGAACGGCTTGGGCCGCGGGATCCCGTAGGGGCGGAAGTGCCGCATCTCCCCGGTGCCCAGCCCGAGAAAGAACCGCCCCTGCGAGAAGTGACTGAGCGTCAGGGAAAGCTGGGCGAGGTGGGCCGGGCCGCGCCGGAAGACGTCGCAGACCGTCACGCCGAGCCCGAGGCGCTCGGTATGGGTGGCGGCGTCGGTGGCCAGCGGCCACGGCTCCAGGTACGCGTCGACGTCGACCACCGCCGCGGCCGGAATGATGTCCGGGGTCCAGATCGATCGGGGAATGGTCAGCGACATCTGGTCCGCCCAGATCATGAAGTCGTAGCCGGCCGCCTCGAACGCCTGCGCCGCGCCCCGGTTCATCCCCACGTCGGAGAACCCGCCGGCCATGCCGTACTTCACGTTCCGCATCGCTGCTCCTTCGTTGAACTACCGGCCGTGCGGACTAGGGCGCCTTGACCAGGCGGCAGATCTCGGCCGAAGCCTCGATGGTTTGGGCGGGGTCGACCGGCATCAGCAGGGGCGCCAGATCCGCGATGAGGTTGAGGTTGGCGCCGGCCGCCACGAACGGCTTGATCTCCGCCGCGATGTCCGCCGGAGTGCCGTGGAAGAAGGTCTTGCGGACCATCTCAGGCGTGACCTGGTCGATGATGCGCTTGATCTCCTCGTGAGGCGTCGAGTTCGGCTTCATGTGCAGGGCGTAGTGCCAGTCCAGCGGCATCACCGGCTCGATGCCCTCCGGCTCCCAGTCGGCCATGTTGATCCGGCCGCCGGTCGCGGCGTACCACTTGAGCAGCGGGTTATCGACGTACTGCTCGAAGGAGTCCTTGTCCTTGAGGATGAACGTGATGTGGTGCAACCCGAAGGTGAACTCCTCCGGATCGCGACCCAGACTGCTCAGGCGCGTCTTCCAATCGGCGACCGCGGCGCCGTACTTGGCCGCATCGGCGTAGACGAACGGCGCGCCGGTACCCATGCCGTCGGCGTGGGCCAGGGCCATCTCGACCAGCTTCGGTCCTCCACCCATGGCGACCACCTCGGGCCGGTTCTGCTGCCCACCGGCCCCGATCCACGCGTCCTTCAGCGTCCAGACCTCGCCCTCGAAGTTGACCGGCTCCTTCGCGTCCCAGAGCAGCCGCAGGATCTGCAGCGCCTCGTTCAGCCGCTTGAGCCCGACCGAGCGCTTACGCCCGAACGGGGTGACGTGCCGGACCTCGCCGGCCCCGAGGGAGAGCGTCGCCTTCCCGCCGGCCGCGCTGGCCAGCGTCGACATCGTCTGGGCCAGCTCCGGCGGCTCCCGCCGAATCGCGTCGGTGCAGACGGCGAAGCCCATGGTGTCCAGCCCGGACAGCGCGAAGGCGACGGTGATGAACGGGTCCGCGACCGAGTCCATGTCCGGCAGCATCGCCGCCATCGGCGAGTTCTCCGGTGTCCAGAGCGCGTGCGGCCACCAGCTCTGCAGCTGGTCCCAGACCACGACCTGATCGATCTGCCCCGTCGCCTGCAGTGCCTGGGCGTAGGGGATGCCCATCTTGGGGCCGAGGTAGCGGGAGCCCCAGAGGCCGATTCCGGTCCGTACTGCGCTCATCGTCGCGTCCTTTGCTGGTTCGGGTGCTCGTTCAGACGACCAGCCGCGAACGCAGCCGGTCGAGGTCGGCGGCCGCGAGGCCGTGGTCGGACAGGTAGGCGGCCGCGCCGCCGTGTCGCTCGCGCACCCCGGCCAGGACCTGCGCCATCAACTCAGGGGGCGAACCGAGGCCGACGGCGGCGGTGTTCTCCGGGAGGCCGGCCCGGCGGGAGCGGACCAACGCGAGTTCGAAGTAGCTCTCCGGCATCAGGCGTTCGGTCTCGGCGTACCCCGCGACGACATCGGCGTCGCTCACCCCGAGGGCGGACTGGAGCAACCCCGCAAGCATGCCGGTGCGGTCCTTGCCCGAGGAGCAGAAGAACACCGCCGGCAGCGGCTCGTGCGCGAGGAGGCGGATCACCTCGACCAGAGCGTGCCCGCGCGATTCGACCAGCCAGTGGGTGAACGGCTCCAGGTGGTGGGGCGCGCCCGGATCCGCGTCGATGATCTCCACCTCGTGCAGTTGGGCCGACCCGGCGGTGGCCGGCTCGGCGTGCTTCTCCCCCGGCTCGCGCAGGTCGATCGCCGTTCGCAGGCCCAGGCCGGCCGACGCCTCGGCCTCCAGGCCGACGACCGCGTTGGACCGGAACAGCAGCCCGGTGCGCAGGCGCCCACCCGGTACCGGAGGCCCGCCGAGGTCGCGGTAGTTGAAGAGGTCCGCGGGAAGGTTGACCATGCGTCAGGTTCCGAGTCGGCGGCTGATCTCGACCAGGCCCAGGGACTCCTCGCCGTTCCAGGTCCACTTGGTGACGACCTCGCGGCACACCCACATCTGCTCGTCGATCATGCGGTGCGTCGCCCGGCCGTAGTTCAGCTGCGAAGGGTTCATGCAGGTCCAGTAGTAGCCGTAGTCGAGGTTCTCGCCGTGGATGACGTGCTCCTTGCCGTCGGCGGCCTTGAGCACGAAGTCATAGGTCTTGTCGTCGAAGTCGTCACGTCCCGGTCCCCAGTACGGCCCGTCGACGTACTCGCACTCGACCAGCTCGCCGTCGATCACGACGTAGGGCGCGGCCCACTTCAGCCGGGTGCCCTCGTCCATCGCCAGGCAGCCGAAGATGTTGCCGGACTCGAACACGCCCCAGTGCCACACGTGCCCGGTGAACTTGGAGTAGTCGCGCGGGCCGACGCTGTGGTCGCGGTAGCCGACCCCGTTCAGCGGGATGCGCTCAGCTTCAGTCCCGGAGCCGATCTGCATCGAGCCCCAGTAGCGCCCGGCCTGCTCGTAGCGGACGTCGAAGCCGGACGCGAGGGCGCCGTTGTTCTTGGCCTCGTGCATCGGAACGCAGGCTTCCCAGCGGATGTCGAACTTGAACTTCACCGGGAGCTGGTCGACGGCCAGGAAGTTGTGCTTGTTGGTCTCGGCGTCGGTCGCGAAGCAGGCCCCGTCGAAGGTGATCCGCCAGCTCTTCAGCGGTTCCAGGCACTCCATGTGCAGGGTGCCGTCGCTGATCACGTTGGCGGCCTCGGCGTTGCCGAAGGTCACCGACAGGTATTGACGCCCGTCGGGCAGGCAGACCGCGAAGTCCCCGCGCCAGACGTCCGGGGCGCCGGCCACCAGCCCGAGGTGGTGATAAAAGAACATCCCCGTGCCGGAATCGGTCCCGGAGAAGAGCAGGTTCTCGCTCCACATCGGGATGTCGTAGCGCGGCGGGCTGTGGTGCAGGTCCCGGACGGGGTCGATGCCGTAAGGGTTCTCGCGGGTGATCAGCGCCATCGTGTGTTCCTCTTCGTCTCTCTACGTCAGACCCGCGGCCTGCGGGGAGTCGATCGGTTTTTCCTTGGACAGGAACGCCACGGTGAGGCCACCGAGCTTGGCGTTGGTGTTGGCCGGCAGGAGCTTGTTCTGGACCGCGAGGACCTTGGTGACGGGTCCGATGCCGGCGGTCATGCGACCGGCCTGCACGGCGTCGTAGGCGACGCGCGCGCACTGCTCGGTGGTGGCGAGCAGGAAGCTGAAGCGCGCCCAGGCCTGGCCGTGCGGGGTGTCGTTGACAATGCCGGTGTCGGCGACGGGCGGCGGGAACGAGACCGAGAACGAGACCCCGGCGGGGGCGTACTCCCCGGCCAGGCTGCGGGTCAGGATCGTCATGTGGTGCTTGCACGGCGCGTAGAGGGCGTTGAACGGCGTGGCCGGCATCAGGGAGGCGGCGGAGGCGACGTTCAGCACCTGACCGAACCCGCGGCGGATCATCCCCGGCAGCAGCCGGTAGGTCAGCTCGGCCGGCGCGATCGCCATCACCCGCTGGTAGGCCTCGTGCTCCTCCCAGCTGTAGGACAGGAAGTGCCCGTCCATCGTGTAGCCGGCGTTGTTGACCAGGACGTCGACCTCGAGGCCGAGCTGGTCCAGCGCGGCGACCAGTTTCCGCGGTGATTCCGGGTCGGCCAGATCCGCGGTCAGCACGGTGCAGCTCACCCCGTGCCGGGCCTCGATCTCGATCGCGGCCCGCTCGAGCAGCTCCTTGCGCCGGGCCACCAGCACCAGGTCGTGCCGGTGCTCGGCCAGCAGTTCGGCGAACGCGCGGCCGATCCCGGCCGAGGCGCCGGTGACCAGCGCGCGCAGTGGACGCTCGGCGAGGATGCGGGAGCGGCCTTCCTCGCGCTTGCGGAGGTGCTTGTTCTGACGTGCCATCAGGTGGTCTCCGCTCGGGACAGGATCTGGACGCGGCCCCGGGTGCCGTCGACCCGCACGCGGTCACCGGTGCGCAGTTCGCGGGTGCCGGTGCGGGTGTTGATGACGCACGGCAGCCCGAGTTCGCGGGCCACGATCGCGCCGTGACTCATCGGGCTGCCGACGTCGATGACCAGGGCATTCGCCGCCAGGAACAACGACGCCCAGGAGGGGTCGGTGGTCTCACAGACCAGCACCTCGCCGTCGTCGAACTCGTCCACCATCGGGTCGCGCACGATCCGCACCACCCCCTCGGCGACGCCGGGGCTGCCGGAGATCGCCACCAGTTCGGCGGCACCGGTGGCGGCCGCCCGGGCGTCGACGCGGGTGGTCGCCGGCACGCCCTCCCAGGTCTGCGGCAGGTCGATGAGCAGGTACTCCTCGCGCTTCGCGCGCCGCACGGCCACGGTCTCGTGCCAGTCCGCGCGGCCGTCATCGGCGACGAGTTCGTCGACGGTGAGGTAGGCGACGTCGTCGACCTCCCCGATCCGCCCCTCCTTGACCAGGAACTCCCCGATCCGGCGGGCCGACGCGCGGCCGACGTCGATCGAGTGCAGCAACGTCGCCTTCCCGGTCTCGCGCAGCGGCCACATCTTGTCGCTGAGCGAGAGCAGGAACTTGGCGACCGGCCGCTTGCGCCGCGGCAGGGTGGCCATCAGCTCAGCGCTGGCCTGAGCCCGCTGCGCGGCGACCTGGGGCGCGAGCAGGTGCGGGGCCCGGTCCTCGGACATGCTCCGGTAGGTCTCCAGGACGGAGTCGAGCGCAGCCGGGTTCTCGCGCCAGACTGTGGCGGACGCCGCGGCCTCGCCCGGGCCGTGGAAGCCGTACTGCCCCAGGAACGTCTCGACGCTCACCCGGCCCCGGGAAACCTCCCAGAGCATCTCCAGCATCTCGGTCTCCTCGAGCGAGCCGCCGCCGCGGGAGAGTTCGAGCAGCAGGTCGGGCCGGCCGGCGCTCTCGACGAGAACGCGGACCTGGTCCAGCACGCCCTGGGTGATGAACGTGCCGAGGGTGTGCGGGCGCATGACGCGGGTCATGTTGTCCTGCGCGCCCTGCAACCGCAGCCGCGCCTTGACCACGTCGTCGCTACCGACCTGGGCGATCGAGCGACGCCACCAGTCCTGGCTGCGGTCGAACTCGCGCTGCATCCAGCCCGCGACGCCGGCCGCGGCGCGCGGCGCCTTGAACCCGACGATCGGGTAGCGCCAGGGCGCGCCCTGCTTCGGGATTCCGGGACGCACGTTGGCAAACAGCTGCAGTTCCACCGCGTCGCCGGAGGTGCCCGGGGTCTTGTCGGCGCAGGCACGGATCAGATCGATGTTGGCGCAGAACCGCCCGAAGATGACCGAGCAGATCCGCTCGTCCACGTCCTCCGACATCCGGGCGGCCGATTCCGGGAGCACCCCGAGTTCGACGAAGGCGCCGAGAGTGCCGACCGTGACCGGCTTGATCCAGAAGCTTCCGGAGAGCGGGGTGACGACCCCGGGCAAATTCTCCTCGGCGTTGATCGTCGTCCAGTAGGTCTTCGGCCCGCCGGGCTGATGGAGCGGATCGGTGACTCGGGAAGTGATGGTCATGAGGTGCCCTCCGCCTGGCGGGCCAGGCCGTCGATGATCAGGCGCAGGCCGACGCGGAACTCGGCCTCGCTGCCGCGGGACAGCAGGTGCGGGGTGACCGCCGCGACGTTCGGCAACTCGTCCGGGTCGACGCCGCGGATGTGCTTGGAGTAGTCCTGGTGGTCGTCCGCCCTCTGGTGCAGGCGGAACATCGCCGAGCCGAAGGTGTACGCGATCAGGGTGCTCAGCGCCGTGACGGCCTGCTCCCCGTCGAGCCCACCGGCGCGGAGGGCACCCAGGGCGGCGTCGGCGCTCTGCAGCGCCCCCGGGCCGGACAAGGGGCGCGCGGCGTCGGCGTAGAGGACCGCGGGGTGGGCGAGCAACAGCGCGCGCAGGTTCCCGAAGAGCTGCTCCAGTCGCTCGGTCCAGGTCCCTGTCTGAGGGATCGTCAGTTCGGCGATGGCCCGCTCGGTGATCCGCTCGATGAGCTCGTCCTTGGTGCGGACGTAGCCGTAGAGCGTCATCACCCCGACGCCGAGGTCGCCGGCGAGACGGCGCATGTTGAGCGCCTCCAAGCCCTCGGAATCGGCGATCCGGAGCGCCGCTTCCTCGATGGCGTCCACCGTGACGGTGCCGCGCGCAACCCGTTGCGTCTTCATGGTGGTGCGACGGTAGCGTACGTTGTACGGTACAGCAATGCTTGGGAGCAGCGGTTGAGAGATCGGTTGGTCGTGCTCGGCGCGACCGGCGCCACCGGCCGGCGGGTCGTCCGCCTGGCCGCCGATGCGGGGCTGCGGCCGGTCGCGGTCGGCCGGCGCGCGGATGCTCTCGCGGCGGCGACCGCCGGCCTGGACGCGGAGATGCGGGTCGCGAACCTCGACCCCGACGACCTGGACCGCGTCCTGGGCGACGCCGCCGTTGTGGTGGGCGCCGTCGGGCCGGCCACGCAGTACGGGCCGGTGATGTTGGCCGCGGCCCTGCGCGGGGGCGCGCACTGGATCGACTTCTCCGGCGAACCCCGCTGGGTGGCGCGGGTCGCCACGGAATTCGGCCGCGATGCCCAGGTGACGCTCCTGCCGTCGCTCGGGCTCGGCGTCGCCGCGGACCTGTCCGCCGTACGGGCCGCGGGCGCGGTGGGCGAGGTGCACCGCCTGACCGTGGCCTACCGGATCGTCGGGATGAAGCCGTCCGTCGCCACCGCCCGCTCGACGGTCGAGATCATCGCCGGCGGAGCTCCCCGCGCCGGGCGCCACGGGGTCTCGTTCACGTCCCCCGGCCGGTCCGATGCCGCGTTGGGCGGCATCCGTTTCCCGCTCCCGGATGCGGTGGTTCTGCATTCGATCTGGCCGTCCGCGGCGATCCAGTCGGTGATGACCGTGCCTGCGCCGGCGGTCGCCGGGCCCGTGCTGGCCGGGCTTGCGGCGGCGCTGCACCGACCGCCGGTGCTCCGCGCCGTGCGCCGCGGATTCGCTGCCTGGGCCGACCGGCCGAGCGACCACAGCCGCGGCGGCGGTGGGCGGGCCACCGCGACCGTGCTCGCTGAGGGCTCGGCCGGGAGCTGCACCGTCGTCGGCTCTGTCACCGACGTCTATGACGTCACCGCCCGCAGCGGCTTCCTGGCCGCCCGGGCCCTTCTTGGTGGCGCGGGGCAGCCCGGCCTGCGCTCCTGGACCTCCGTCGTCGGCTCCGACGACGCCGCGGCCGCCGAGGTCGGCGTCCACCTCTCCCCCGTCACCACCTCCTGAGGAGTTTCCTGTGCCGCGATCGCTCATGCTCGCCTTCACCAGCCCCGTCTCCGAGGCCACCGAGGACGACTACAACCGCTGGTACGACACCAAGCACCTGCATGACGTCGTCGGCATCAAAGGCGTGGTCGCCGCGACCCGGTACAAGCTGGCGCAGGGCATCGAAACCCTGCCCGGCGTCGGCGGCCCCACCCAGAAGTACCTGGCGATCTACGAGCTGGAGGCCGAGACCGTCACCGAACTCGACGCGTTCTGCGGCAACCTGCGCGAGGCCCTGGCCGGCGGTCAGGCCGACATCGACGTCTCGCTCGACATGGCCGACTTGGGCGCGTCCCTCGCGCTCCCGATCGGGGAACGACTCCTGAGCCCCAATGCTCCTGCTGACACCACAACCGCCTGACGGAGCTCACCGATGACCCTGGAACCACCAGCCGCAGCGGGCGCGCCGCGGCGGCCC
>JAWWPF010000091.1:0-9742 GCA_033850795.1 Nocardioidaceae bacterium | reverse complement strand
GTTCCGGGCCGGGGGGGCTGGAGTGCCTGGGTCAGGGCATGGAGACCGGCACGGTGGTCGTCGCCACCGGCTTCCGGGGGTCGGTGCAGGAGTAGACCCGCGCCGTACGCCGGCCGCCGGTCGTGACTCCGAGCACGAGGGACGCGGCTCGGCCGTCCAGGCGCACCGCGAGCCGCTGCTCGCCGGCGCGCACGGCAGGAGCGCGGCAGCCGGGCTGGTCCGCTGCGCGCCGGAGGAGGGCCGCGGGGCCGCCGGCCACCAGGCGCTCCACGTCCCGGCGCAGGGTGGCCCGGTGGAGGTCTGGGCGGGTGAAAGGTCCGTCGGCCGGTCCGGCGGCCGGTGAGCGAGGACCGCCGTCGGCGCCTGGAGCCTTGTTGCCGGCCGAAGGACGCAGCGGCAGGGCGGCCTGGGGGCGTCCGGAGATCTTCTGGCGGGAGGGGCTGGGGTTCGAGCCGGCGTGGCTCTCCGCGGCACTGCCGGCGGAGCTGTCGTTGGACGTCGACGAGGTCCCGAACCCGCCGATGACCGCCGCTGCCCCGCCTGCCACGACGACCGCGGCCGCCGCCGCGACCGCCAGCGTGCGCGGCCAGCGTCGTTTGCGCGCGGCACCACGGCCGGCCAGTGTGAGGGCGGCCGGCGAGATGTCGGGCCGGGACGCGTCGGGCCGGGAGTTGTACGACCCGACACCGGCGGCCCGCTCGGTGGCGAGCTCTGCCAGCACCCCGTCGAGGCGGGCGACCACGTCGGCGGGCATCGAGGGATCCGCCGGGCGTGGGCCACCCGGTTCGCCCGTCCGGTGCACGTCCCTGTCGGGGTGGGCCGCGGCGGCGAGCGCTCGACGTACCTGCTCCTCCTGCTCAGGTGTCACCGCGTCCCACCTCCTCCGCATCGGCCGATCCCTGCGTCGGTCCGACGCGCGGCGCGGCGTGCCGGTTCCCCGCCCCGCCGCCGACCGAGGGCCGGTGCTCGAGGAGGAGCGGCAGGAGCCTGGCCCGCCCTCGGGAGCATCGGCTCTTCACGGTGCCGACCGGGCAGTCCAGGATCTGCGCGGCCTCGTCGACGGAGTACCCCTCCATGTCGACGAGCACGAGGGCTGCGCGCTGGTCGGGCGGCAGCAGGTCCAGAGCGGCGAGTACGGCGGCGCGCCGCTCGTGGTCCACGGCGAGCTCAGCGGGGTCCACCACGCTGGCGGAGACCGGCACGGAACCGCCCCACGTGCCCCAGGTTCCCGTGGTCCGGGCCTGATCGTCGAGGTCCTCCGGCAGCGGGTCGGCAAGCCGGACCCGGCGACGGCGCAGCCGGTCCAGGCAGGCGTTCACCACGATGCGGTGCAGCCAGGTGGTCACGGCGGAGTCGCCACGGAAGGACTCGGCACGCCGGAAGGCCGCCACGAGCGCGTCCTGGAGGGCGTCGGCGGCCTCCTCGGGATCGCCTGTGGTCCGCAGGGCCACCGCCCACAGCCGGTCCCGGTGCCGGGTGAACAGGGTGCCGAAGGCCTGTGCGTCCCCGTCCAGGTGGGCCCGCAGCAGGGTCCGGTCGTCGGGGTCGCCGTGGGGGTCGCCGTGGGGGTCGCCGTGGGGGCTGTGGTCGCGGCCGGGGTCAGGGGCAGCGCCAGGGTCGCCCGGTCCGGCCCCCGCCGGCGGGTCGGGTCGGCTCATGACCGGGCGGAGATCTCCGCGATCCTGCCCTGGTAGCCGCCGGGTGCCGGTGGCAGCGAGGTGAGCCAGACCACGAGCCACCGGGTGGTGACCCGTGAGCGGAGGGTGACCCGGACGTCGGTGCCGGCGTCCTTCGCGGACGCGGCCGTGGTGAGGCCGTCCGTGCTCGTCGGTGCCGATCGGGCCTTCGGGGCGGCGAGGATGTCCAGCGACGTGGGCCGGCCGTCCAGCCTCAGCTGGACCTGCCCCACGGTGGTCCGCTTCCCGAGGTCCACGAGGAGGCCCACACCGCTCTTGAGGCCCCCGAGCCTGGGGTTCCCCCGGTAGGTGACCGTGTGCCAGGCGGTCCCCGGCTTGCCGTCGATGGCGAGCTTCGCCAGTCCGGGGTTCTCCTCGGGAGGGTCGGCCAGCGGGTCGAAGTCGGTGACCCCCGAGATGGGCACCCGGACCCCGGACGGCGTTCCGGAGGCGGACGGGCTCGGCGGCGGCTGCGCCGCGCCGGAGCCACCGCCGGAGCCGCGGCCGAGGTTCAGGGCTATCACGGTCGCGACCACGACGACGAGCACCACGGCGACCACCACGGCGAGCCGGAGCCAGCTCCGCCCGGGTCGCGCGCGGTCCCGGCCGTCGGCCGCCCAGCCCGGGTCGTCGGCGGGCGGCTCGTGGTCTGCGTCCGGCCCCCAAGCCGGGGGGACGGGTCCGTTGCCTGCGCCGGTGCTGCGCTGCTCCCCGGTGAGTGGGCCCTCGAGGGAGCCTGCCGAGGGACCCGCGACCCGGGGGGTCGACCGGGATGCCGACTCGGTGGTGGGGGTCGGGGAGTCGTCGTGGGACAGCGGTCGCCAGGCGGTGGTCGCGGGCTGGCTGCTCGGCCTCCCTGTGCCGTCCGCGTTCTCGGGCTCCTCGGGGGGCTCCGGCTGGCCCGGTTCGGCGCTGCGAGCGGGCTGGGCCGCGGGCATCCACCCCGTGCCGTCCTGGTCGAGGAACACCGGCGTGCCGGCCTGCGTGGCCTCCGGGTCGGCTGCCGGCTCGAGGCGGTCGCGGTCCAGGACGGCGGTGGGCTCCTGGGAGGGCTGGGTCCCCCAGCTCGTGCTGCCGCCGGGGTCGCCGATGAAGTCGCTGAGGGCGGCGTGGATCTCGTGTGCGGTGTCGATCGGCAGGGCTTGCGGATGGCTGTCCGGGTTCAGGACCTGCTCGCAGATGGCGTCGAGCGGCCGCGGGATCCCGGCCCTGACGCGGCGGGGCCGTAGTGCTCGGCCGTGCTCGCTGGGCGCCACCGGCACCGTAGACCCCTCGGTCCCCGGCCAACGGCCCACCAGCGCGGCGTACAGGAGGGCCGCGAGGTTGACCACGTCGGACTCCTGCGCGGTGACCGGCCGGCCGTCGGTGACCGTTCGCCGGCCGTCGGGCGAGCGCAGCACGGCGTCGACCGCGAACCCGATGAGCTTGACCGACCCGGCCTCGGTGACCATCACGTTCTCCGGGAGCAGCCGGCCGTGCGCGACGCCGTTGAGGTGCGCTGTCCTGATCGCCGCGGAGACCTCCTTGACGACCCACGCCGCGCGCCGTGGCGAGAGCGGTCCCTCCGCCACCAGCCGGTCGAGGGTGACGCCCGATCCCCACTCGTTGACGACGTAGACCACGCCGTCGGTCGCCGCGGCGTCGAGGACCCGCAGGAGGTGTCCGTCGGTGACCAGGGCCGAGGCTCGCGCCGCGTCCAGCAGCTGCGAGGCCCGTGGGTCGTCGTCCGGCAGCACGTGGACGGCGACGTTGCGGGCCAGCACCCGGTCCGTGGCCCGCCAGAACCGTGCTCCGTCGGTCTCGTCGAGCAGGTCCTCGAGGACGAACCTGCCGGCGAGGACGGTCGCGGGACCCAACGGTGTGTCCGCCACGTCCCTCCTCGCTCCTCGAGTGCGTTCCTGCCGTGCCGGCACGGAGCCCGGTACCCGGCCCGGCACCTCCATGCTACGGGCGTGCGCTCATCGACGTAGACGTCTGGTGAGCAGGCTGATGACGCTGTTGACCTCGGTGATGCGCATGACCCGGGCCAGCAGCAGGAGCACCCCGACGTCGACCAGGCCGGTGACGGCCAGGACGCCCACGGCCTGCACCTTCCCGCCTCCTGCGGTCGCCGCGCGGCCGGTCGGCGAGACCCAGACCAGCTCCAGCGCGTGCTTGGCCGCCCAGGCCACGCAGGCCGCGATGCTCGCCGCGATGAGCAGCCGGACCATGAACCGCACGAGCACCGCGGTCTCGAGCCCGCGGAGGACGTGCCGGAGCAGGGAGTAGGAGCCCACGGCGCCGACGAGGTAGGCGCCGTCGTACGCCAGCACCAGGCCCGGGGCGGTCCCGGACGGCGGCACCTCGCGGGTGAGCGCCACGGCAAGCGCGATGTTCGTCGCCGCAATCAGGCACTGGACCCAGAAGACCGTGCGGGTGCGCTCGAGGGAGTAGAAGCCGCGGAGCATGAGGTAGTGGGTCGTGAAGAAGACCAGCCCGGGCGCGAACAGGGCGAGTGTGACCGCGAACTGCGGGACGTTCGGCCGTGCGGCGCCGTACCCGATCATCACGTTGCTCAGGTCCGGCGCGATCAGGGGGAGCAGGAGCGCGAAGGGGATGATCATCGCGAACGCCGTGCGCAGGGTGGATGCCACGCTGCGGGCGACGCCGGTGAGGTCCGCGTCGGCGGCGTACGCCGAGAGCCGGGGCAGCATGGCGGTGGCCAGCGAGACGGTGGCGATCGCGTGCGGGACCATCACGAGCAGGAACGCGTTGGAGTAGATCGTGTACCCGGTGCCGTTGTGGTGCGGGCCGCAGACGTCCGCGAAGGCGTCCGCGGTGCCTGAGGAGGCGATCTTGACGACCACCGTGTAGGCGACCTGGTTGACCACCACGAACAGCACCGTCCAGGTGCCGAGCCGCAGCGTGTGTCCCAGCCCGGTCCCGCGGAAGTCGAACCGGGGCCGGAAGGTGAACCCCGCGCGCCGCAGGAACGGCACGAGGATGAACAGCTGCGCGGCGATCCCGAAGGTCGAGCCGAGCCCGAGCAACAGCTCCTGGCCGCCGGTGTAGCCGCCGACGGTGGACCCGGGACCCGCGAGGACCGCCGGATCGGTCACGCCGCCCGGCCCGCACAGGTTGTGCACCGGGCCGAAGGACCACAGGTACACCGCCAGCACCGCCACCGAGATGACGTTGTTGGCGATCGGCGCCCACATCATCGGCCCGAAGCTGCCCCGGGCGTTGAGCACCTGACCGACCAGCACGAACATCCCGTAGAAGAAGACCTGAGGGACGCAGTAGCGGGCGAACGCGATCACGGACTCGCGCTGCGCGGTGAGCTCGGGGGTGAAGAACGATGAGTCGAGGAAGAGCCGCATGAGCAGCGGGGCCAGGATGACCAGCACCGCGCTGACCCCGACCAGGAACACCGCAGCGAGCGTGATGACGCGATTGGTGTAGCCCGCCCCTCCGTCCGGGTCCGACTTCTGCGCCCGCACCAGCTGGGGCACGAGGACGGCGTTGAAGACGCCGCCCGCGAGCAGGATGTAGAGCATGTTCGGGATCGTGTTGGCGATCGTGAACACGTCCGCGTGCAGTGCCGTGCCCAGGGCAGCGGCCAGGAGGGCGTTGCGGACGAACCCGCTGACCCGCGACACCACCGTCCCGGCGGCCATCACCGCGCTGGAGGACAGGATGCTCGTGTCCGTCCCGGCGCCAGTGTCGGCGCCGCTCCCGGTGCCGCTGCCGCTGCCGGGCTCCGTACCCGTGCCCTGCGTCCCGCTCACGCCTTCAGCTCCTGACCTCGACGGTCGTTCGGGTCCCGCGGCAGCAGGGGACCATGGGTGGCCTGGCGCCGTCTGATCCGGCGCAGCAGCCGGACCGCGATGGCGAGGAACAGCAGGGCGGCGCCGCCGCCCATGATCACCCAGATGATCGTGCTCACGTGGCTCGTGCGGACGTTGAACTCGGCGCGGCTGCCGAGCGGCGCCCCGAACGGGTCGGTGACCCGCAGCGTGACCGAGTGCACGCCGATGTCGGTGGAGCGGGCCTCGAGCCGGATCGACGTACGCCTTCCGGGACCGAGGGTGACCGGGTCGTGCTTGGCGATGCTCAGGTCGGACCCGGGCGTGGACATCGACAGCCCCACGGTCACCGTCTGCGGCAGGTCGTTGACCAACGTGACCTGGATCGGCCCCGACTCGCCCGACATCATCACGAATGGCGGGCCCTCGATGTGGACCTGGGACATCTGGCCGCGCACGTAGCGGGTCGTGCTGTCGGTCTCGCCCCGGGCCCGCGTCGGGCGGGACCGGGCCCCGTAGGAGGAGCCCAGCAATGCGGCCTTGGCGAGCACGTCGTCGACCGTGTTGTTCTCGCTCAGCACCCCGGCGAAGACGTCCCCGGCACGGGACAGGGCGCGGGTGGAGGAGAGGTTCGCAACCGGAACCTGAGCCGCACGCAGCGCCTGGGGATACACCGGCGAGACCGTGCCCGGTGAGGCCGGTGCGGTCGCCAGTACGGCGGGCAGGTCGACCAGCTGGAGCCAGGACGTGTCGAGGCCTCCGAAGAACCTGGCGGCCGCCCAGCCCGGTCCCGGGTCCCAGTACGGCGGCAGCGAGACGACCATGGGTTGGTCACGGTTCGCGGACATGGCGTGCAGGGCCGCCTCGCTCAACAGCCGCTGACGGACCGCCAGCGCGTCCAGCGGGCGGTTCGGCCCAGGGCCGGCGACGTCGGCCGGCGGCAGGGTGAGGACGACGGGCGCCCGACCGGAGCGCGCCACCACCGGGTCCCGTTCGCGCGGCGCGGCGGACCTGTCCAGGAGCACGGTCGTGCCGGCGCCCACCCGGCGCAGCGCGGTAGGCGGCAAGGACCCGTCGAGCGGGTCGACCACCGGCAACGGGTTCGCGACGCCCAGCCCCGCCATCGTGGCTGTGCCGAGCCCGGCGGCCTGCCGGAACAGGGCGGGGAACTGCCCGCCGAGGGCCGCAGCCACGTCGAGGTCGCCGTACGGCAGGGCGGCCACGGTGTGGGAGCCCGCCTGCCGACCGAACTCGTCGAGCCAGGCGCCCGCGCGCAACGCGGCCGGCTGGGCGCTCGCTGCCGACGCGGACCCCCCGGTCGGGGAGCCGGTCGGGGAGCCGGACGGGGAGCCGGTCGGGGAGCTGGACGGGGAGCTCGACGACGAGCTCGACGAGGAGCTGGAGGGCGAGCCCGACGCGGGACCGGAAGGGGAGCTCGACGCAGATCCGGAAGGCGACGCGGACCCGCTGGGCGAAGGGGAGGGTGAGGTGCCGCCCCCACCCCTCGACCCGTTCGTGTCGGGGCCGCTGTCGAGTGGTGGGTTGCCCGCGGCCACCGACCGGGCCGCGTCGAGGACGGCCGGGTCGACGATCCAGGTCAGCGGCGCCGTGGCGTTCCCGGTGAGGGACAGCAGCCGGTCCAGGCGACCGTCCGGGGCCAGCAGACGGTCCCAGCCGGCGACTCCCGTCAAGCGCGCGGCCCCGGCCCGGTGCGCCGGCTGGCGGAACGGGACGAGCAGCGCCATCCGGGTGTGCGACCGCAGCCCGGCGGCGCTCGCCTCCGGCGGCAGCAGCGGCATGAAGGTCCGGGCCCGGCCGTCGGCGACCGAGTCGCGCCCGCCGTCCTGTGCGCCGAGCACGTGGACGCCGACCCAGTAGACCCCGGGCTGCCCGGAGATCCCCAGGTCGGCCCTCCTCACGGAGAGCCGGTACGAGGACGACTCCCCCGGAGCCAGGTCTCCCACCTTGGCGAAGAGCCCGACTCCGGTGACGCGGCCACCGACCTCGGCCGCGGCGTCGCTCCGGGCGGCCCGGTCGAGCTGGGCGCGGCTCCGGAGCGGCTGTGGCGAGGTCAGGAGGTAGACGTTGAGGTCGCTCCAGGTCTCGTCCGAGCGGTTCGTGATCTGGCCCGTGACGGTGACCTTGCCCCGTTGCGGGATGACGCCGGGCGCGAGCGTGTCGATGCTGACCTGCAGCGGGGTGCGCTCGCTCCGGGCCCGGGCGGCGGCGCTGTCCGGGGTCAGCGCAGTGGTCCCCGTCGTCGCGACGACGGCTGCGAGGAGTCCTGCCAGCAGTCGGCGCACTGCAGGGAGGGTCACACGCGCAAGGCTAGCCAGTGGACGACGGCTGCCGGTGCAGGTGGCGCCTTGGCATAGAGTTGCCACCCGTGTCCGACGAGCCCGCACCGCCCCCTCAGCAGCTGGGCCAGCCGGGCGAGCCGCGCAACATGCGCGAGGCCCAGGACAACGCCGTTCGGGAGCTGCTGCGCATCTCCCCGGTCATCGACGAGCTCGGTGACCGGTTCACCGAGGCCGGTGAGCAGATCGCCCTGGTCGGTGGTCCGGTCCGCGACGCGATGCTGGGCCGGCTGCACAACGACCTGGACTTCACCACCTCCGCGCGCCCGGACACGACGGAGCGGCTCCTCGCCGGCTGGGCCGACGCGACCTGGGACATGGGCAGGTCGTTCGGGACGATCGGGTGCCGCAAGGGCCAGTGGCAGGTCGAGATCACGACGTACCGCTCGGACACCTACGACGCGGACTCCCGCAAGCCTGCGGTGGACTTCGGGGACACCCTTCAGGGCGACCTCGGCCGTCGCGACTTCACGGTGAACGCGATGGCGGTGACCTTGCCCGACCGCAAGTTCGAGGACCCGTACGGCGGGATCGTCGACCTGGCGCACGGGGTGCTGCGCACCCCCGGGACCCCGGAGGACTCCTTCTCCGACGACCCGCTGCGGATGCTGCGAGCGGCACGGTTCGCCTCGCAGCTCGGCTTCACGGTCGACCCCGCCGTGGTCACGGCCATGCGGGACATGGCCGACCGGATCGAGATCGTCTCCGCCGAGCGGGTGCGTGACGAGCTGGTGAAGCTCGTGATGGCGCCGCACCCGCGTCCCGGTCTGTCGCTGCTGGTGGAGACCGGGCTGGCGGCGCGCGTGCTGCCCGAGCTCCCGGCGCTCGCGCTCGAGCGTGACGAGCACCACCGGCACAAGGACGTCTACGAGCACACCCTGACGGTCCTGGAGCAGAGCATCGACCTCGAGCACCGGCTGCCCGGCGGAGGGCCGGACCTCGTCTCCCGGTTCGCCGCGCTCATGCACGACGTGGGGAAGCCGAGGACCCGCCGGTTCCAGGATGACGGGACGGTGACCTTCCACCACCACGACGTGGTGGGCGCCAAGCTGACCCGGAAGCGGATGAAGGCGCTGCGGTTCTCCAACGACGTGACCGAGCAGGTCGCCCGGCTCGTCGAGCTCCACCTGCGCTTCCACGGCTACGGGTCGGGGGAGTGGACCGACTCGGCAGTGCGTCGCTACGTGCGGGACGCCGGGGACCAGCTCGCGCGGCTCCACGTTCTCACCCGCGCCGACTGCACGACGCGCAACAGGCGCAAGGCGGATCGGTTGCGCCGCGCCTACGACGACCTCGAGGACCGCATCGCGCGGCTCGCGGAGCAGGAGGAGCTGGACTCCCTACGCCCGGACCTGGACGGCAACCAGATCATGGAGGTGCTCGGGGTCGGGCCGGGTCGCGAGGTCGGCGAGGCCTATCGCTTCCTGCTGGAGGCGCGGATGGACCGGGGGCCGATGAGCCCGGAGGAGGCCACCGACGTCCTGCTGCAGTGGTGGCGCTCGCGTCCGCAGGGTGCCGGCCGTTCACAGTGAGCGGGTCGACGGTTCCGACCGGTCCGGCTGAGCCGGCTCAGCGCGACGCCACCTTCGCGGGCGTCCTGGTCACGGTCGCGTACCAGGCAGCCGTGACCGCGTAGCCGAGGGCCGTGGCGCCGAGGACCACGTAGGACTTCCCGGTCGCCGGCAGCACGACGGCTCCCACCGCGGCCGCCGCCACGAAGGCGACGTTGAAGATCACGTCGTAGAGCGAGAAGATCCGGCCACGGTACGCGTCGTCGACGTGTGTCTGCACCAGCGTGTCCACGACGATCTTGACCCCCTGGGACGCCAGGCCGAGGAAGAACGCCGCCACGAGGAGCGCGGGCACCGTGTAGAGCGCTCCGGGGAACACCTGGGTGGCCGCCGCGAGGAGCAGCAGCCCGACG
>JAWWPF010000084.1:0-27988 GCA_033850795.1 Nocardioidaceae bacterium | reverse complement strand
TCGCCCGGCGCAGGGCCTGGCGGGTCGCCTCCACGGGGCCCAGGCCCATGATCTCCGGGGACAGCGCAGTGACGCCGGTGGACACCACCCGCGCCAGCGGGGTCAGCCCCAGCTCGGCGGCCTTGGTGTCGGACATCACCACGACCGCGGCCGCGCCGTCGTTGAGCGGGCAGCAGTTGGCGGCCGTCACCACGCCGTCCGGGCGGAAGACCGGCTTGAGGTCGCTGACCGCCTCCATGGTGACCCCCGCGCGCGGCCCGTCGTCCCTGCTCACCTGGGTGCCGGACGGTGTCGTCACCGGGGTGATCTCCCGGGCCCAGAAGCCGTCCTTGGTCGCCTGCTCGGCGAGGTTCTGGCTGCGCACCCCGAACTCGTCCAGCTCCTGGCGGGTCAGCCCGCGCAGCCGGGCCACGTTCTCGGCGGTCTGACCCATCGCCAGGTAGGCGTCCGGCAGGCGTCCCAGCTCGCGGGGGTCCTGCCAGTCCTGGCCGCCCTGGGCCAGCTCGTCGGTGTGGGCCCTCGACTCGTCGAACAGCGGGTTCTGGGTGTCCGGGTGGCTGTCGGAGTTGCCCTTGGTGAAGCGGGAGACCATCTCCACCCCGGCCGAGACGAACACGTCGCCCTCGCCCGCCTTGATCGCGTGGAAGGCCATCCGGGTGGTCTGCACCGACGACGAGCAGTAGCGCGTGATCGTGGCGCCCGGCAGGTGGTCGTAGCCGAGCAGCACCGCGACGATGCGGGCCATGTTGAAACCGCTCTCGCCGCCGGGCAGCCCGCAGCCGAGGTAGAGGTCATCGATGTCCTCAGGCGCCAGCTCAGGGACCTTGTCCAGCGCAGCGCGCACGATCGTCGCGGTGAGGTCGTCGGGCCGCAGCTCGGTCAAGGACCCCTTGAACGCGCGACCGATGGGTGAGCGGGCCGCGGAAACGATGACTGCCTCGGGCATCGCGATGCCTCCTGGTTCCTCGTGTGAGCCGCCGGCGGTGCGACCGGTGGCCTGTCGGTGGTCTGCTGGGCAGCCTAGGACCCCGACCTGCAAGGATGCCGCTGTGGCTCGACACGTCTACCACTGCCCGCTCCGCTGGGCCGACATGGACTCCCTGGGACACGTCAACAACGTGACGTACGTCGACTACCTGCAGGAGTCCCGGGTGGACATGCTCCGGGTCCACGCGCCCGCCACCGGCGGCGAGCAGCTCGCGGAGGGCACTGTCGTGGTCCGTCACGAGGTGGAGTTCCTGCATCCTCTGGTGTTCCGGTTCGACCCGGTCCGCATCGAGTCGTGGGTGACCAGGATCCGGGCAGCGTCCTTCACGATGGCCTACGAGATCCTCGACGAGCTTCCGGACGGTGCCCGCCGGGTCTACTGCCGAGCGCGCACGGTGCTGACGCCGTACGTCTTCACCGAGGAGCGGCCGCGCCGCATCCGCGACCAGGAGCGGGTCGTCCTCGAGCGCTTCCTGGAGCCCGCCGAGGTCGCGTCGTGACCGGGCACGTCTACGAGTGCCACGTGCGGTTCTCCGACGTCGACGTCTACGGGCACGTCAACAACGTCCTCTACTTCGAGTACTACCAGGAGGCCAGGATCGCCTTCCTGCTCTCGTTGGCCGACGAGCCGTACGGCGCGGAGTCCGCGATGCGACAGGTGGTGGCCCGCATCGACGTGGACTACCGGCGACCGCTCCTGTTCAGGCCCGAGCCCTACGCGGTCGAGACCTGGGTGACCCGCATCGGCACCTCGTCCTACGACCTGTCGAGCCGCATCGTCGACGTCCCCGGGGAGGACGCGACGGTGTTCTCCAAGGCGGACGTCCGGCTGGTGGCCTTCGACCTGGCCACCCAGCGCTCGCGGCCGCTGAGCCAGGACGAGCGCGGTCGCCTGGAGAAGGTCCTCGTCGGCTAGCCGGCCGCCGGCCCCTCGTCGAACGTGTTCACCATGAACTGCGCGGCATGGGTGACGTAGTCCCAGAACTGCGCGTCCAGCTCGGGCGGAAGCCCGGCCTCGTCCAGACCGGCCCGGAAGTTCTTCAGCCAGTGCTCCTTGGCCCGTGGCGTGACGGCGAACGGCGCGTGCCGCATCCGCAGCCGCGGGTGGCCACGGGTGTCCGAGTACGTCGTCGGGCCGCCCCAGTACTGGACCAGGAAGAGCGTGAACCGCTCGGCCGCCGCGCTCAGGTCCTCGTCCGGGTAGAGCGGCCGCAGCACCTCGTCCGTCGCGACCCCCTCGTAGAACCGCGAGACGACCTTGGCGATCGTCGGATAGCCGCCGATCGCCTCGTAGAAGGTCTGCTCCTGCTGTCCGTCTGCCTGGGTCACTGCTCTATTGTCGCCGGTGAAGCAAGGTGCGCGGACGCACACCCCCGGGACCGAGCAGCACGCACAGAGAAGGAGAGGCCCATGGCCACCACCCGCACCTCGAAGACACACTGGGAAGGCTCGCTCATGGAGGGCGCCGGGTCGGTGTCGCTCGAGTCGTCCGGGCTGGGGACGTACGACGTGACGTGGGCATCGCGCGCGGAGGACCCCAACGGGCGGACCAGCCCCGAAGAGCTGATCGCCGCCGCCCACTCCGCCTGCTTCTCCATGGCGCTGTCCCACGCGCTCGCCGGCGCCGGCACCCCGCCGCAGTCGATCGACACCCAGGCCGACGTGGACTTCCAGCCGGGCAAGGGGATCACCGGCATCAGGCTGAGCGTGGTGGGTCAGGTCGAGGGACTCAGCGCCGACGACTTCGCGGCCGCCGCTGAGGACGCCAAGAAGAACTGCCCCGTCTCGCAGGCGCTCGCCGGCACGACGATCACCCTCGAGGCGAAGCTGGGCTGACTCGCGGGCGCAACTCAGGCCGGCTTGCCCCAGGGCAGCGCGGCCGGGTGCGCCAGCGAGATGCCTTCCTGCTCGAAGCGGGCCTTGACCCGCTGCCGCATCTCCCGGGCGACCGACCACTGCTCGAGCGGGGCGGTCTTCAAGGTCACCCGGACGACCACCCAGTTGGGCGTGAGGTCCTCGATGCCCCACACCGACGGCTCCTCGAGGATCAGGTCCGCGAAGGCCTCGTCCTCCCACAGGTCGTGGGCCACCTCCCTCAGCACGTCCTGCACCCGGGTGAGGTCCTGGTCCAGCGCCACCGGGATGTCGAGGACCGTCCTGGCCCAGTTCTGGCTCTGGTTCCCGACCCGGATGATCTCGCCGTTGCGGACGTACCAGACGGTCCCTTCGACGTCGCGCAGGCGGGTCACCCGGAGGCCCACGGCCTCGACGGTCCCGCCGGCCTCACCGAGGTTGACCACGTCGCCGACGCCGTACTGGTCCTCGAAGATCATGCAGACCCCGGCCAGGAAGTCCTTCACCAGGCTCTGCGCCCCGAACCCGAGCGCGACCCCGGCGACCCCCGCGCTGGCGATCAACGGGCCGATCGGATAGCCCAGCTCGGCGAGCACGGTGATGCCGAAGACCGTGAAGAGGACCACCGACGTGACGCTCTTGAGCAGCGACCCCATGGTCTCCGCGCGCTGCACGCGGCGCCCCGGCACCAGGGCAGCCTCGTGCTCGTCCGGGTGGTCCTCGGTGATGCGCCGCAGCACCGGGCTGGGCAAGCCTTCGGCGGCCCGGTGCACCAGCCGGTCGATCAGCCGGTGCAGGAACCAGCGCAGCGCCACCGTGGCCAGCGCGAGCAGGAGGATCGCCGCAGGCTTGGTGACGAGCCAGGTGACCAGCTGGGACTGCCAGTCGGCACCCAGCAGGCGGCGCATCTGGTCGGTCCACTGCTGACCCAGCGTCCACGGCGCACGGAGGTCCAGGAGGGGCGAGGAGAGGGGCATGCGCGTGACGTTACGAGACGACCTGCAGGCGCCCGAAACCGGTTCGCTACCCTGGTCGACGTGACGAACCGTCCTCGGAAACCCTTCGTACGACGGGCGGTGCGCGCGCTCGCGCTGACGCCTGCAGTGCTCGTGCTATCCGCCTCAGCGGGGGCTGTCGCGGACCCGCCGGACACCTGGCGGGACAACCCGCACGTCTCCGCCACGCACACGCTCCTGGTTCTCGGCGCGATCCCGCTGGCTCTGTTCCTGCTCATCACCCTGCTGGTCTACCTGCCGTCGATGCGACACCGCGGTGACCAGGGCCAGGCGTGGCGGGGGGAGCCGGAATGGTTCGGCGGCCCACGTGAGGGGCTGGAGGCCGTCGACAAGTCCGAACGGCCGGCCGCCGTCGAGAGCGGTGCCGGACCGGCCGGAGGAGGCACCAGTGGCCGCTGGTGAGACCCTCAGCTCCGCTCACCGGCAGGAGATCGACAAGGCGATCCGGGACGCCGAGACGCTGTCCCGGCTGGAGTTCTCGGTGTTCGTGGGGAGGTCCGAAGGGGAGACACGTCCCTTCGCCGAGCGGCTGCACGCCGCCTTGACCGCCCCGGACCGGTCCGTCCTGGTGCTCGTCGACCCGGCCGCCAGGCTCCTGGAGATCGTCACCGGGCTCGAGGCGCATCGCGTCCTCGACGACGCGCAGGTCAAGCTTGCGGCGCTGACCATGCAGACGGCGTTCGCGGCCGGCGACCTCGCCGGCGGGATCACCCGCGGGGTGCTCCAGCTCGCGGAGCACGCGCGGCGCCCGATGCTCCGGCACGGCGAGTAGCCGGCCGGAGCGGGCACACCTCAGGCGTCGGCCTCCTGCGCCCTGAGCGCCCGCTCGATGTCGTCGCGCGCTTCACGCACGTAGCGCTTGGCCGCCGGGTTCGCCGGCGAGGTCTCCAGCCACGTGTCGACCCGCTGCAGCGTCTCGCGGCTGAGCAGGACCCGCGGGAACATGTACTCCAGCATCGTCGACGCGATCTGCGTGCCCTTCTCGTCCCAGATGGTGTCCGCGACCTCGAGGTACCTCTCGAGGTACGGCCTGAGCTGCTCCGCCTGGCCAGAGGTGTCGAAGACGTAGGCGATGCTGCGCTGGGTCTCGTTCGAGACCTCCTCGCTGACCGCCGCCTCGTGCCAGGCCGCCGCCTTGCTCTCCGCCGACGGGAGGACGGCCCGGGCGGCTGCCGCACGCTCCCATCCCGAGATCGTGTTGTCCCTGCTGCGCTCGGCCAGCAGCCGGTCCTCGTCGACGCGGCCGTTGGCGGCCAGGGCGGTCAGGGCCGCCCACCGGATGTCGTCGGACACGGTCAGCCCGTCGAGGCTCACCCGGCCCTCGAGCAGCCCCTCGAGGAACTCCATCGCCTCGGGGCTGCGGCCCGCCCCGCCGTACGACGAGGGCGGCATCCGCTTGCCGGAGCTGCCGGCGAACGCCTTCAGGAACGTCAGCTGGTGGTCGCTGCCCGGGTCCGCCTCGTCGACGAGCCGGCGCATGCCGGCCTCCCAGGTCGCGCGCAGGGCGTCGCGGTGCGAGGGATGGGCGAACTGCTCGATGGCGAGATCGACGTACGCGGGCAGCTGCTTCGCGGCGGTCTCGTCGCTCTCGGACCCCAGGCCCCGGAGCACGATCTCGACGAAGTCGCCGGCGGACAGCTCGGCGTCCCGGGTCATGTCCCACAGCGCCCCCCAGCACAGCGCCCGGGCGAGCGAGTCATCGAGGGTGTGCAGCGACTCGCGCACGGTGGCCAGGGACCGCCGGTCCAGCCGGATCTTGGCGTAGCTGAGGTCTCCGTCGTTGAGCAGCAGCAGGTCGGGCTGCTCCATCCCCACCAGCTTCGCGACCTCCGTACGCTCGCCGACCACGTCCGTCTCGAGCGTCGTCCGGTGGACCAGCCGCCCCCGGTCGTCGCGGTCGTAGAGCCCCACGCCGATCCGGTGCCGGCGCAGCGTCGGCGTGGCTCGCCCGGCCGTCTGCAGGACGGCGAAGGACGCGAACCGGCCGTCCTGGTCGAGCGTGAAGTCGGGCCGCAGCGTGTTGACGCCGCTCGTCTTGAGCCACTCCTCGGCCCAGGCGTGCAGGTCGCGCCCGGAGGTCTCCTCCAGTGCGGCCAACAGGTCCTTGAACTCGGAGTTGCCGAAGGCGTGCCGAGCGAAGTAGGCGCGCAGGCCGGCGAGGAACTCGCTCTCACCCACCCAGGCGACCAGCTGCTTGAGAGCCGACGCCCCCTTGGCGTAGGTGATGCCGTCGAAGTTGACCTCGACCTCGGCCAGGTCGTGGTTGTCGGCCGCCACCGGGTGCGTCGTCGGGAGCTGGTCCTGGCGATAGGCCCAGTTCTTGCGGTTGTTCGTGAACCCGGTCCAGGCCTCGGTGTAGCGGGTGGCGCTCACCGCCGCGTGGTGGGCGGCCCACTCGGCGAAGGACTCGTTGAGCCACAGGTCGTCCCACCACTTCATGGTGACCAGGTCGCCGAACCACATGTGCGCCATCTCGTGCAGCACCGTGTTGGCGCGCTGCTCGTAGAACCACCGCGCCTGACGGCTGCGGGGCAGGTACTCGTCACGCAGCGTGATGCAGCCGGCGTTCTCCATCGCCCCGTTGTTGAACTCGGGCAGGTAGACCTGGTCGTACTTGTGGAACGGGTAGGGGAACTCGAAGGCGTCCTCGAAGAATGCGAAGCCCTGACGGGTGACCTCGACCAGCTCCTCGACGTCGAGGTACGGCGCCATCGACGCTCGGCAGTAGTGGCCCAGAGGGATCTCGCCGTGCTTGCCGGCGTAGGTGTCCCGGACCTCGTGGTACTCGCCGGCGACGATCGCGGTCACGTAGGTGGACATCCGCTCCGTGACCGGGAAGCGCCAGGTGGCCAGGCCGTCCTCGCGTGGCTGGGGCTCCGGTGTGGCGGAGGTGGAGATCACGACCCAGTGCGCGGGAGCGGTCACCGTGAAGGAGAACACCGACTTGAGGTCTGGCTGCTCGAAGGTGGTGAACACCCGCCGCGCGTCGGGGACCTCCATCTGGGAGTAGAGGTAGACGCGGTCGTCGGCCGGGTCCACGAAGCGGTGCAGACCCTCGCCGGTCCGGCTGTAGGCGCACTCGGCCACCACCCGGAGCTCGTTGACCTCCGCCAGGCCGTCGAGGACGATCCGGTGGTCGACGTACACCTGCGCCGGGTCGAGCTGTCTCCCGTTCAGGGTGAGCTCGGTGATCGTGGCGCCGACCAGGTCGGCGAAGGTCGAGGCGCCCTCGTGGCGGCTGCGGAACCGGATCACCGTCGTGGAGCCGAACGTCCTGCTGTCGGCGGGGTCCAGGCGGAGGTCGACGGCGTAGGACTCGACGTCGAGGAGCTCGGCACGGGCGCGCGCCTCGTCACGGGTCAGGTTGGTTCCAGGCATAGGGGGAATCCTCCCACCCGCTTCGGGGAACAAAGCAACTGCGGGGCCCGGTTGTGAGCAGAGGAGCACCGGGCACCAAGGGCCGACCGACGCACAGGAGCACCCATGACAGAGACCACCGAGCAGACGACCGGCACCACCAACGACCACACGCAGGGTGAGCCCACCCCCGTCGACTTCTGGTTCGACCCGCTGTGCCCGTGGGCGTGGATGACCTCCCGCTGGCTGCTCGAGGTCGAGAAGGTCCGGCCGATCGCGCCGTCCTTCCACGTGATGAGCCTGGCCTACCTGAACTCCGACAAGGACATCTCCGAGGACTACCGCACGATGCTCGAGCCCGCCTGGGGGCCGGTCCGGGTCGCGATCGCGGCGGCGCAGTCCGAGGGTGACCAGGTGCTCCTGCCGCTCTACACGGCGATGGGCAACCGGATCCACCTCGAGGGCCGCAGCATCGACCGGCAGCTGATCGAGGAGGCCCTCGAGGAGGTGGGCCTGCCCACGTCGCTCGCCGACGCGGCCGACTCGACGGCGTACGACGAGGACCTCAAGAAGTCGCACCACGCCGGGATGGACCAGGTCGGGATGGACGTCGGCACCCCGGTGATCAGCGTGGAGGGGGTCGCGTTCTTCGGCCCGGTCGTGACGCCCGCCCCGAAGGGCGAGGACGCCGGCCGGCTGTGGGACGGGGTCCTGCTCGTCGCGGCGACGCCCGGGTTCTTCGAGCTCAAGCGCACCCGGGACAAGGGCCCCGACTTCTCCTGAACGGGCTCCGGCCGGGATCGAACGGCGTTGCGGCGGTCACTAGGCTCGATGCATGAGCAAAGTGCTGTCCGCAGTCGCCTGGCCGTACGCCAACGGCCCGCGCCACATCGGCCACGTGGCGGGTTTCGGGGTGCCCTCCGACGTCTTCAGCCGGTACATGCGGATGGCCGGGCACGACGTGCTGATGGTGTCCGGGACCGACGAGCACGGCACCCCGATCCTGGTCGCCGCGGACGCGGCCGGGGTCAGCCCGCGTGAGCTCGCGGACACCAACAACCGGCTGATCGTCGAGGACCTGCACGCCCTCGGGCTGTCCTACGACCTGTTCACCCGGACCACCACCCGCAACCACTACGCGGTGGCGCAGGAGATGTTCACCACCGTGCACCGCAACGGCTACCTGGTGGAGCGGACCACGAAGGGCGCCATCTCGCCGTCGACCGGGCGCACCCTGCCCGACCGCTACATCGAGGGCACGTGCCCGATCTGCGGCTACGACAGCGCCCGCGGGGACCAGTGCGACAACTGCGGGAACCAGCTCGACCCCACCGACCTGATCGACCCGCGCAGCAAGATCAACGGCGAGGTCCCGGAGTTCGTGGAGACCCAGCACTTCTTCCTCGACCTCCCGGCGCTCGCGGACGCCCTCAAGGCGTGGCTCGACGAGCGCGAGGCGACCGGCCTCTGGCGCCCCAACGTCATCAAGTTCAGCCAGAACATCCTCGAGGACATCCGGCCCCGGGCGATGACCCGCGACATCGACTGGGGCATCCCCGTGCCGCTCGAGGGCTGGCGCGACCAGCCGGCCAAGCGCCTCTACGTCTGGTTCGACGCGGTCATCGGCTACCTGTCCGCCTCCATCGAGTGGGCCCGTCGCCTCGGGGAGCCGGACCGCTGGCGGGAGTGGTGGAACGACCCGGACGCGGTCTCCTACTACTTCATGGGCAAGGACAACATCACCTTCCACTCCCAGATCTGGCCCGCCGAGCTCCTCGCGTACGACGGCCGCGGCGACCGCGGCGGCGAGCCGGGGGAGTACGGCGTGCTCAACCTCCCGACGGAGGTGGTGTCCTCGGAGTTCCTCACCATGGAGGGCCGGCAGTTCTCCTCCTCACGAGGGGTCGTGATCTACGTCCGGGACGTCCTCGAGCGCTACCAGCCGGACGCGTTGCGCTACTTCATCTCCGCGGCCGGACCGGAGAACCAGGACAGCAACTTCACCTGGGCGGAGTTCGTCCGGCGCACCAACGACGAGCTGGTCGCCGGCTGGGGCAACCTGGTCAATCGGACCGCCACCCTGATCGCCAAGGGCTTCGGGGAGATCCCGCCGGCTGGCGAGCTGCTGGCGGAGGACCATGCTCTCCTCGACTTCGTCGAGGAGGCCTTCGACACCGTCGGCGAGCAGATCGAGAGGCACCGGCAGAAGGCCGCCCTCGCCGACGTGATGCGCACGGTCGCCGAGGTCAACAAGTACGTCTCGGACATGGCGCCGTGGAAGCTCAAGGCCGAGGACGAGCGGGAGCGGCTCGGCACCGTGCTGCACGTCACGGCCCAGGTGGTCGCCGACTGCAACGTGCTGCTGTCCCCGTTCCTGCCGCACAGCGCGAACGCGGTCGACCGCGTCTTCGGCGGCGCCGGCGGGATCGCCCCGATGCCGGAGATCCGTGAGGTCGAGGACCTCGACGGCGGTCCGCCGTACCCGATCCTCACCGGTGACTACACCGGCGTTCCGGCCTGGGGCCGCCGGCCGGTGACCGTCGGGACCCCGGTGGAGAAGCCGACGCCGGTGTTCACCAAGCTCGACCCCTCCGTCGTCGACGAGGAGCTCGCGCGCCTCGGCGAGACCGGCTGACCTGGTGACCCTGCATCCACAGGCCGTCGCCGCGCTGGAGGAGTGGTCGCGCGGACCCAAGGTCACCGATCCCGGCTTCGGGCCCGAGGACATCGAGGCGAAGCGCGCCGAGGCCCGTGCCCTCGCGGCGGACGAGGCTCGCGAGCCCGTGGAACGGGCGGAGGACCTCGACGTCGACGGGGTCCCGTGCCGGGTCTACGTGCCCGAGGCCGGGACCGAGGCCGGGACCGAGGCCGGGACCGACGCCGGAACCGACCCCTCGCGCCTGCTGGTCTTCCTGCACGGGGGCGGGTTCGTCTTCGGGGACCTCGAGACCCATGACGGACAGTCGCGGCGGCTGGCCAACCGCACCGGGTCGACGGTGCTGACCGTCGGCTACCGGCGCCCGCCGGAGCACCGGTTCCCCGCGGCGCCCGACGACGTCGACACCGTGCTCCGGTGGGTCGGCGCCCACGGCAGCGGTCTGGGTCTCGACCCCCGCCGGGTCGTCGCCGTTGGGGACAGCGCCGGCGGCAACCTGGCGCTGGTCGCGGCTCTGCGCAACCGAGGCGTCCTCGCCGCCTGCGTGCTGGTCTATCCGTTCGTCGACTCCGCCATGGCCGGCGCCTCGTACGCCGCCGACGACGGCGGGCTGACCCGCGGGGAGGCGGCCTGGTACTGGGTGCAGTACGCGCGTGACGCGGACGACCTGGCGGACCCCGACCTGACCCCGATCCGCTCGGACCGGCTCGGGACCCTGCCGGTCACGCTCCTGCAGATCGCCGAGCACGACGTCCTGGCTGACGAGGACGCCGAGCTGGCCAGGCTGATCGCTTCCGCCGGAGGCGAGGTGCAGGTGACCACCTACCCGGGGATGATCCACGGCTTCTGGCGTCACCCGGAGCTGTTCGACGCCGCCGAGGACGCGCTCGCCGAGGTGGCCCGCTTCGTCGCGACGCACGTCTGAGCATGGGCGGCCCTCGGTGGTCTGGAACACTGGGCGCATGCGCGTGCACATCGGCTCGGACCACGCGGGCCTGGACCTCAAGGAGCACCTCCTCGGCTGGCTGGCGGATCGGGGCTACGAGGTCGTCGACCACGGGCCCTTCGTCTACGACGCCCTCGACGACTACCCCGTCTTCTGCCTGCGGGCCGCCGATGGCGTCGCCGCCGACTGGAAGGAGGGCCGCGAGTCCCTCGGGGTGGTGATCGGCGGATCCGGCAACGGCGAGCAGATCGCCGCGAACAAGGTCCCGGGGATCCGCTCGGCACTGGCGTGGAGCGAGGAGACCGCGGAGCTGGCCCGGCTGCACAACGACGCCAACGTCGTCTCGGTGGGCGGGCGGATGCACACCCTCGAGGACATGACCCGGTTCGTCGAGATCTTCCTGACCACGCCCTACAGCGGCGAGGAGCGGCACACCCGCCGGATCCGAATGCTGGCGGAGTACGAGCGCAGCGGGACCCTGCCACCGCTGCCCGAGTCCGCCGTCGGGCACTCGACCGGCCGGCCGGGCGATGCCTGAGGGACACACCCTCTTCCGCCTGGCTCGCGACCTCAGGCAGCGCTTCGCCGGCCGGGTGGTGTCCGTCTCCAGCCCGCAGGGCAGGTTCGCCGAGTCCGCCGCGCTCGTCGACGGGACGAGGCTGCTCACCTCCGAGTCCTTCGGCAAGCACCTCTTCATGGGCTTCGAGGACGACCGCTTCGTGCACGTGCACCTGGGTCTCTACGGCAAGCTCGACCTGCACGACGGCCAGCCCGCCCCGCCCGTGGGACAGGTGCGGATGCGGATCGCCGCGGACGGCTCCGCACCGTCGTACGGCGACCTGCGCGGCGCCACCGCCTGTGAGCTGCTCACCGGAGCGCAGCGCGACCTGGTGCTCGCCCGGCTCGGGCCCGACCCGCTGCGCGACGACGCCGACTGGACCCGCGCCTGGGACCGGATCGCCAGGAGCAGGACGCCGATCGGGGCCCTGCTGATGGACCAGGCGGTGCTCGCCGGGGTCGGCAACGTCTACCGGGCCGAGGTGCTGTTCCGGCACCGGCTGCACCCGCTGCGCCCCGGCAGCACGCTGCGGCGCAGGCGGTTCCAGGCCCTGTGGGAGGACCTCGTGGCGCTGATGCACGAGGGGGTGCACACCGGCCGCATCGACACCGTCCACGCGCAGCACACGCCCGAGGCGATGAGCCGGGCGCCGCGCGTCGACGACCACGGCGGCGAGGTGTACGTGTACCGCCGTCAGGGACTGCCCTGCTACGTCTGCGGCACCCGCATCCGCACCGAGATCCTCGCCGGCCGGAACCTGTTCTGGTGCCCGCGCTGCCAGCCGAAGTACCGCTCCCGCGCGCAGGCATCGTGACACGGGCCTCGTTCGCCGGAAGGGCCGCGCGGGCGGCGGCGGCCCACTAAGGTTCGGTCAATGGTCACCGTTCGGCATGCTGGGCGGCCGCGCGGCACCTCCGCCGGCCGGGTCGTGAGCCGTAGGTGGCACCGCCTGGTCCGGCGGCTGCGCACCTCCTCGCTGACCCCGGCCCTGCTGCTCTGCCTCGCCGGCGTGCTCGTCGGCGTCGGCATGCACGTCGTGCCGGACGTGCTCCCGCTGGTCACCCTGGTGCTCCCGATGGTGGTCGGCAGCCTGGTGCTCGGGCCCCGGCTGCTGCCGTGGGTCGTGCTGTTCAACCTCGGCGTCCTGGTGAGTGTCGTGGCCTCGAGCAACGACCTGCTGAACTCGCGGCGGATCGGTGGCGTCGTCGTGATCTTCCTGGTCGGCCTCGTGATCCTGGTCTTCTCCTTCCGGCGGACGGCCCTCGGGATCGCCGGCGTGCGCGGTGAGTCGATGCTGGTCGACCTCCGCGACCGCATCCACCACCAGGCCGCGATGCCGGCGCTTCCGGCCGGCTGGTACGCCGAGGCGGTGATGCGGTCGGCAGGGGCCTCGTCGTTCGCGGGCGACTTCATCGTCGGGTCGCTGGCCCGGGACGGGCGATCGCTGCAGGTCGCGGTCGTCGACGTGTCCGGCAAGGGCGAGCAGGCCGGTTCGCGTTCGCTGCTGCTGTCCGGGGCCTTCGGCGGGCTGCTCGGCGCCCTGGAGCCGAGCGCGTTCCTCCCGACCGCCAACGAGTACCTGCTCCGGCAGGACTGGAGCGAGGGGTTCGCCACCGCCGTGCACGTGGCCCTCGACCTGCACACCGGCCGCTTCGAGCTCCGCTCCGCCGGACATCCGCCCGGCGTCCAGCTGCTCGCCGGGTCCGGCCGCTGGGCCGTGCACGAGACGGAGGGTCCGGTCCTCGGGCTCATCCCCGACGCCGAGTTCAGCGTGATCCACGGGTGCCTGAACCCGGGGGACGCGCTGCTGCTGTTCACCGACGGGCTGGTCGAGAACCCGCAGCGGGACATCTCCTCGGGCATCGACAAGCTGCTCGGGCAGGGGGAGCGGCTGCTCCGCTCCGGGTTCGACCGCGGCGCGCACCGGCTGATCGACCGTCTGGAGTCGCTCAACGACGACCGGGCCCTGCTCCTGCTGCACCGCCGCTGAGGCCAGGCGCCGCTGCTGAGGTCAGGCCCGGGACCGGCGCCGGTCCTCGGGCAGCAGGAGTGAGGCCACCACGACGCCGGCTCCGGCCAGCGCCACGGGCACCATGGCCAGGAGCACCGCGCTCTGCTGCTGGGCGACGACCGCGGCGGCCGCGTCGGCCAGCGCGCTCGAGGAGGCGGTGCGCACGACATCCGGAAGCAGCCGGAACAGCACCACGTCGACCGCGCAGCACAGCAGCAGCACGACCCCGATGGCGGCGACCGTCCGCCGTCGGCGCGGGGACGCGAGCAGGGCGACCAGGAACAGGGCGGCTGTGACCACGGCACCGCGGGTGGCGACCAGCCAGGCGTCGTCACGTGCCCGGGTGTAGCGGGAGAAGTACGTCGACGGGACCTGCACCGAGGTCACCCCGGACTGGGCCGCGACCAGGGCGGCGATCTGCGGCTGACCGTTCGCCCGCAGCGCCCGGACGACCTCGCCCTGCAAGGAGGAGAGGTCGAGGTTCCCCTTCTCGTCGAGGGACACCTGCTCGATCGCCCGGCGTGCCGCCGGGGTCTCCGCGACCGTGTCGACCCGATCCCGGACCGGCGCCGGCAGCGACCTGTAGCCGGGGACGACCTGGTCGAGGATGCGGTTGCGGACGTCCTGCTGGCTGAGAGCCGCGTCCAGGAAGGGTCCCGCGTGAGAGGGGTCGAGGAGGACCTCGTGCGCCGCGTAGGCGCCGAGCGCGGCTGTTCCGGTCACGAAGGACAGGATGAGGAGCAGGCCGGCGACGAAGGAGCGCATGACCGCATCGTGCCCCGCAGTCCCTGAGGCATCCGCACCGCTCCCGCCGGGAGGCAGCCGGTCGTGCCGATCAGCTGGAGCGGATGACGGGAATCGAACCCGCGTAGCTAGTTTGGAAGACTAGGGCTCTACCATTGAGCTACATCCGCGCGCCCGCGCCGTACCGAGCCGGCGGCGGTCCGGGCGGCACCATGGTGCCACACCCGCGGAGCGCTCCACCAATCACCAACCTCACCGCCAGTCACTTCCGTCGCAGCGGGATCCGGCCGTGCCGCGCGCGCCGGGGGGACGCCTGCGCGCGATTACGGTTCGGCCCCGGATCTCCCGTAGACTTCCGGGGGCTGCCCACCGGAGCCTGTGGGCCGGTGCGGGGCGGACCGGGGCGTAGCGTAGTGGCTAGCGCGCCTGCTTTGGGAGCAGGAGATCGCAGGTTCGAGTCCTGTCGCCCCGACCAGCACGCCCGCCTCCGCGACCGGGGGACCGTGGAGGGGCACGCTCGTCCGTCCACGCGCGACACATTTCGACATTTCTACCGAGGAGACCACCTGTGAAGAGCGCCGTCGAGACTTTGACCCCGACCAGGGCGAAGCTCACCGTCGAGGTGCCCTTCGAGGAGCTCAAGCCGAGCCTCGACGCGGCGTACAAGAAGATCGCCCAGCAGATCAACGTGCCGGGCTTCCGCCGCGGCAAGGTGCCGCCGATGGTCATCGACCGTCAGGTCGGCCGCGGTGCGGTCCTCGACGAGGCGATCAACGAGGCGCTCCCCAGGCTGTACATCGAGGCGCTGCAGGCCAACCAGATCGAGCCGCTCGCCCAGCCCGAGATCGACATCACGAAGTTCGAGGACAACGACTCCCTGGAGTTCACCGCCGAGGTCGACATCCGACCCGAGATCGAGCTCCCGGACTACTCCGGGCTCGAGGTCTCCGTCGACGACGTCGAGGTCAGCGACCAGGACGTCGAGGAGCAGGTCCAGGCGCTCCGCGAGCGGTTCGCCAGCCTGTCCGAGGTCGAGCGGCCGGCCGCCGAGGGCGACTTCGTCGTCATGGACCTGGTGGCCACCAAGGACGGGGAGCCCGTCGAGGGCGCCGAGGTCAGCGGCATGAGCTACCAGGTCGGCAGGGGCGGCATGCTGGAGGGGCTCGACGAGGCCCTGGTGGGCATGTCTGCGGGCGAGGAGAAGACCTTCAGCTCCCAGCTGGTCGGCGGTGACCAGCAGGGCGAGGAGGTCGACGTGCAGGTCCGGGTCGGGTCGGTGAAGGAGCAGGAGCTGCCCGAGCTCGACGACGACTTCGCGCAGACCGCGTCCGAGTTCGACACCGTCGAGGAGCTCACCGACGACGTGCGGACCCGCCTCTCCCGCGGCAAGCGCCTGGAGCAGGCGGCCGCGGCCCGCGACGCCGTCCTGGAGAAGCTGCTGGACCTGGTCGACGTACCCCTGCCCGAGGGGATCGTGGAGTCGGAGCTCACGGCCCGCAGGGAGCAGCTGGAGCAGCAGCTCGGGTTCGCCGGGATGAGCCTGGAGCAGTACCTCGACTCCGAGAAGCAGACCGTCGACGAGTTCGAGGCGGACCTCGAGAAGCGCGTGCGGGACGCCGTCGCGGCGCAGTTCGTGCTGGACCAGGTCGCCAAGAGGGAGGAGATCGGCGTCAACGAGGGCGAGCTCCAGGCCCACCTCCTGCAGCGCGCCCAGCAGTCCGGGCAGAACCCGCAGGAGTTCATCTCCCACATGGTCGAGCACAACCACATCCCCGAGATGGTCTCCGAGGTGGTGCGCGGCAAGGCGCTCGCGAGCGTCGTCGAGTCCGCGTCCGTGACCGACGCCTCCGGCAACCACGTGGAGCTGAGGAACCTGCAGGCGGACGGCTCCGTCGTGGAGCCCGGCGCCGAGGACGCGGCCGAGGCTGATGGGGCGGACGCCGAGGCTCCCGAGGCCGTGGGCGCCGAGGACGCCGCCGTCGTCGAGGCGGCCGAGGCGCAGGCCGAGAGCACCGACGCCTGAGCCGGCGCTCTACCGCCACTGGGCCGCCGAGAGGTCGTCGCCGTGAGTTCGCGGCGAGTCGTGCGCTGTGGGCGAACACGGGGGGATCTCCCGTGGTCGAGCCCCTGCTTCCGGCTAGGGTCGGGATCGTGACTGAGACCCAGATGAACGGTGGCGGCTCGGCGTACGGCCTCGACGACCACATCTACCAGCGTCTGCTCCGAGAGCGGATCATCTTCCTCGGCTCCGAGGTGCGCGACCAGAACGCGAACGCGATCTGCGCGCAGATGCTCCTGCTGTCCGCCGAGGACCCGGAGGCGGACATCTTCCTGCACATCAACAGCCCCGGCGGCTCGGTGGACTCCGGGATGGCCATCTACGACACCATGAACTACATCCCCTGCGACGTGGCCACGGTCGGCATGGGGCTGGCGGCCTCGATGGGGCAGTTCCTGCTCTGCGCGGGCGCCAAGGGCAAGCGCTACGCCCTCCCGCACGCGCGGATCATGATGCACCAGCCCTCCGGCGGGATGGGTGGCTCGGCCTCGGACATCAAGATCCAGGCGCAGCAGTCGCTGCACATCAAGAAGGTGCTGTTCGAGCTGATCGCGCAGCACACCGGCCAGCCGCTCCAGCAGGTCGAGACCGACGCCGACCGCGACCGCTGGTTCACCGCCGAGCAGGCCAAGGACTACGGCTTCATCGACCAGGTGATCACCAGCACCAGGCAGGTCGCCGACGAGGGCCGCCCGGCCCGGAACAAGTGAGAAGCTGACATGACGAGCACCAACATCCCCGGCCTCCCCGCGCTCGCCGGCCGCGCCGACGGCCTCGCGTCGCCGAGCATGAACTACTACATCCCGCAGTGGGAGGAGCGCACGTCCTACGGCTTCCGCCGCATCGACCCCTACGGGAAGCTCTTCGAGGAGCGGATCATCTTCCTCGGGACACCGATCAGCGACGACATCGCGAACGCGGTGATGGCCCAGCTGCTGTGCCTGCAGTCGATGGACCCCGACCGCGACATCAGCATCTACATCAACTCTCCCGGCGGCTCGTTCACCGCGATGACGGCGATCTACGACACGATGCAGTTCCTGAAGCCGGACATCCAGACCGTGTGCCTGGGCCAGGCGGCCTCCGCGGCCGCCGTACTGCTGGCCGCAGGTACGCCGGGCAAGCGGCTGGCGCTGCCGAACAGCCGCATCCTGATCCACCAGCCCTACACCGAGGGCTCCTACGGCCAGAGCTCGGACATCGAGATCCAGGCCAACGAGATCCTCCGGATGCGCGAGCTGCTCGAGAAGCTGATCGCCAACCACACCGGCAAGACGCCGGACGAGGTCAACGCCGACATCGAGCGGGACAAGATCCTGACCTCGGAGTCAGCGGTGGAGTACGGCCTGATCGATGCGATCCTGGAGTCGCTGAAGGGCACGCCCGCCTCGATCTGACCCGATCCGGGCGGTCGGGCAAGGAGTCGCCGTGTCCTGTCCCATTCGGGGGTGGGACGGGGTACCTTCGAGTTCGAAGAAGAGCAGCAGCACACCGTCGGTGGGAGCGGGTCCCGCGCACGGGCGCCTCGGGCGCCACCGGCCTGAATCGTGAGGAGTCGCGCCTGTGGCACGCATCGGCGACGGAGGTGACCTGCTGAAGTGCTCGTTCTGCGGGAAGAGCCAGAAGCAGGTCAAGAAGCTCATCGCGGGGCCAGGGGTCTACATCTGCGACGAGTGCATCGACCTCTGCAACGAGATCATCGAGGAGGAGCTCAGCGAGGGGACTGAGGTCGGGCTCGAGGAGCTGCCGAAGCCGCGGGAGATCTTCGAGTTCCTCAACTCCTACGTCGTCGGCCAGGAGAACGCCAAGAAGGCCCTCGCCGTTGCGGTCTACAACCACTACAAGCGGGTCCAGGCCGGGGTGTCCACGGGGACCCAGCGGCACAAGGCCGACGAGGTCGTCGAGCTCGCCAAGTCCAACATCCTGGTGATCGGGCCCACCGGGTGCGGCAAGACCTACCTCGCCCAGACGATGGCTCGGATGCTCAACGTGCCGTTCGCGATCGCGGACGCCACGGCGCTCACCGAGGCCGGCTACGTCGGCGAGGACGTCGAGAACATCCTGCTCAAGCTCATCCAGGCGGCCGACTACGACGTCAAGAAGGCCGAGACCGGCATCATCTACATCGACGAGATCGACAAGGTCGCCCGCAAGGCGGAGAACCCCTCCATCACCCGGGACGTCTCCGGCGAGGGCGTCCAGCAGGCGCTGCTGAAGATCCTGGAGGGCACCACCGCGTCGGTCCCGCCGCAGGGCGGCCGCAAGCACCCGCACCAGGAGTTCATCCAGATCGACACCACGAACATCCTGTTCATCGTCGGTGGCGCCTTCTCCGGCCTCGAGCACATCGTCGAGCAGCGGATCGGCAAGAAGACCCTCGGCTTCAGCGCGAGCCTGCCGACCAAGGAGGAGCGCGACCTCGAGAGGATGTTCTCCGAGGTGATGCCCGAGGACCTGCTCAAGTTCGGCCTGATCCCCGAGTTCATCGGCCGGCTGCCGGTCATCGCCACGGTCGACAAGCTCAACCGTGAGGCCCTCGTGCAGATCCTCACCGAGCCCCGCAACGCGCTGGTCAAGCCGTACCAGAAGCTCTTCGACCTCGACGGGGTGGAGCTGGAGTTCACCCAGGACGCGATCGAGGCGGTTGCCGACCTGGCGATGATGCGCGGCACCGGCGCGCGGGGCCTGCGGGCGATCATCGAGGAGGTGCTCCTCCACGTGATGTACGACGTGCCCTCCCGCCAGGACGTCGCCAAGGTCGTGGTGAACGCCGAGGTGGTCAACGACAACGTCAACCCGACCCTGGTGCCACGCGAGCCCGAGGCCAAGAAGAAGAAGTCCGCCTGAGCGTGGACGCCGGAGGCCCGAGCCCCTTGACCCTGCCCTCCTCGGACTGGGAGGAGTGGCTCGCGGCCCGCTGCGACGGTCAGCTCGAGGAGGCACGGCGGTGCGCCGCCGTACTCAAGGAGAGGGCGGCTGGGCGGTCTCCCGGGCGATCTCCGGGGCAGACCCTCGACCTCTGGGACGACCTCAACCTCGCGCTCCGCAACGCCCACTCGGCCGCGTCGCTGTTCTCCAACGTGCACCCCGACGAGGCCGTGCGGACACGTGGCGAGCGCGCCGAGCAGGAGGCCGCGGCGCTCGAGACCGACGTCGGGCTGGACCGGGAGCTGTTCGAGGTGCTCTCCGGGGTCGACGAGGAGGGGCTCGACGAGGGCCGTCGCCGCGTGCGCGCCCTCGCGCTGCGTGACTTCCACCGGGCCGGCGTCGACCAGCCGGACGACGTGCGGGAGCGGCTGCGGGCCCTCGCCGAGCGGGAGACCGGCGTCGAGCAGGAGTTCTCCAAGAACATCCGCGACGACGTCCGGTCCGTCCGGGTCGCGCCCTCGGCGCTGGACGGGCTCCCGGACGACTTCGTGGAGGCCCACCCGGCGGGCGAGGACGGGCTGGTGGAGATCACCACCGAGTATCCCGACTACGTCCCCTTCATGACCTTCTCCCGTGACCGTGCGGCCCGCGCCGACCTGGTCACCGCGTTCCTCAACCGCGCCTACCCCCAGAACGAGCCGCTCCTGCACGAGCTGCTCTCGCTGCGGGCTGAGCACGCGCGGATCCTCGGCTACGACGGCTGGCCGTCGTACGACGCCGAGGTCAAGATGATCGGCAAGGGCTCCGCGATCCCGGAGTTCGTCGACCGCATCAGCGAGGTCTCGGCCTCCGCAGCCCGCCGTGACGTGGACGTGCTGCTGCGGCGGCTCCAGCAGGACCATCCCGACGTGGCCTCGGTCGACAGCGTCGACAAGATGTTCTACACCGAGGTGCTGAGGCGGGAGAGCTTCGACGTCGACTCGCAGCAGGTCCGCCGGTACCTCGACTTCGCGAAGGTCCGCCGGGGTCTGCTCGACGTCACCGGCCGGCTCTTCGACGTGGAGTACGTCGAGGTCACCGACGCGGTGTCCTGGCACGAGGACGTCTCGACGTACGACGTGGTGCGCGGCGGGAAACGGCTCGGCCGGATCCACCTCGACCTGCACCCGCGCAAGGGCAAGTACGGCCACGCCGCGCAGTTCGAGCTGACGGCCGGGATCGCCGGGCGGCAGCTCGCCGAGGGCGTCCTGGTCTGCAACTTCTCCAAGGCCCTGATGGAGCACGACCACGTGGTGACGCTGTTCCACGAGTTCGGGCACCTCGTGCACCACGTCCTCGCCGGGGGGCAGCGGTGGAGCCGCTTCTCCGGGGTGGCCACCGAGTGGGACTTCGTGGAGGCGCCCTCGCAGATGCTCGAGGAGTGGGCGTGGGACCCCGACGTGCTGGGGTCCTTCGCCAGCGACTCCGACGGCCGGCCGATCCCGCGGGACCTGGTGGTGAAGATGCGGGCGGCCCAGGAGTTCGGCAAGGGCACGTATGTGCGCACCCAGATGTTCTACGCGGCGCTGTCCTACGTCTTCCACCAGGACGTGCCCGGCGACCTCGATGCCACGATGCGCGATCTCCAGGCGCGGTACGACGTGTTCGGCTACGTCTCGCAGACGCACTTCTACACGTCCTTCGGGCACCTGTCCGGCTACGGGTCCGGCTACTACACGTACATGTGGAGCCTGGTCATCGCCAAGGACCTGTTCTCCGCCTTCGACCGCGACGACATGTTCGCCACCGAGGTCGCGCACCGCTACCGGGACCGCATCCTTGCCCCCGGCGGGAGCCGGGACGCCGCCGACCTGGTCGCGGACTTCCTGGGTCGCCCCTACTCGTTCTCCGCGTTCGAGCGCTGGCTCGAAGAGGCCTGACGGCCCGACGGCCTGACGGCCTGACCCCCCGCCGTACCCCCCGGCCGTCCCCCCGTTGAGACGGCGCCCGTTCCGGTGCCCGCGCCCTCGACACGCGTCGTACGGCGACGATTCTCGCCTCTTGCGCTGTCGGAGGGGTCCCACGGCAGGTAGATTGCCGGGCAAGGGGTTGGGGGATCGCCATGGGGTTTCGTCAGATGCTCGCGCGCGGGGTCGTTGCGGCCGTCGCGGTAGTGGCAGCGCCGTTGGTCACGGGCGGCGCGGCGAGCGCGGCCACCGCGCCGGGAGTCGTCTACACCTGGGGGTCGAACAGCTTCGGGCAGCTCGGCAACGGCAGCACCGCCACCACGCCCTCCGCCCCGGCGGCGGTGGCCGGCCTGTCCGATGTCGTAGACGTGGACGGCGGTCGTGAGCACATCGCTGCGCTGACCGCCACGGGCATGGTCTACACGTGGGGCAGCAACGTCGAGGGCCAGCTGGGCCTCGGCGACTCCGCCAACCGGTCCATCCCCACGCAGGTCACCGTGCCCTGCGGCGCCAGCGCCGTGGTGGACGTGGCGACCGGGCACAACAGCACCCTGGCGCTGTGCGGCAGCGGCGCCGTGTGGGCGTGGGGACTGAACTCCGACGGTCAGCTCGGGGACGGCACCCGGACCCTTCGCCGCTCGCCCGTCCAGGTCAAGGGCATCACCGACGCGGTGGCCATCGCCGCCGGCCGGGACATGAGCTACGCCATCAAGGCCGACGGGACGGCTCTGGCTTGGGGCGACAACGCGTTCGGCGAGCTCGGCGACGGCACCACGACCGACCGGCTGGCCCCGGTGTCCATCTCGGGCCTCACCAACGTGACCGGCATCGCCGGCGGCCGGGACCACGGGCTGGCGCTGCGCGCCGACGGGTCGGTGTGGGCCTTCGGCTGGAACGCCTACGGCCAGCTCGGGGACGGTACGCTCGTCAACCGCCTGGTCCCCGTCCAGGTCACCACCGGCGTCACGGAAGTCATTGCTGGAGCCCACCACTCCTACGCCCTCCGCAGCGACGGCCAAGTGTTGTCCTGGGGCCGCAACTACCGCGACGAGCTGGGCGACGGCACGACCACGAACCGGACCCGCCCCGTGCAGGTGATCGGCGTCTCCAGCGCGGTCTCGATCGCCTCCGGCCGGGACCACGGCGTCGCGGTCATGGCGGACGGCTCCGTGATGACGTGGGGACACAACCTGAGCGGGCAGCTGGGGGACGGGACCACGACGAACCGGAGCCGGGCGATCACCGTGCCGGGCGTCAGCGGGGCGACGAAGGCGGGAGGCGGCGGAAGCGAGTACTCGGTCGTTCTCGTCAGCACGGGACCGGTGGCGAACCGGGCGCCCACCGCGAAGCTCTCGGTCTCCTGCAAGCAGCTGGTCTGTTCGGTGAACGGGAGCGGGTCAGTGGACCCGGACGGGACGATCTCGTCGTACTCCTGGACCTTCGGTGACGGCGGCACCGCGACCGGATCGACTGCGAGCCACACCTACGGCCAACCCGGCACCTACACGGTGTCCTTGACGGTCACGGACAACGACGGCGCGACCGGACCGGCCAGCAGCCCGGTGACGGTGAGCGCCAGTCCTGCGCCGACGCTCGCCTTCCGTGCTGTGGCCACCTTCGACGGCAACGTGATGAAGCCGGCCGTGGTCGTCCCGGCCGGTGTCGCCCCTGGCGACCAGCTGCTGCTCTTCGTGTCCACGAACCGCATCGCGACCGCCGCCACGCCCGCGGGCTGGACGCTGCGCGGGACCGTCGCGGACGGGACCGACGTGAAGTCGTGGGTGTTCTCGCGCGCCGCGGTGACGGGGACCGCAGGGTCCTCGATCCAGGTCGGACTGGACGCCTTCTCCAAGACGAACCTGACGCTGCTGGCGTACGCCGGAGCCGGTCAGCCAGGCGCGCCGGTCGGAGCCGCCGAGCCCGGCACGACGGCCCTGCACAAGGCGCCGGCGGCCGCGGTCGTGGTCGCGGGGTCCACGGTGGTCACGTACTGGGTGGACAAGACCTCCACTGCTCACGGCTGGACGCTGCCGGCGAACGTGACCCCGCGGTCTCAGACCGTCGGTTCGGGCACCGGGATGCTCACCTCGGCCTCGGGGGACGCCGGAAATGTGGCCGCGGGGACCTGGCCCGGCGCGACCGCGGACGCCGGAACGGCCTCTGCCAAGGCGATCGCCTGGACCGTGGTCCTGCCCCCCGCCTGACCCCGCCGAGTCGGCCCGTCTGCATGTGTCAGCCCCGCTGACCCGGCGCGTCTGCAGATCTCAGCCCCTTAGTCGGGGCGTCCGGACATCGGGCCCTTCTCCTCACCGGAGGTGAGCTGCCGGCTGACGCGTGCGGATGCGCCGACTCAGCGTGGCTGACGCGTGCGGATGCGCCGGGTGGGCGGGGTTGAGGCGTGCGGTTGCGCCGACTCGGCGGTCGGGGGGTCAGGGGTTCGGTGGTCAGGCGTCGGGGGCGGCGAGCTCGGCGACCCGGGCGTCGACGGCGATCTCCGGCTCGTCGCCGGCCGTGAACACCAGCTCGCCGGTGACCTTGCCGGCGGCCCGGAGGTCGTCGGCGGCCTGCTCGGCGAGAGCCACGTCGGCCGCCGGGCCGGACACGGTCGCCCGGGACAGCTCGGTGCGCATCGAGACCTTGGCCGTCGACTTGGCGCCACGGATCCCGCGCAGGGTCGCCGCCACCGCCGTCAGCATCTCCGGCTGCGCGGAGCCGCCCTCACCCAGGTCCGCCGCCGTCGGCCAGCTGGCTCGGTGGATCGACCCCTCCTGCCACCAGGACCAGACCTCCTCGGTGACGTAGGGCAGGAACGGCGCCAGGAGCCTGAGCTGGACGTGCAGGGCGACGGCGAGGGCGGCCTTCGCGGAGGCCGCCGCCTCCTCGCCGCGCGAGCCGTACGCCCGCTCCTTGACCAGCTCGAGGTAGTCGTCGCAGAACTCCCAGAAGAACTTCTCGCTGACCTCGAGCGCCGTCGTGTAGTCGTACTCCTCGAAGGCACGGGTCGCCCGGTCCACCGTGGCGGCGAGGCCCGACAGCATCGCCCGGTCCACCGGCTCCTGGACCGCCGACGGGGCCACCGCGGTCGCCCCCACGCTCGCGAGCACGAACTTGGAGGCGTTCAGGACCTTCATCGCCAGCCGGCGGCCCACCTTCATCTGGGTCTCGTCGAACGGCGAGTCCAGGCCAGGTCGGGCCATCGCCGCGCGCCACCGGACCGCGTCGGCGCCGAACCGGTCGAGGACGTCCGAGGGCACGACCGCGTTGCCCTTGGACTTGCTCATCTTCTTGCGGTCGGGGTCCAGGATGAAGCCGGAGATCAGTGCGTGCGACCAGGGCACGACGTGGTTCTCGTGGTGGGCCCGGACGACGCGTGAGAACAGCCAGGTGCGGATGATGTCGTGGGCCTGGGTGCACAGGTCCATCGGGAAGACCCGGGAGAACAGGTCGTCGTCGGTCTCCCAGCCACCCGCGATGTGCGGCGTCAGCGACGAGGTCGCCCAGGTGTCCATCACGTCAGGGTCGCCGACGAAGCCCCCGGGCTTGCCGCGCTGGTCCTCGTCATACCCGTTCGGGGCCTGCGTCGAGGGGTCGAGGGGCAGCTCGGCTTCGCGGGGCAGCAGCGGGTGCGCGTAGTCGGGCTCGCCCTCCTCGGACAGGGGGTACCAGACCGGGAACGGGATCCCGAAGAAACGCTGGCGCGAGATCAGCCAGTCGCCGTTGAGCCCGCTGACCCAGTTCTCGTAGCGGTGTCGCATGTGGCCGGGGATCCACGCGATCTCGCTGCCGCGCTCGACCAGCTCAGCACGCAGCTCGGCGTCCCGGCCGCCGTTCTTGATGTACCACTGCCGCGTCGACACGATCTCGAGGGGCTTGTCGCCCTTCTCGTAGAAGTTCGTCATCCGCTGGGTGGGCCGGGGATCGCCCACCAGCGCACCGGAGTCCCTGAGCAGGGCGACCATGGCCTCGCGGGCGCTGAACGTCGTCTTCCCGGCCAGCTCGGAGTACGACGTGGCGGCCGGCTCCTGCGACAGCCACTCCGGGGTCTCGCGGTGCAGCCGCCCGTCGCGGCCGATCACCGTGCGGACGGGCAGCTGCAGCTCGCGCCACCACTGCACGTCGGTGAGGTCGCCGAAGGTGCAGCACATCGCGATGCCGGCGCCCTTGTCGGGCTCGGCAGCGGGATGGGCCAGCACCGGGATCTCCACCCCGAAGACGGGAGAGGTCACCGTCGAGCCGAACAGCGACTGGTAGCGCTCGTCGTCGGGATGCGCGATGAGCGCGACCACGGCCGGGATCAGCTCCGGGCGCGTCGTCTCGATGTGCACCGGCCCGTCCGCACCACCGAACGCCACGCGGTAGTAGGAACCGGGGTACTCCCGCGCCTCCAGCTCGGCCTGCGCCACGGCTGTCTGGAAGGTGACGTCCCACAGGGTCGGCGAGTCCTGCAGGTAGGCCTCGCCGCGGGCCAGGTTCCGCAGGAAGGCCCGCTGCGAGGCGAGCTGCGACTTCGGCCCGATGGTCGTGTAGTGCTGCTTCCAGTCCACGGAGAGCCCGAGCGTCCGCCACAGCGCCTCGAAGACCTCCTCGTCCTGCACGACGAGCCGCTCGCAGAGCTCGATGAAGTTGGGCCGGCTGATCGGGATCTGCTTCTTCGGATCGGGCTTCGCCGGCGGGCTGAAGTCCGGGTCGTAGGGCAGCGACGGGTCGCAGCGGACGCCGTAGTAGTTCTGCACGCGTCGTTCGGTCGGCAGGCCGTTGTCGTCCCAGCCCATCGGGTAGAACACCTCCTTGCCGCGCATCCGCTGAAAACGGGCGACGAGGTCGGTGTGCGTGTAGGAGAACACGTGCCCGACGTGCAGCGACCCCGACACGGTCGGGGGAGGCGTGTCGATGGAGTAGATCTCCGAGCGGGTCTTGGTCCGGTCGAAGGCGTAGGTGTCCTCGGCCTTCCAGCGCTCGGACCAGGTCGCCTCGAGGCCCTCGAGCGCCGGCTTGTCCGGTACGGCGACGGGGCGGGCGGGGGCCTCCGTCGTCGCGGACAGGTCGGGGGTCGACGGCTGACTGCTCATGGCCCGGAATCCTACGGTCCGGGTCGACCCTGCCGCGAACCAGTTGCGCGCAGGCGCAGCCGCCGGCCGGCGTACGGCGCAACCGCGAACCGTAGACTCGGCGACGATGTCCGACACCCCCTACCCCGAAGCCGTCTCGACCTACGCCGAGGCCGAGCAGGCGCTGCTCGCCCGGTGGCCCGAGACCCGGCTCGAGCCGTCGCTGGACCGGATCGCCGCGTTCACCGAGCTGCTCGGCGAGCCGCAGAAGGCCTACCCCGTCGTGCATCTGACCGGCACCAACGGCAAGACCAGCACCTCGCGGATGATCGACACCCTGATCCGCGCCACCGACCTGCGGACCGGCCGCTTCACCAGCCCGCACGTCGAGTCGATGACCGAGCGGATCTCGATCGACGGGGAGCCGCTCACCGAGCAGCAGTTCCTGGACGCCTACAACGACGTCGCGGCCATCGCCCGCCTCGCGGACGAGGACGCCCTGCACCCGCTGTCCTTCTTCGAGATGGTCGTCGGGATGGCCTACGCCGCCTTCGCGAACGCGCCGGTCGACGCGGCGGTCATCGAGGTCGGGATGGGCGGCTCGTGGGACGCCACGAACGTGGCCGACGCGACGGTCGCGGTGATCCTGCCGATCGCCGTGGACCACAGCGCCTACCTCGGAGCGCGCCCGGTCGACATCGCGCGCGAGAAGGCCGGGATCATCAAGCCGGGGTCCACGGTCGTGTCCGCCGTGCAGGCCGAGGACGTCGCCGAGGTCATCGCCGCCCGCGCCGCCGAGGTCGGCGCCACGCTGCTGTGGGAGGGACGCGACTTCGGGGTGGCCGTGCGGGTGCCGGCCGTCGGGGGACAGATGCTCCGACTCCAGGGCCTGCGCCGGGAGTACGACGAGGTCTTCGTGCCGCTCTACGGCGCCCACCAGGCGCAGAACGCCGCCGTCGCGCTCGCCGCGGTGGAGGCGTTCGTCGGCGAGGAGCCGCTCGACGCCGACCTGGTGCGAGCGGCCTTCGAGGAGGTCACCTCGCCGGGCCGGCTCGAGGTGGTACGGCGCAGCCCGACGATCGTGCTGGACGCCGCGCACAACCCGCACGGCGCCGCGGCCGTGGTGGCGGCCCTCGAGGACTCGTTCACGTTCAGCCCGCTGATCGGGGTGGTGGGCGTGATGGCCGACAAGGACTACGACGGCGTGCTGGCTGCCTTCGAGCCGGCCATGGCCGCAGTGGTGTGCACCCAGAACGCCACGGCACGGGCGCTGCCGGCTGAGCAGCTGGCCGAGGTCGCCCGCGGGATCTTCGGCATCGACCGGGTCTACGTCGAGCCACGTCTCGACGACGCGCTCGACCGGGCCGCCACGCTGGCGGAGGAGGGCGGCGTCTTCGGGGAGGCCATCGGCTCCGGCGGGGTCCTGGTCACCGGGTCCGTGGTGACCGTCGGCGAGGCCCGCCGGATGCTCGTCCGCCGGGACCGCAGGGACCGCGGGTGACCCGGTCGCTGCGGCGCGGCATGTGCGCGGGGATCCTCGGGCTGCAGGCCGTGGTGCTGTTCCTCACCGGAGTGGTGACGATCGGGATGACCGACCTCGGTGCGGTGACGTCGCTCTCCCTCGGCCTGGGTCTCGCCGTCCTCTGCGTGCTGGCCGCCGGCCTGCTCGGTCGCGCGGTCGGCTACTGGCTGGGCTGGGCGGTGCAGGTCCTCTCGATCGCGCTCGGCCTGCTGACCGCCCCGATGTTCTTCCTCGGTGTCGTGTTCACGGCGCTGTGGGCGACGGCGTACTTCCTCGGGCGCAAGATCGAGGTCGAGCGGGCCGAGTGGGAGCGCACGGGGGAGTACCCCGGACGTCCCCGCGAGGATGCGGAGGAGCAGCCCAACTAGGGTGTGCGCCATGTCCCAGCGCACCCTCGTCCTGATCAAGCCCGACG
>JAWWPF010000013.1:0-9924 GCA_033850795.1 Nocardioidaceae bacterium | reverse complement strand
GCCGGCTGATCCTCCTCCCGAGCCTCCTCGGCGATGATCAATTGCCGAACCTCAGCCGGTCCCCTCGCTCGGGCGCTCACCTGGCTGCACCACGCGGACATACGAACGCTAGGCCTGTCACACGAATCATGACCGCACGCTTTCGGGGAGGACACCGCCGGGTCCGGAGCAGTCACATCCATGACAAGGACGTATGCCCACCGTACCTCGACCCGGCCCTGTTCTCTCCTCATCCCGGGTTCTCCACCGGCGATGGAAACGGCGAACACCACTGCCGAACCTGTCAGTCAGCCGGTTCCGACGCCGCCGACGCACCCTTCGACCCGAGGGGCCCGCCGGCCGTTCACCCGACTGGTTCGCTCGGCCTCATCTACGACCGCGCCGGCGACTCCGCAGCTCAGGTCCCATAGCGGCGCAAGCCTGCAAACGCCTGCTCTCGGACGTCAAGCCGTCGCACAGGTCACCTTCAAAGCCCTGGGCTGGCAACGGAGGGTTGTCGGTTCGAGTCCATCCGGGGGGCTGTCCTCGAGGCGTTCGAGGTCCCGTCCGGATGGTTCAGGGGAGACTCAGCCGGACGGGATGCCAGTCGGTCACCTTCCCTTTACGGACAGCCCTCACGCACCTCGGTCTAGACCACTCGTGTCCGGACCGTGCCGTCAGCCCTTGCGGTTGCCTTCGTCCACGAGCTGCTGCGCCACTGTGCTGAGCTTGATGTTGCCGTGTGACGAAGCCCGGACCAGGACCGAGAAGGCCCGGTCCTCGCTCATCCGGTGCCGCTCCATCAGGATCCCGATCGCCTGCCCGATCACCTTGCGGGACTGCATTGCCTTGTTGAGGTTCTCGCGCTCGCTGACGTGGCCGAGGGCGATCGCGGCGTGCGCCGCGAAGAGGTCGGCCATCCCCTCGGCATCCGGCTCGATGTCCTCCTGGCTCGTGGAGTAGAGGTTCAGCCCGCCAAGGGTCCCCTGCTCGTCGAGATACAGCTTCACGGCGAGCTGGGCCTTCAAGCCCAGCCGCACCGCCTCGGGGACGTACCTGGGCCACCGCTCCTCCAGCCGGATGCGGGGAGCGATCACGACCTCGGCCTCGTGCAGGGTGTCGACGCACGGTCCTTCGGACAGGCCGTATTGCAGCCGGTCCAGCTCCCACACGAGGTCGCCCGTGGCGACCTGCGTCTTCACCGTGCCGGAGCGGTCGATCGTCGACAGCCCGACGTGGTCGAACCCGGGCACCGACGTGCGCGCGGTCTCCACGATCCTGGTCAGGGTGTCGCGGAGGGTCACCGGTCGGTTGATGCTCCGGCTCGCGGCTGCGATCGCCAGAGCGACTTCGGTGGAGAGGGCTGGGCCGGTCTCCCTGTGCATCACTATCACTTCCCACGAGGCTGCGACCTGAGAGGCACACAGAGGATGTGGTTGTGAGGCACGAGGCCCTGTCGACCTATCCCCGCCCGGCCCGACCGTTCGGGGGATACTTTGACGGTACAGCCCATGGGCGCACCTGGGTAGGTTGCCCCGGGGGGGTGAGCGTCAGTCCGCGCCACTGCGAGCCGACTGTTTGACTCCAGACCCCGCACGGACTGACGAGCTCCCGCGAGCGGGAACCTGACGCCGGCGCACGGGGTCTTGGCGCGTCAACTGGTTCCACGGTACCCCGGAACGGCCGGTCGATTCACCTGGTCGCGCTCAGCCTCCGTTCGACGAGAAGTGCTGGTAGTCCGGATCCGACCAGCGCGCGCCCCAGGGCCAGCCATTCCTGCGCATCATGGTCGCGATCACCCCGGACCTGGTGATCATGCCGGTGCGCACCTCCGACCGGTTGAGGTAGGTCTTCGCGAAGGAGGGGTAGACGCGCCGGCCGACGACGTACGGGTTCCGCACGGTGTTGATGTCGATCGCGTTCCCGTACGAGTGCTGGGAGACGCGGTAGGGGTTCCCGGTCACCGGACGGCAGTTGAAGGCCGAGGTGTTGTCGGCCCGCATGGCGGCGACGTCGGACTGGGTGGGGGTACGGCGGCCGTGGGCGTAATAGTTGTCCGTCGGCCGCATCGACCGGATCGGGAAGCGCTCGGCGAAGGCCGCCCGGAACACGCGCAGGATGTCCGGCACAGCGCTGGCGCGCACGATGAGCGAGCCGCGGGCGACCACGTGCCGGTAGGTGAAGCGGTTGATGGTGACCTTCCGCAGCCCCGAGGGGCCGACCGGGCAGCCCGCGCGGTACGAGTAGGGCACCGACTTGCGGGACAGCGGGCCGGACACGCGGGCGTCCGCACCGGCCACGACGGTCCGGGTCAGGTGATGGCTGACCGCCTTGCGGCCGTTCCGCCACGTCGACACGGCTCGGAAGACGTACCGGGTCGGCCGGTTGGCGCTGAACGGCACCGTGTAGCGCCCGTGACCGTCGACACGGCGCTTGGCCCGGGTCTGCCACGTGGTGCCGACGCGCTGCTGCACGGACACCGTCGCCGGTCCCGGCGCGAGGGGCCGCACGGACCCGCTGAGGTGATACTTGCGCAGGGTCACCAGCCGGGCGGCTGTCCTCAGGGAGACTTTCCGGGTGGCCGGCGGCTTCGGCGCAGCGGTCACCGTGACCACGGCGTGGGCGGTGTTCGACTGCAGGGACCCGTCGGTGGCGGTGTAGCCGATCCGCAGCGTCGTCCCCGCGTCGCTCGCCTGCGTCGCCACCACGAGCACGGTCTTGGCGGCGTCCGTGCTGACCCGCCCGTCGGGGTTGTCGAAGGTCGCGACCTGTAGATGTGTCGGCGCGCCGGTGGCGTCACCGTCGTCGGTGTCGTTGGCCAGCACCTTCACCGTGACGCTCCGCCCGGCCGCCACGGTGATCCCGGTGTCGTCCACGGCGACCGGCGGCTGGTTCGCCGGCGACGAGGAGGGCGCGGCCGGGGAAGGCGCCGCCGGTTTCGCCGGGGCCGCCGGGGACGGCGTCGTTGAGTTCTCGGCGGCCGCGATGCCCACCGGTCCGAGGAGCCCGGCGGCCAGGGCCGTCGCCAGGACCAGTAGTCCGTTTCGTCTCACAAGGTGTCCTTCCCAGGTGCGGTGCTCATGAGTGGAGGAGCCGGACCAGCCGGGTCATGGTGCGGTCGCTGAGCACGTCGCTGCCCTGCGCGGCGACGAGCACGACGCTGTCCCGGTCGAGCACGCTGAGCTCCTGCCACGGGTCCGACTTCGGCGTGCGGCGCGAAGAGAGCGCGACCTTCGACCGGGCCCTGACAGCCGTGACGAGGGGCCCGATCGCTGCGCTGGCCGCCCGTCCCGTGCAGGCCCGGAGGTTCTCGGCGCGGCCGTCGAAGAACAGGGCGGCCGCACGGGTCGCGCCGAAGGAGCCGCGGACGGCGATCACCTTCCGGCCGTGCAGCGTGTAGTCGACCTCGAGCGCGTGCGTCGGGGCGGGCATCGCCGCCCGTCGGGGGCAGCCGAAGGGTACGGCGGTCTGCACGATCTCCTGCGGGTTGCGAGCCAGGGTGGGGGTGCCGTTGCCGGCGTACCCCTCCTCCGGGTCTCCGGGGTCCACGGCGTACCTCCAGCCCGCGCCGAGTCGGCGTGGCTTCGGGAAGCTGGCCCCGCTCAAGGGTCCGGAGGAGGTGGCCGGTTTCGCCGTCGAGCCCGGTGTGGGGACGGTGGGGGCCGGGCTGCTCGGCGCTAGCGACGGGGTCGTGGCGGCGGTGGCCGGGCGGGCGGGGGTGGTCGCCGGGCGGGCCGGTGCGGGCTCGGCGGAGGACCCGGGGCGGTCGGCGCTGCAGCCGGCGGTGGCGGCCAGCCCCGCGCAGAGCACCGCCGCCGCGGCGCGCCGCAACACCTCCCAGGTCATCGCCAAACCGTAAAGGAATTTACCAGTATCGGAAAGGGCGGCGTGTGCCGATCATGGACTGATGACCCGCCGCACCGTCCGGGCGCCGCTGGCGGTCCTGGCAGTCCTGGGGGGATGAGTGCCGGCCTCAGCGCCAGGATCACGAGAGTTGGCATCGGCCTCAGCGGGATCTTGGAGCAGGGCAGCCGGGTCCCACGGCCTTCAGCGGTTGCGGAGAGCCTCTGCCATGCGCTCCACCGTCTGCTCCATGATCGCGCGAGGTGTCGCGAAGGCGTAGCGCACGAACCCCTGGCTCGCCTCCCCGCACAAGGGTCCGTCGGTGAGAGCCACGCCGGCCCGCTCCAGGAAGAACTCTGCGGGATGGTCGCCGAGCCCGAGGGCCCGGCAGTCCAGCCAGGCGAGGTAGGTCCCCTCCGGCTGCACGTACCCGATCTCCGGGATGCGGTCGGCGAGCAGCTGCCCGAGCAGCCGCCGACTCCCGTCGAGGTACTCCAGCACCTGCGCGAGCCAGGGGCCGCCCTGCTCGTAGGCGGCGATGTTCGCCACCACGCCGAGGTTCGAGGCGCCGTGCTCGGGGATCCGTCCGACCTCGTCCCACACGGCGGCATCGGTGTCGTTGCTCAGCACGAGCTGTGCGCACTTCACCCCTGGCAGGTTCCACGCCTTCGAGGCCGAGACCGCGGTGACCGTGTGGCGAGCGGAGACGCTGGAGACGGAGGCGTAGGGCACGTGGCGATGTCCGTCGTACCCCAGCGGAGCGTGGATCTCGTCGGAGAAGACCCGGCCGCCGTTGCGCTCGACCACCTCGGCGACGGCCTCGAGCTCGGAGCGTTCGAGCACGCGTCCGACAGGGTTGTGCGGGTTGCAGAGGACCAGCAGGTTCCCGCCGGCCGCGAAGGCGGCGTCGAGGGCGGCGAGGTCGTAGACGGAACGGCCGTCCTCGTCGGTGGCCATCGGGACCTGGATCACCTTGCGGCCGAGGGTCGCGGGGACGAACAGGAACGGCATGTACGCCGGCGTGGGCAGGATGACAGCGGATCCCGGTGTCGAGAAGTGCTCGACCGCGCTCTGGAAGCCCGCCATCACGTCCGCGAGAGGCCGCACTCGCTCGGGCGGCACCTCCCAGCCGTAGCGGTCCCGCGCGAAGCCGCACCACGCCTCGGCCAGGCGGGTAGCCAGGTGCTCCGGCAGGTAGCCGAGCAGACCCAGGTCGATGGCGTCATGCATCGCGTCGGCGATGGGCGCGGCCGTCCCGAAGTCCATCTCGGCGACGAAGGCGCCGATCTTGTCGGGATACTGGGACCACTTCACCCCGCCGATCCGGCGCAGGCGCTCGAGGGACACGTCGAACGTAGGGGACTGGCTCATGGACCTCCTCCGAGACGGTGCGGGGTGACACCGTACGTCGGCCGCTCCTCCACCCGTGCACCAGCCGGGACCGGGCCGGGAGTCGGTACGACGGTAGGCTTCGCGTCGCGCTCGGCCGTCGCCGGTCGCGGGGCGGTAGCTCAGCCGGTCAGAGCAGAGGACTCATAATCCTTGGGTCGTGGGTTCGAGCCCCACCCGCCCTACCACCAGCCTGTGTTACTTCGGCTGATGCCGGTCACTCCCTTGCACGCGGACATCACCTTGATTGTCGATAAGAAGTGTCTACTTTGGTAGGAGACCCCGCCACCAGGAGGCATCGCCCATGTCCGTCACCGACGAACTGCTCGAGAACAACAAGAAGTACGCCACCGACTTCTCGGGCCAGCTCCCTCTCCCGCCCGCCAAGCACGTGGCCGTGCTGGCGTGCATGGACGCCCGGCTCGACGTGCACGATCTTCTCGGCCTCGAGGAGGGCGACGCCCACGTGATCCGTAATGCCGGTGGTGTCGTCACCGACGATGCCATCCGGTCGCTCGCGATCAGCCAGCGGCTGCTCGGCACCGAGGAGATCGTGCTGATCCACCACACCGACTGCGGGATGCTCACGTTCACCGACGACGAGTTCAAGGCAGGCATCCAGCAGGAGACCGGCCTGAAGCCGGCCTGGGCGGCGGAGTCCTTCTCCGACCTCGACAAGGACGTCCGTCAGTCCATCGGACGCATCAAGGCCTCACCGTTCGTGCCTCGCACAGACCAGGTGCGGGGTTTCGTCTTCGACGTGGCGACCGGCTTGCTGAGCGAGGTGGAGTGAGAGCGGCCGCCGAACTTTCGGCCAGTCCTGACCCTGGCCACCGTCCCTCACCTCACCGGGCCGGCCACAGCCTCCTCGGCAGCGTGGTGTGACCGCGTTCGCCGTCGCGCCCGGCGCTACCCCTCACCAGCGCAGCAAGGCCGACCCCGGCCAAGGCGACGGTCGACGGCTTCGGCGCCCATCGCGTCGCTGCTGTCACGAGGTCGGGCGGGCTGCTCCGCTGCGGGTCTGACCCAGGAGCCGAGCCCAAGGTCGTCGTGGCGAGGGGGCCGGCGGCAAAGGCGTCGAGCATCGCGGGTACGAACGCCGCCATGTCCTGAGGTCCCCTGCTGGTGGTGAGGTTTCCCTCGCGCACGACCTCCTGGTCGAGCCACGTCGCCCCCGCGTTCACCACGTCGTCCCTGATCCCCGCCCAGGACGTCACGGTGCGGCCCTGAAGGACGCCTGCGGATGCGAGCACCCACGGCCCGTGGCACAGCGTGACGACGGGCTTGCCGCTCTCGACGAAGTCGCGGACCAGCCCACGCGCCGGTGCCGACTGGCGGAGCAGGTCCGGGTTGATGAAACCTCCGGGCACGAGGAGCCCGTCGTAGTCGCCGGCGCCGGCCTGCTCGACTGTCCTGTCAACGCGCACGCGGGTGGCCGGCAGGTTCAGGTTCAGGCCACGGATGCGCCCTCGCCGCAGCGACACCACGTCGACCTCTGCGCCCGCCGCCCGCAGGGCGCGCAGCGGCACGGTCAGCTCGACCTTCTCGAATCCGTCGGCAGCGAGGACCGCGATCCGCCGGCCCTTGAGGGTGCGTTTGCTGGACATGTCGACCTCCTGTGCTGGGTCTCTGCGCGTACCCACGCCTGAGCGTCCGACACCCGTGGCTGGCCGTCTCGGCCGTCCTCTGCTTGCCACGAGGCGCGCTAGTGAGTCGCCGCTGACCCGCCCCGATCCGGACTCGGCGGCTCGGCCACGGGGTTCCCGGTGCGCTGTCCGGCACTCGGCGTGGTCGGTGGAGCTGCCCAGCCGGCATGACCTGGTGGTGGGTGCTCGACTCCTAGGCCGCCGACCTGGTCATGCAGCTCGACGACAACCCCGGCGCGTCACCAGGGATCGCGCGTCAGGTGACATGAGGCAGAGGTTCAAGTTCGCGGTTTTCACCCGTTGCCCCACGCCACAAGCCTGTGGGCCTGGAACCTTCTGCGCGCCTGCGTCGACGCAACCATGTGCAGCCGTCCTCCGAATCGGTAAGAGAATGCCCGGAGGGGGCATCGGGTACGTGCCCGCCCTGTGTGGGTCGTGGCTCCTTGGCTCTAAACCTGCGGGTCCGGGATATACCGCACATGAGCCGCCCTCGGTCCGCTCCCTGTTGGACCGAGGGCGGTGCTCCCAGTTGCAGGCGCCATACGGGGGCCGGAGAGGTGGCGGGCCTCTTGCTGCGAGGCACCCGACGGGCTGGATCCCAACCTCCGCCTTCGGTTGAGGCCGGCGGCGCTCGAGTACTAGCCGGGCCAGCCCAGGTCAACTGTGGTCCTGGCCGGCCGCCGACTATCAACGAGGCGGTTCCGGCGAGCCCGAGAAACCACAGAAGACCGCCTCTGTCGTTTGTCGAGAGCACCAACAAGAACTCGCGGGTCACGTTGCCGCCGCACGTCGACCTCGGCCTGAAGTGCCGGCCGCGGACGGCGCCTATTGGCATCTATCGCACAATGTCGGGATGACGACGATCGAGCAGGGGACGGCGAGGCGTCAGAGCATCGACGAGCTGTTGTCTGCGGCGCGGTCTGGGCTCAGGAGGCTCACACCGCAGGAGGCATTTCGGGCGCGGCAAGAAGGGGCCGTGCTTGTCGACACCCGTCCCCAGGCGAGCCGCGAGGCCGAGGGCGACCTTCCCGGAGCGGTCGTGATCGAGCGGACGGTGCTCGAGTGGCGTTTGGACCCGGCGAGCGATGCCCGCTTGCCGTACGCCTCCTACGACCTGCACGTCGTCCTGGTGTGCAACGAGGGGTACTCGTCCAGCCTTGCCGCGGCGACCCTTCAGCAGCTCGGCATACATCTCGCCACCGATCTGATCGGCGGCTTCCGGGCATGGAAGGCCGCTGGCCTGCCGACGGCCTAAGGACTGCGCCGTCCCCGGAAGTCACTCGGTGAGGAGTGCGGCGAGGGCGTGTTCGGTGGGGGTGGCGTGGGGGTCGAGCAGGGTGCGGTGGGCGGGGTCGAGGTGGCGTCCGAGGTTGTGGGTGCCGCGGTGGTCGACGCGGGCCCAGTGGCCGTGGGGGGTGCGCCAGTAGTGCACGCCGGGCAGGGGTTGGCGGTGGATCCAGCCGGGGCCGTGGGTCTTGACCCGGTGGTGGCGGCGGCTCAGCGGGGCGAGGTTGTCGGTGCTGGTCTGGCCGGGTGGGGCGCCGGCTCGGTAGGGGGTGGTGTGGTCCTTGTCGGCGTGTCGAGACGCGGCGGTGCCGTAGGGGAACACTTCGACGGGGTAGCGCAGTTCGACGTGTTCGCGGATCCGGGGTGGGACCTGGTAGCCGTCGACGGCCCAGGTCTGGTGCAGGTCGATGACCGGGGTGATCCTGACCCGGGTGTGCATGAGGAGGTCGACGGCGGCCTCGATGGTGAGGGGGCCGAGGCCTTCGACGCGGACCGCGCCGCGGGTCTGGCGCAGGTACTGCTCGAGGGACATGTGCACGTAGAGGGTGGACTTGGGGAGGAATCCGTCGAGGTTCACGAACGGGTCGATGACCAGCCCGACCGGTGGATCGGCCGGTTCCTCGGGCTCCTCCGGGTCCGGTGGCGCGTCCGGATCGGGTGGCTCGGTGAGGTCCTCGACAGCCACACGCTCGACGGCCTCTGCGGGCGCCGGCTCCGGCTCGTCAGCTGACTCCGCGGGCTGCGCGGGCTGCTCGGGCTGGTCGGGCTGCTCGGGCTGGTCCGGCTCGTCGTAGTCGAGGGGCGGCTCCCGCAGCTCGAAGTCCTCGAACCCCACGTCCGGCTCGCGGGAGCCCCCGGCGGCTCCGTCCTCGGCGGCTCCGGCCTCGGCGGACGCCTGCTCGGCGGACGCAGTCTCGGTGGCCCGATCGCCAACCAGGTTCTCGCCGGCCGCCTCGGCCTCGGCTTCTCGGGCGGCTTCTCGGGCGGCTTGTTGGGCGGCTTGTTGGGCGGCGTGGATGAGGGCGGCGGCGCGTAGCGGGGTGCCGAGCCAGCCGAGGGCGGTGGAGCGGCGGACCTCGATCGGGTCGGGGTCGCCTTGGTCGGCGAGGATCTGGGCGATCTGGTCGCACATCGCCTCGAGCCGGATCGCGTCGCCGGCGGCGAGGCGGGCGTAGAGGGTCTTGAAGGCGTGGTGGTCGCTGGCGCCGACGTGGACGAACCGGGCCAGCGCTTTTTCCAGGCGGCGGCGTTCGGCGGCTTCGGGGTCGGCCTCGATGACCGCGGCCTCGACCAGGCCGAGCATCCGGCCCCAGGGCACGGTGCCCAGGTGCTCGGCGGTGCGGGCGTCGACCGTCCGGGCTGAGTCGAGGTCCAGGCCGGCCAGGTGCACGATGCGGGTGATCTGCCGGGCCTGCCAGAACCGGGCCTGCCCGGCCAGCACCGAGGCCCACAGTCGCGGGTGGCGGTGTCGCAGGTCGAGCACGTCACGGATCAAGAACTGCGCCCCGGTGGTGGTGGTCCCGAGCAGCACCCCGAGCTCGGCGGCCGCGAACTCCCGGACCAGCGGCGTCCCGGCGCCACCGATCCGCACCGACCGCTCCCCACCCGGCACCGGGCGACCCTGGCCGCCACCGGCATCGCGGCCGCTTGCGCTGTGCCGGGTGTCGAAGCCGTGCAGGTCCGCCCAGTGCGCGATCAACCGCAGCTGCGCGACCTCCGCGGCCACCAGCCCGTCCCGGGAGGCAGCCAACGCATCCGCCGTCGCCGACCCGTCCAGCTC
>JAWWPF010000359.1:0-4950 GCA_033850795.1 Nocardioidaceae bacterium | reverse complement strand
GAGCTCATCGACGGCGAGTGGGTGGTCAACGGCGCCAAGCAGTTCATCACGAACTCGGGGTCGTCGATCACCTCGCTGGTCACCGTGACCGCCCGGACCGGGACGCGTGAGGACGGCAGGCCCGAGGTCAGCACGATCATCGTCCCGACCGGGACGCCCGGCTTCACCGCCGAGCCGGCCTACCGCAAGCTGGGCTGGCACCTCTCGGACACGCACCCGCTGAGCTACGACGGCGCGCGGGTCCCCGAGGCGAACCTGCTCGGCTCGCGTGGTCGCGGCTTCGCGCAGTTCCTGGCCACCCTCGACGACGGCCGTGTGGCCATCGCGGCGCTCGCCGTCGGCTGCATCCAGGCCTGCCTCGACCTGTCGGTCCAGTACGCGGGGGAGCGGACCACGTTCGGGCGGCCGATCGGCGCCAAGCAGGGGGTCGCGTTCCAGGTCGCGGACCTCGAGGTGATGCTGGAGGCGTCGCGGATGCTGACCTACCGGGCCGCGGCGATGAAGGACGGCGGCCGGCCGATGAAGGAGTTCAAGCAGGCCGCCGCGATAGCGAAGCTGTACGCCACCGAGTCCGCCGTGACGGCGACGCGGATCGCCACCCAGGTCTTCGGCGGGTACGGCTTCATGGAGGAGTACCCGGTGGCCCGTTTCTACCGGGACGCCAAGGTGCTCGAGATCGGGGAGGGGACCTCGGAGGTGCAGCGGATGCTCATCGCCCGTGGCCGTGGTCTCCCGGTGGAGTGAGGTCGCCTGCTCGTCGTCGCCGCGGTCCTGCTGGCCGCGCTGCTGCATGCCTGCTGGAACGCGGTCGCCCACGCGGTGCCGGACCGGGAGGCCGGGTTCTTCCTGCTCAACGTGGCCGTGGCCGTCGTACCCCTGCCGTTCCTGCCGTGGGTCGGGCTGCCGGGCGCCGCCGCGTGGCCGCTCCTGCTGGGCTCGGTGCTCGTGCACCTCGTCTACAACCTCTTCCTGCTGCGCAGCTACCAGCTCGGTGACTTCGGCCAGACCTACCCGCTGGCCCGCGGGACGGCGCCGCTGCTCGTCGCGCTGGTCGGGGTGACGCTCGTCGGGCAGCGGCTCGGGGTCCGGGAGGTCGCCGGGATCGTCGCGATCAGCGCCGGTCTGGCGGTGCTGGTTGTCGGCCGGGGCAGCTTCCGGGCCGGCCGGCCGGCCGTCCTGGCGGCGCTCGCCACCGGTATGGCGATCGCGACCTACACAGTCCTCGACGGCGTCGGGGTACGGCGCTCGGACGCGACCGGCGCCTACATCGCCTGGCTGTTCGTCCTGCAGGGACCATTGATCGCCGCGGTGATCGCGGGCCGGCGGGGCAGCGTGCTGCGGGGCTCCCGGGCTCTGCTGTTCCCGGGTCTGCTCAGTGGAGTGGTGTCGGTCGCCGCCTACGGACTGGTGATCTGGGCGCAGAGCCGTGGGCGCCTCGCCCCGGTGGCGGCGCTCCGCGAGTGCAGCATCGTCTTCGGGGCGCTGATCGGGGCCGTGTTCTTCCACGAGCGTCTCGGTCCGGTGCGGGTCCTCGGATCAGTGATCGTGTTCGCGGGCGTCGTGCTGCTCGCACTGACCTGACTCGACATAGGGTGGGGGCATGGGTCGAGGGACGTCGCGCTTCCTCTCCGAGGCGGGGAAGTTCCTCACCGTCGGAGGGGTCGCCACTGTTGTCTCCTTCGTGATCTTCAACGGGCTGGTGCACGGCTACTTCGGCAGCCCGCGCCCGATGCACGACGACCCGCTGGGCGCGTTCGTGATCGCCAACACCGTCGGCATGGTGGTCAGCTACCGCGGCAGCCGCTCCTGGGCGTTCCGGAACCGGTCGGCCGTGGGCGTCGCCGGCGGCCGGGTGATGTTCTTCGTGATCAACACCGTCTCGATGGTGATCCCGCTCGCCTGCCTGTCCTTCACCCGCTACGTCCTCCGGCTCTCCGACCCGATCGCCGACAACATCTCGGCCAACGTGGTCGGGCTCGGGCTGGGGACGCTGGCTCGCTTCTGGGCGCTGCGCCGGTTCATCTTCCTCAGCCCGGCCGGACTGGAGCGCCGGGACCTGTTGGCTGCTCAGAAGCGCTGACCCGCCACAGGTCCGTCCACCGCACACCGAGCTCGGCGAACATCTCCCGGAGCACGGGCAGGCTCAGCCCCACCACGTTGTGGTGGTCGCCCTCGATCCCGGACACGAACGCCCCGCCGAGCCCGTCGAGAGTGAACGCGCCGGCGACCTGCAACGGCTCTCCCGTCGCGACGTAGGCCGCGATCTCCTCGTCGGTCACCTCCACGAAGTGCACGGTCGTGGCCACCGACCGCGCCACCTCGACGCCCCCTGCCGGGTCCACCAGGCAGTGGCCGGTGTGCAGCACACCCGAGCGTCCGCGCATGGCCCGCCAGCGCCGAACCGCCTCGGCCGGGTGCCCCGGCTTGCCGAGGATCTGCCCGTCGAGGGCCAGGACGGAGTCGCAGCCGAGCACCCAGGTTCCCGGGCCGGCACCCGCCCTGAGCCGCCGGACGACCGCCTGGGCCTTGAGCCGGGCCAGCTGCAGCACCAGCTCCGCCGGGTCCTGTGCCTCCACCACCGACTCGTCGACGCCCGAGACGACGACCTCGGGCTCGATGCCTGCCGCGCGCAGCGTCGCCAGCCGGGCCGGCGAGGCCGAGGCGAGGACCAGCCGGCTCACCGCGGCAGGCTGCTCGAACGCCAGGCGCCAGGTCCGGGCGTCGCCGGACCCGTCAGCCGGTGCGGCGCGGACCACTCCGGCCGAGGTGCACGGCTGCTCCGGCGGGTCGAGCCGGAAGCGGCAGCGGCCTGGAGCACGACGGTCAAGGCGGCCACCTCCTCCGGGGAGGCGTCGCCCTTCACCACGAACAGCGGCGCGGTCACAGCGGGATGTTCCCGTGCTTCTTCGGCGGCAGCGTCTCGCGCTTGGACCGCAGCAGGCGCAGGGCGCGGACCACCTCGCCGCGGGTCTCGTGCGGATGGATCACCGCGTCGATGTAGCCGCGCTCGGCGGCCAGGTAGGGGTTGGCGAGGTGGTCCTCGTACTCCTGGACCAGCTCGGCGCGCTTGGCCTCGGGGTCGTCGGCCCCGGCGAGCTCCGAGCGGTACAGGATGTTCACCGCTCCCTGGGCGCCCATCACCGCGATCTGCGCGGTGGGCCAGGCGACGTTCATGTCCGCACCGAGGTGCTTGGACCCCATCACGTCGTACGCGCCGCCGTAGGCCTTGCGGGTGATGATGGTGAGCAGCGGGACGGTGGCCTCGGCGTAGGCGAAGATCAGCTTCGCGCCGCGCCGGATGATCCCGTTCCACTCCTGGTCGGTGCCCGGCAGGAACCCCGGGACGTCGACGAAGGTCAGCACGGGGATGTTGAAGGCGTCGCAGGTGCGGACGAAGCGCGCGGCCTTCTCCGAGGCGTCGATGTCGAGCGTGCCGGCGAACTGCAGCGGCTGGTTCGCGACCACACCGACCGAGCGGCCCTCCACGCGCCCGAACCCGATGACCACGTTGGGCGCGAACATCGGCTGGACCTCGAGGAACTCGGCGTCGTCGAGCACCGACTCGATCACCACGTGCATGTCGTAGGGCTGGTTCGGCGAGTCGGGGATCAGCGTGTCGAGCGCCCGGTCGTCGTCGCTGATCTCGAGGTCCGCCACCTCGTCGTACGACGGTGCCTCGTCCAGGTTGTTCTGCGGCAGGTAGGAGATCAGCGCCTTCACGTAGTCGATCGCGTCCGACTCGTCGGTGGCCATGTAGTGGGCGTTCCCGGACCTGGTGTTGTGGGTGCGGGCGCCGCCGAGGTCCTCCATCGAGACGTCCTCCCCGGTGACCGTCTTGATGACGTCGGGCCCGGTGATGAACATGTGCGAGGTCTGGTCGACCATCACGGTGAAGTCCGTGATGGCGGGCGAGTAGACGGCGCCGCCGGCGCACGGGCCCATGATCAGCGAGATCTGCGGGATGACGCCGGACGCGTGCACGTTGCGGCGGAAGATCTCGCCGTACAGGCCGAGGGAGACCACGCCCTCCTGGATCCGGGCGCCTCCCGAGTCGTTGATGCCGATGACCGGGCAGCCGGTCTTCATGGCCAGGTCCATGACCTTCACGATCTTCTCGCCGAACACCTGGCCCAGCGAGCCGCCGAAGACCGTGAAGTCCTGCGCGAACACGCACACCTGACGGCCCTCGATGGCGCCGTAGCCGGTGACCACGCCGTCCCCGTAGGGCCGGTTGTGCTCCATGCCGAACGCCGTGGCCCGGTGCCGGGCCAGCTCGTCGAGCTCCACGAACGTGCCCTCGTCGAGCAGCTCCAGGACCCGCTCGCGGGCGGTCTTCTTGCCCCTGGCGTGCTGCTTCTCGATGGCCCGCTGGGACCCGGCGTGCACCGCCTCCTCGAGCCGCCGCTCGAGGTCCGCAGCCTTGCCGGAGGTGGTATGGATGTCGATGTCCAGGCCCTCGTCGGAGGGGACCTCGGTGCCTTCGCTCGGCCGGTCCGCGGACGGTGCCGCTGCTGCTTCGGTCACGGGGTCGTTCCCTCCTGCGAGTCGCTTCCTGGGGGCCGCCTGCGTCAATCTAGTGCCTGTGCCCTCCCGTGAACCCAGCCGGCCACCGGTGGACCGGGCGGCGCTCGCCACCTGGCCCGGTGCCGGCCGGTGGCGCGTCGAGGTCCTCGAGGAGTCGCCGTCGACCAACGCGGCGCTGGCCTCGCGGGCCAGGGCCGGAGAGGCGCCGGGCCTGGTGCTGGTGGCCGAGCACCAGACGGCCGGGCGGGGACGGCTGGACCGGGCCTGGGTGACCCCGCCACGGGCGGCGCTGACCTTCTCGCTGCTCGTCTCGCCGGTCGAGGTCCCGCTTCCGCGCTGGCCGTGGCTGCCGCTGCTGACCGGCGTCGCCGTGGTCGACGGGGTGCGCGAGGCCACGGGGGTCGAGACGTCGCTGAAGTGGCCCAA
>JAWWPF010000354.1:0-5145 GCA_033850795.1 Nocardioidaceae bacterium | reverse complement strand
GCCTTGCCGATCGCGCCTGGCAGGGCACGCAGCAGAGCTGCCTCGTCCCGGCGGGTCCCCGAGGTGAACTCCGGGAAGGTGCGGATCGCGTCGGCGACCCGCTTCTCCGGGCCGTCGGCGGCCGTGGCAACGGTCCGGAACGCCCTGGCCAGCCCCACGAGCGAGGTCGAGAACAGCGGTGCTCCGCATCCGTCCACCGCGACCGCCTCGATCGGCTCCCCGGTAAGCTTGGCGAACGTCTCCGCTATCGCCACCTGGACAGGGTGGCCCGGCGAGCGGTAGGTAGCCGTGTCCCAGCCCTTCGCCACGCACGTCGCCAGCATGGCGGCGTGCTTGCCCGAGCAGTTCATGGCAAGCGAGGACGGCCGCCCGCCCGCGCTCAGGTACACCTCACGCGCCTGGTCGTCGATAGGGAAGTCGGGAGGCGTCTGCAGCGCGGTCTGGTCGAGCCCGGCGCGCGCCAGGATCCGGCGAACGCCGTCGAGGTGGAACGGCTCCCCGGAGTGGGACGCCGCGGCGAGCGCCAGCAGCTCCCCGTCGAGGTCCAGACCGGCCCGCAGCATGCCGACGGCCTGCAGCGGCTTGTTGCAGGACCTCGGCAGGATCTGGTGGTCCACGTCGCCGATTGCCCACTCGACGGAACCGTCGCGCCCGAGTGCCACAACGGACCCGTAGTGATGGCCCTCGACGAACCCGGAGCGGACGATCTCGGCGACGACGACAGGCGCGGACATGCCGGTGACCATACCGATCAGACACGGGCGGATCGGACTCGGTCGAGCCTGGCGGCATCGCGGGACGGCGCTTGGTGCACCATGGCGGGGTGTCCCTTTCGTCCTCGGTCCCGCAGTACTGCCCGACCGCCCGGGAGCTCGACGACCTCGAGCTGCTCACCCACGGCGTTTTCGGGCTGACCGGCTTCGAGGGCGCGGGGGGCCTGGTGACCCTGCAGGTGCCTCCGGCCGTGGCGGCCACCGCCCTGGACGCCGGCGCCCTGGAGCTGGTGGACCCGGAAGGTCTCCCCTTGGCCCGGGTCGAGATCGAAGCGACCTACGAGTTCGGGACCGCGACCGGGATCAGCGGCCCGGTAACGCGATTGGCGCACCACGAGTTCGGGGCCTTCCGGCGTCTCTACCTGTCCCCCGCCGAGGTGCGGCAGCGGTACGGCGCGCGGACCCTGACCGTCCCGGTCGCCGGGCCCCTGACGGCGGGTGACCTGGACCTGGTCCGCAAGGAGGCGTCCGGCCGCCCGGTCGTGCTGCTCGCGCTGACCGGAGCGGGCACGCCCCAGGGGATGTCCGCACCCGGGCTGGTCCGCGCGACCCTCGCTGCGGCGGCGGAGCTGCCCGAGGCGGCAGTGGTGGCCGTGCCGCTGGCCTCGCGGGGTGACGCCCCCGCGGACCACGCTCTGGGTGAGCGGGTGTTGCGCGCATACGCCGCCGGCGATGTGCTGGGCGTCCCGGGCGAGGGGGAGCTCACCGGCCGGGTCGCCGAGATCGTCGCCCGTGACCGTCCCGGTCCCGCCGAGCAGGGGCTGGTGCTCTTCTTCACCGGGCTCTCGGGCAGCGGCAAGTCGACGCTGGCCCGGGCTCTGCACGACCTGATCCTCGAGCTTGGCGAGCGGAGCGTGACCAGCCTCGACGGCGACGTCGTGCGCCGGAACCTCTCGGCGGGCCTGACCTTCTCCAAGCCGGACCGGGAGACGAACATACGGCGGATCGGCTGGGTCGCTGCGGAGATCAGCCGGCACGGCGGCGTTGCGCTGTGCAGCCCGATCGCGCCGTTCGACGAGACCCGCAAGCAGGTGCGCGCCATGACCGAGGATGCCGGTGGCGCGTTCGTGCTGATCCATGTGGCCACGCCGCTCGAGGAGTGCGAGCGCCGCGACCGCAAGGGTCTCTACGCGAAGGCCAGGCGAGGCGAGATCCCCGAGTTCACCGGCATCTCCTCCCCCTACGAGGAGCCGCAGGACGCCACGGTGCGGGTGGACACCACCGGGCGCTCGATCGAGGACGCCCTGGACGACGTACTCACCTATCTCTACGACGCCGGCTACCTGGTGCCCGACGAGAGCGAAGTGGCAGCCTCCGGATCGCCGCTGGCCTAGCCTTGCCTGACCGATTCCTCCCGAACAGGGGTGCACCGTGTCCGACCTCTTCACCACCAGCGCACTCGCCGTCCTGCTGGTCAGCTTCGGGATCGGCATTGTCGTCGGCCTGACCGGGATGGGCGGCGGTGCCCTGATGACGCCGGCGCTGATCTTCCTCGGCATCAACCCGACAGTCGCGGTGGCCAACGACCTGGTGGCGGCGTCGGTCAACAAGTCCGTCGGCGCCGGCGTGCACTGGCGGCACGGCAAGCCCAACCTCCGGCTGGCGATGCTGCTGATGTGCGCCTCCGTGCCCACCGCGTTCGCGGGGGCTTTCATCGTCAAGGCGCTGGGAGCGGTGGCGGACGAGGAGTCCTTCCTCAAACAGGCCCTCGGCGTGGCGCTGCTCTTCACGGCGGGGACCTACACCCTGCGGATGTACATCCAGCTGCGCTACGTCAACAGCGGCAACCTCACCTCCGAAGAAGACCCGCCGCTCAGGCCGGTGCTCACGCTGCTGGTCGGCGCTGTGGGCGGCCTGCTGGTGGGGATCACCTCGGTCGGGTCCGGCTCGCTGATCATGGTGGCCCTCCTACTCCTGTACCCCACCCTGTCCGCGGTGCGGCTGGTGGGCACCGACCTGGTTCAGGCGGTCCCGCTCGTCCTTTCGGCGGCGATAAGCCACGTCCTGGTCAGCGGCGTGGAGTGGGCGGTGCTGATCCCGTTGATCGTGGGCGGCTCCCCCGGCACCTTCCTGGGTGCCCGGATCGCCAACTGGGTCTCCCAGTCGGTGATCCGCCGGGGCATCGTCATCGTGCTAAGCCTCACCGGGCTCAACATGCTCGGGGTGCCGCCTCGCGCGGTAGGCATCATCGGGGCCGGCATGCTGCTGCTCGGCCCGCTCGCCTGGGGCTTCATCCGTCATAGCCGCGGGCTGCCCGCCTTCGACAACAATGCGGCCGCCTGGCGGCTCCCCGACCGGGATGAGCACACGCACGCCCGTTGAAGTTCCGAACCAGCCGCTGGCGCCGGTCAAGTATTCCTATGATTCTACTAAACTTTCGCGCGTCGGCCACGCTTTGTTCACCGAAGAGGCGCACAGTGGAGTCATGGAGCTCAACCTCGTCCTAGCGATGATGATGCTCTGGCTCGCAGCCAGTCTCACGGTCGCCGTCGTCGTAGGCCGCGCGGTCCGCCTGCGTGACCGCGGGCCAGCCTTCCCTTCAGTCGCGGAGCGTCCCGAGGAAGTCCTCCACCTCACCGTATGACGGTAAGAGCCCGGACCGCTGCGCCTCCTCTAGCGTGGGCGCCTTCGCATCCTTCACCGAAAGAATCGGCTCGAGGGCTGCGCCGCTGCGGGTGGTGGTGGGCCAGGTGATCCCGATCGCCGGGTCCAGCGGGTGCACGCCGTGCTCCCGGCCGGGCGCGTAGGGCGCCGAGCAGAGATAGGTCACCACGCTGCCGTCCTCGAGGGCCATGAACGCGTGTCCGAGACCCTCCGAGAGGTACACGGCACGCCGGTCCTCATCATCGAGGGTGACGGCCTCCCAGGCGCCGAAGGTCGCCGAGCCGACCCGGATGTCGACCACGACGTCGAGGACAGCGCCCTTGAGGCAGGTCACCCACTTCGCCTGGCTGGGGGGCAGCTGCGCGAAGTGAATCCCCCGGACGGTCCCCGCGGCGGAGACGGACGCGTTCGCTTGAGCCAGGGTGAACGGGTGGCCGGTCGCCTCGGCGAACCGGTCGGCGCGGAACCACTCGAGGAAGGCACCGCGTTCATCCCCGTAGACCTGCGGAGTGACCTCGAAGGCGCCGGTGATGGACAGCTCGCGGATCTCCACGGAAGTAGGGTACGGACGGCCGTCAGCACCCCGCCGACCACCCAGGAGAGGACCTCGTCGTGAAGTGGCTCGTCACCGGAGCGAACGGCATGCTCGGCACCGATCTGGTCGACCTGCTCCAGGGAGCCGGCGAGGACGTCACCGCCGCGACCCGCAGCTCCCTCGACGTCACGGACGGGGACGCCGTGGCAACCGCGGTCGAAGGCCACGACATCGTGGTGAACGCGGCCGCCTGGACGGCGGTGGACGACGCCGAGGAGCACGAGGCCGAGGCCACCGTAGTGAACGGGACGGCGCCCAGGCTGCTGGCCCGGGCGGCGCGGCAGCACGGCGCCCGGCTGGTCCAGGTCAGCACCGACTACGTCTTCGACGGGTCCGCCCGGACGCCGTACGCCGAGGACACCCCGACCTCGCCTGCCTCCGCCTACGGCCGCACCAAGGCCCTCGGGGAGCAGGCGGTCCGCGAGGAGCTGCCGGACGGGCACCTGCTGGTCCGGACCGCCTGGTTGTACGGCGCGCACGGCGGCTGCTTCCCCAAGACGATCGCCCGGGTGGCGCGCGAGCGTGGTGAGGTCAGCGTGGTCGACGACCAGGTCGGTCAGCCCACCTGGACCCGGGACGTCGCGGACCTCGTCGTCCGCCTCATGCAGGCCGACGCGCCGGCCGGGACCTACCACGCGACCTCGTCAGGGCAGTGCAGCTGGTTCGACTTCGCCCGCGCGGTGGTGGTCGCCGCCGGGCTGCCGCCCGCGGCGGTCCGACCGACGACGAGCGAGGCGTTCGTCCGCCCGGCCCCTCGGCCGGCGTACTCCGTGCTCGGTCACGACGCGCTGCACCGCGTCGGCGTAGCGCCGATCGGGGGCTGGGAGGACCGCTGGGCCGAGGCCGCGCCGGCCGTGCTGGCGGCCGGGTGAGCTGAGGGGTCAGCCGGTCTCGAGGACCTGCAGGAGGTACTCGCCGTACCCCGACTTCACCAGCGCCTCGCCGCGCTCCCGGAGCTCGTCGTCGCTCAGGAAACCCTTCCGCCAGGCCACCTCCTCGGGACACCCGATCTTGAGCCCCTGGCGGTGCTCCACGGTCTGGATGAAGTTCCCCGCGTCGTTCAGGGAGTCGAAGGTGCCCGTGTCCAGCCACGCGAACCCGCGCTCGAGGACCTGGACGCTGAGCCGCCCCTGCTCGAGATAGGCCCGGTTCACGTCGGTGATCTCGTACTCC
>JAWWPF010000339.1:0-18016 GCA_033850795.1 Nocardioidaceae bacterium | reverse complement strand
CCGACCTGCAGCCCGGCTCCTCGATCATGCCCGGCAAGGTCAACCCGGTCATCCCGGAAGCGCTGTGCATGGTGTGTGCCCAGGTCATCGGCAATGACGCTGCAATCGCGTTCGGTGGCGCGGCCGGCAACTTCGAGCTCAACGTGATGCTCCCCATGCTGGCCCGCAACGTGCTCGAGTCGATTCGGCTGCTCAGCAACGTCTCGCGACTCTTCGCGGACGCCTGCGTCGACGGCATCACCGCCAACGTGGAGAGGCTTCGGGAGTACGCCGAGTCCTCGCCCTCGGTGGTGACCCCGCTGAACCGCTACATCGGCTACGAGAACGCCGCCAAGGTGGCCAAGAAGGCGCTCGCGGAGCAGAAGACGATCAAGGAGGTGGTCCTCGAGATGGGCTTCGTCGACCAGGGCGACCTCACCGACGAGCAGCTCGACTCAGCCCTCGACGTGGCCGGCATGACGCATCCCTGATCCCGCCAGGGGCGGCCGATGTGCGGCAGGCCGCCGGCGCCCGACGCCGGGTCCGCGGCGCTCAGCCGGTCAGTACCAGCCGTGCCCCTGCTTGAAGCTCCAGGCGCCGCACGGGCTGCCGTACCGAGCCTTGATGTAGCCGAGCCCCCAGCGGATCTGGGTCATCGGGTTGTCGTGCCAGTCCCGGCCCGCCGACGCCATCTTGGAGCCGGGCAGCGCCTGCGGGATCCCGTACGCGGACGAGGACGGGTTGTCGGCATGGACCTTCCAGCCGCTCTCGTTCACGTAGATCGAGTTGAGGCAGGAGAACTGCCCGGCACCGAACCCGTAACGCCTCAGCAGCAGCCGAGCGATCGCCCGAGGGTCCTTCGGGGTCCGGTCCTCGGTGCGGGTGACCTGTCCGCCCGACTTCTGGTCGAGGGCCCTCTTCTTGCTCGCGTCCACCGCGGACCGGTCCTCGGATCGCGAGACGGGCCGGGATCCGGCGCGGGCGCGGTCCAGGTTCACGCTCGCCGGGTCCGCTGCCGCCCCGCGCTGTCGCGGCGAGAGGTGGACGACGACGGTGGGCAGGGCGGCCGGCGCCGACTGCGCGGCGGGGTGCGGGGCAGCCGCGGCCTCGGTGCCGCCGACGCGGCCCCCGAGGGCCAGGACGCCCGCGACGACGGCGACGAGGACCCCCAGGACCGCGGCCGGGAGCAGGACGGAACGAAGGACACGTCGGGGCACAGGGCGACTCACAGACGTCGAGGACACAGGACGGATTCCGTGCGCGGACCCCCCGGTACGAGCACGGCGAAGTCACCTACTGTCCAAGATCGCCGGAAGCGTTGCAAACCCAGAGGGCACCCTCGGTGGATGAGAACCGTCACACGCGAGGAGAAGGCGGTGACGCGACGTGCTACCGGGCCGAGGTCGGCCTGCGCACCAGCCAGGCAGCGGACGCCTCAGGGAGCCCGTCCGAGACGTCGGTGCTCGCCAGCAGCACGTCGTACCCGTCGGGAAGCGGGACCGGTCCCGTCGCGGAGACGTTGACTAGACAGGCGACGTCTGGGGACCGGGTGAAGCCCAGCACCCCGTCCGGGACATCGAGCCAGGTCAGGTCCCCGTCGCCGAGGGCGGGAGTCTGACGGCGCAGCCGCAGCGCGGACCGGTAGAGCTCCAGCATCGAGCCGGGGTCTCCGGACTGCGCCTCGACCGTGAGCGGCCCCCAGCTCGACGGCTGCGGGAGCCATGGCTGCGTCGCGGGGCCACGGCGCTCCGGCGCCGGGCTGAAGCCGTACGGCGGACTGGTCCCCGACCACGGGATCGGCACGCGGCAACCGTCCCGGCCACGGTCCGTGTGACCCGAGCGTTCCCAGGTCGGGTCGGCGAGCACGTCCTCGGGGAGGTCCTCGACCTCCTCGAGCCCGAGCTCCTCGCCCTGGTAGACGTAGGCGCTTCCCGGCAGACCGAGGGTGAGCAGCACCGCAGCACGGGCCCGGCGCCGCCCCAGTTCCAGGTCCCGTGGTTGCCCCAGCAGCTGCATGACCGAGCTCCCGGGCACCCGCTGGTCCCGCGCGTAGCGCGACACGTGACGCGCCACGTCGTGGTTCGAGAGCACCCAGGTCGCCGGGGCTCCGACGGCTCGCAGCTCCTCGAGGGTCTCGGTGATGACCTGGCGCAGGTATCCGGCGTCCCACGGGGCCTGCAGGTAGGTGAAGTTGAACGCCGTGTGCAGCTCGTCCTCGCGCAGGTAGAGCGCCAGCCGTTCGGGCTCGTCGACCCACGCCTCCGCGACGAACACCCGGGGAACCTCGTAGGAGTCGGCGAGGCGGCGCCACTCGCGGTAGATGTCGTGGACCTCGTCCCGGTCCCAGTGCGGGTGCGGACGCCAAGGGGCGCGACGCAGCTCGCCCTCGACGCGGACGGGCTGACGGGGCCATTCCAGGTCGGCCGGATCCGCTGGATCCGGCAGGCCCTCCTCCTTGACGAGGGAGTGCGCGACGTCGATGCGGAACCCGTCGACGCCCCGGGCGAACCAGAACCGCAAGGTGGTCCGGAAGTCCGCGCGCACGTCCGGGTGGGTCCAGTCCAGATCCGGCTGCTCGGGGGCGAAGAGGTGCAGGTACCACTCTCCGGGGGATCCGTCCGGCTCCACGACCCGGTGCCAGGCCGGGCCGCCGAAGACGGACTGCCAGCCGTTGGGCGGCTCGGAACCGTCCGGCCCGCGCCCCGCCCGGAACAGGTAGCGGGCCCGCTCCGGCGAGCCGGGCCCGGCCGCCAGCGCGCCGACGAACCACGGGTGCCGGTCCGAGGTGTGGTTCGGGACGACGTCGAGCAGGACGCGCAGGCCGAGGTCGGCGGCCTCGCGGAGCAGGGCCTCGGCCTCCTCCAGCGTTCCGAAGCGCGGCTCCACGTCCCGGTAGTCCGCGACGTCGTACCCGGCGTCGGCCATCGGCGACGGGTACCACGGGTTGATCCAGACCGCGTCCACACCGAGGTCGGCCAGGTAGCGCAGCCGGGAGCGGATCCCGGCGATGTCGCCGAGCCCGTCCCCGTCTCCGTCGGCGAAGCTGCGGATGTAGATCTGGTAGATGACGGCGTCCCGCCACCACGGCTCAGCCACGCGTCGGGGTTCCACTGTCCCCACTGCCGTCGACCGGTGGCGACGCCGGCCCGGTGGGCACCCCCGGACCGGGACCCCGGGGACGGGCCAGGGACCTCCTGGCGCGCACGGCGACCAGGACCAACGCGACCATCACCGCCAGCAGCAGGGCGCGTCCGAGCGCCGGCTCACCGCGGACCTCGGCAACGGCCGTGGCCACGAACATCACAGCAGTGAAGAACCCCAGGATGCCCAGGACGATGTCCAGGTTCTCCCGGCGACGCTCCGCGGCCAGCGCCGCGCCGGTGAGGCGAGGCCCTCGGCTCACCCCTTGACGCTGCCGGCCGTCAGCCCTGCGACGATCTTGCGCTGCAGGAGCAGGACCATCAGGATCAGCGGGATCGTGATGATCGTGCCGGCTGCCATGATCGCCGTGTAGGGCTCCTGGTGGGGCTGGCTGCCGGTGAAGTTCGCGATCGCCACCGTGACCGGCTGCGTCTTCTCGCTCGAGAGCTGGCTGGCGAGCAGGAACTCGTTCCAGGCGGCGATGAACGCCAGGATCGCAGTCGTGAACAGACCCGGGGCCGCGAGCGGCAGGATGATCAGCCGGAACGCCTGCGCCTGGGTGCACCCGTCGATGCGGGCGGACTCCTCGAGGTCCCACGGCATCTCACGGAAGAAGGCCGTGAGGATGTAGATCGTGAGCGGGAGCGCGAACGAGATGTCCGGGATGATCAGGGCCTGGTACTTGCCGATCCAGTGGATGTTGGTGAAGAGCTGGAACAGCGGGCTGACCAGCGCCACCGCCGGGAACATCGAAGCGCCGAGGATCAGCCCGAGCAGGACGTACTTGCCCCGGAACTCCAGCCGGGCGAGAGCGTAGGCACAGAAGACACCGGCCGCCATGGCCACGAGGGTGACGGCCACGCCGATGATCAGGCTGTTCAGCAGGTCCTGACCGAAGTGGTTGCCGAGCTTGGTGGAGAACGCCGTCCGGTAGTTGTCCAGGGTCCAGTGCGTGGGCAGCGGGGAGGTCTCGAAGGTGTAGGCGATCGGCCGGAAGGAGGTCACCACCATCCAGTAGGCCGGCGCGAGGCCCCAGACGACGATGACCGCCACGCCTAGGTACGTGCGGACCGTGGCCCAGTTGGGATGACTGGCGCGCCGGCTGCCCGCACGCTCCTCGGTTCTCGGGAGGGACTGGGACTGGGTTGCGGTAGCCATCTCAGCGCGCCGCCTTCCGCTGCTGGTCCTGGGTCTCCACGACGTTGGCGCCGAGGAACTTCACGAAGAAGAACGCCACCGCGAAGATGAAGATGAAGGTGATCGTAGACAGAGCGGCCGCGCTGTTGAAGCCCTGCCGGATCTGGGAGATGACCAGGATCGACAGGGTCGTCGTCGCGTCACCCTTCCCACCACCACCGCCGGTGAGGATGTACGGCAGGTCGAAGATCCGCAGCACGTCGAGGGTGCGGAACAAGATGGCCACCATCAGGGCCGGCTTCACCAGCGGCAGGGTGATCTGCATGAACCGCTGCAAGGTGCTCGCCCCGTCCACCTTGGCGGCCTCGTAGACCTCCTCGGGGATCACCTGGAGCCCGGCCAGGATCAGCAGCGCCATGAACGGCGTGGTCTTCCACACGTCGGCAGCGATCACCGCGAACCGTGCCGGCCACGCGTCACCGGTCCACAGGATCTGCGCGTGCAACAGCTTGTTGGCGACCCCGCTGAAGGCGAAGATGAAGAAGAAGAGCTTGGCCGTGACCGCGGTCGGGATGGCCCACGGGATCAGGATCGCCGCCCGCACCAGCCCGCGTCCGCGGATCTTGCGGTGCATGATCATCGCGAACCACATGCCGAGGACGACCTCGATCGCCACGGAGATGACGGTGAACAGCACCGTGTTCCCCATCGCGGTCCAGAACTCGGCGCCCAGGCTGCCGGCCGGGCAGCTCTCGGTGCCCCCTCCGGCCACGTTGCACTGCTGCAGGATCCAGTGGGTGTAGTTCGAGAACCCGGCGAACCCGCCGGAGACGAACAGTCCGGTGGCCTTGTCCAGCCCCGGGTCCTTCTGGAAGGACATGAAGACGGCCTTGACCACCGGGTAGCCGATCACGACCGCGAGCACGATCAAGGTGGGCGCCACCAAGAACGGCGCTCCACCGCCCTCGGAGAAATTGAAGAGCTTGCGACGCCGCTTGTTCGGCGAGGTCGGTCGTGGCGCCTCCGCCACGGTCTGAGTGGCACTGCTCATGACGGGCTCCCTGCGTGGGATGGGACGTGCCCGAGGGGGCCGGACTCTGTCCGGCCCCCTCGGTGCGACGTCAGGACGAGGATGCCGACTTGATGGCGTCGGACATCGACTTGAGCGCGTCCTTCACGCTCTTGCTGCCCTTGATGGCTGAGTACGCGTTGTCCTGGACCGCCTTGGTGACCGCCGGGTAGAACGGCGAGACCGGCCGCGGCTCGGCGTTCTGGATGGAGGTCAGCAGGGTCGGGAGGTACGGGTACTTCTTCTGGATCGACGTGTCGGAGTAGAGGCTCTCCCGGACCGGCGCCAACGAGCCCTGGGTGATGAAGAACTTCTGCGTCTGGGCGGACTCGAGGAACTTCAGGAAGTCGAGTGCCGTCGCCTTGTGCTTGCTGTAGACGCTGATCGCGGCGTTGTGGCCGCCCAGGCTCGAGGCTCCTGGACCGCTGATGCCCGGGAGCGGGGCCACGCCGAACTTGCCCTTGACCTTCGAGGTGGCCTCCGTGGTCGCCAGGTTGTAGACGTAGGGCCAGTTGCGCAGAAAGAGCAGCTTGCCGGACTCGAACGCGATTCGGCCCTGCTCCTCCTGGTAGGTGATCGCTTCCTTGGGGATGTTCCCGTCCTTGTACGCCGTCGCCAGGTTCTGCAGTCCCTTCGATGCCGACGAGGAGTCGACCGTGGGCGTGGCGCCGTCCTTGCCGACGATGCTGCCGCCGGCCGTGTTGATCGCCTCGGCCGCGTTCACGGTGAGGCCCTCGTACTTCGCGAACTGGCCGGCGTAGCAGCCCATGTTGTTCTTCTTGGCGATCTTGCAGTCCGCCATCATCTCGTCCCACGTCTTCGGCGGGTTCGCGACCAGGTCGCTGCGGTAGTAGAGCAGGCCGCCGTCACTGGTCTGGGGGGCGGCGAACATCGTGCCGTTGTAGGTGGCGGTCTTGACGGTCGCGGGGAGCAGGCCGGTCGTGCTGATCGCGGTCTTGCCCTTCAGCGGCTGGAGCCAGCCCTTGGCCGCGAACTCGGCGGTCCAGACGACATCGACGTCCACCACGTCGTACCCGGAGTCCTTGGCCTGGAAGTGCTGCACGAGGTCGTCGTGCTGCTGGTCGGCCTGGTCGGTCTGCTCCTTGAAGGTCACCTTCTCCGTGGGGTGGGCCTTGTTCCACCTCGCGATCGTCGGGCGGACCACGTTGCTGTTGTCCTTGCCCTGCACGTAGGTGATCGGTCCCCGGGACGTGAGGTTCTTGCTGGCGTCCCCTCCGCCTCCACCGCTGCTGCTTCCCCCGCCGCCTCCGCAGGCGGCGACACCGAAGAATGTCGTCGCTGCCACCGCGATGGCCATGGCCTTGTGCCGCATGTGCGGCTCCCTTCGCTCGTATGGGTGCGTCACCCGGGCGGCCGCGTGTGAGCGCAACCACGACGGGTGAACAGGCTTGTTCTACCGCTCAGGCTGTCGGGTGTCCACGACGGGGTGGGTCGCGCGACACGCAGCGGGACCAGTTGTCCACTCCTCGCGAGGACCCGCAGCAAGCACGTGGTGGGGGGCGCAAACGGAGGATCTTTCCGCCTGATCGGGCGTTTCCGCCCCAGGTGTCCGCGTGCAGGCCGGATGTACCGAAAAAATTTCCGCCAGCTGACCGCCGTACTCCTCCACCCGAGCGACCGCGACGGCCTTCGGGCGAGGGAAGTGGGTGTCGAATCGTTACAGAACCACGTGCTCGAGCATCTCCGTGACGAGCGCCGCGATGGGCGACCGCTCGGAGCGGGTCAAGGTCACGTGGCCGAACAGCGGGTGCCCCTTGAGCCGCTCGACGACGGCGACCACGCCGTCGTGCCGGCCGACGCGCAGGTTGTCGCGCTGGGCCACGTCATGGGTCAGGACCACCTTGGAGTTGGCGCCGATGCGCGAGAGCACCGTGAGGAGCACGTTCCGCTCCAGGGACTGTGCCTCGTCGACGATCACGAACGCGTCGTGCAGGGAACGGCCGCGGATGTGGGTGAGCGGGAGGACCTCCAGCATCCCGCGGTCCAGGATCTCGTCGACCACGTCCGGCGTCGTGAGCGCACCGAGGGTGTCGAAGACGGCCTGGCCCCAGGGCGACATCTTCTCGTTCTCGTTCCCCGGGAGGTAGCCGAGCTCCTGACCGCCGACGGCGAACAGCGGCCGGAAGACCACCACCTTCTGGTGCTGGCGTCGCTCGAGCACGGTCTCGAGGCCGGCACAGAGGGCCATCGCAGACTTGCCGGTGCCGGCCCGGCCGCCGAGCGAGACGATCCCGATCTCCGGGTCGAGCAGCAGGTCCAGGGCGATCCGCTGCTCGGCGGAGCGTCCATGCACCCCGAACGCGTCACGGTCGCCGCGGACGAGCTGGACCGACTTGTCGGGACGCACGCGTCCCAGCGCGCTCCCGCGCTCGGACAGCAGCACCAGGCCTGCGTGGCAGGGCAGGTCACGGGCCTGCTCGAGGTCGACCACCCCGTCGTCGTACAGCAGGTCCAGCTCGGTGGCGCTCACCTCGACCTCGGCCATGCCGGTCCAGCCCGACTCGGAGGCCAGCTCGGCGAGGTACTCCTCCGCGTCGAGGCCCAGCGCCGACGCCTTGATCCGCATCGGCAGGTCCTTGGACACCAGCGTGACGTCCTGCCCCTCGCCCTGCAGGTTCAGGGCGACGGCCAGGATCCGCGAGTCGTTGTCCCCGAGCCGGAAGCCGGACGGCAGCGCCCCCTGGTCGCTGTGGTTGAGCTCCACCCGGATCGTCCCACCGACCTCACCCACCGGGACGGGCTGGTCGAGGCGGCCGTGCTGGATCCGGAGCTCGTCGAGCATTCGCAGGGCCGAGCGGGCGAAGTAGCCGAGCTCCGGGTGGTGTCGCTTGCCCTCAAGCTCGGTGATCACCACGACGGGCAGCACCACCTGGTGTTCCTCGAAGCGGCGCAGGGCTCCCGGGTCGGCGAGCAGCACGCTGGTGTCGATCACATACGTCCGGGTGTCGGTTGCAGCCACGGTGCATCCCCTCGCGGGCACGGACGCGCACTCGCGCCCCGGCCCTCATCGGTTCTTCCTGATGGACCGGGACCAGGCCCGCAAGTCCGAGTGCGGACGTGTCGCGACCTGGTCCCTGACAAGGTCGCCACTGCTCACGAACGGGCCTCCCGAAGCGTCGAGCTTCCCCGCTCGACGATGCCTGAAAGGTAAGCCCCGGCGTCCGGAAGCACGGCGTCGACACGCCAGCACCTCGGATGACGGCTGGGTGAATGGGTGGGATCAGGTCCCGAAGCGGCGCTCGCGCTCGGCGTACGCCCGCAGCGCGCGGAGGAAGTCGACGCGCCGGAAGTCCGGCCAGTACGCCTCGCAGAAGTAGAACTCGCTGTGGGCGCTCTGCCAGAGCAGGAAGCCGCCGAGCCGCTGCTCCCCGGAGGTACGGATGACCAGGTCCGGGTCCGGCTGCCCCTTGGTGTAGAGGTGCTGGGCGATGTGGTCGACGTCCAGGCTGTCCGCCAGCTCCTCGATCGTCGTACCTCGCGACGCGTGGTCGTTGAGCAGCGAGCGTACGGCGTCCGCGATCTCCCGGCGCCCGCCGTACCCGACCGCGATGTTGACGATCAGGCCGTCGACGTCCCGCGTCTGGTCCGAGGCCTCCTTGAGCCGTCGTGCCGTCTCCGCCGGCAGCAGGTCCAGCGCCCCGACCGGGTGCAGCCGCCACCTGCGCTCGGCGGCGAGGTCGGCCACCGCCTCCTCGATGATCCCGAGCAGCTCGCCGACCTCGTCGGGGGGGCGGTTCAGGTTGTCGGTGGAGAGCAGCCAGAGGGTGACGATCTCGACCCCCAGCTCCTCGCACCACTCGAGCAGCGGCGAGATGTTCGCTGCGCCGGCGCGGTGTCCGTGGGCCGCGTCCCGCCCGACGGCGCGGGCCCAGCGCCGGTTCCCGTCCAGCATCACCCCCACGTGCTTCGGCAGCCGCTCAGCCGGGAGCCGGCGGACCAGGCGTGCCTCGTAGGCCGGGTAGAGCACCCGCCGAAGGCCGCGTTTCCAGTCCGCCATGGTGATCAATCTTACTCTCGGGCCCCGCCGGCCTCGGCCCACCCCGCCGGTACGTTGGGCGGGATGGACGACCGCACAGGACCCGTGGACCGGCGCCGGGGACCGCACGAGGTGCCGGGCCGCGAGATGACCACCGGACCCCTCGGGGATGCGGTGCGGGAGGTCGTCGAGGAGGTCAAGCCACGTCTGCGCGGCTGGCTCCACGCGGCCACCGCGCCGCTGGCTCTGGCGGCCGGCCTGGTCCTGATCGTGCTGTCCCCGACGCCCAGCACCCGCGTGGGGTCCGCCGTCTTCGCTGCCTCGGCCCTGGCCCTGTTCACGGCCTCCGCCACCATGCATCGAGGCCGGTGGTCGCCCCGGACGGGGCTGTGGCTGCGGAGGCTGGACCACTCGAGCATCTTCCTGCTGATCGCCGGGAGCTACACCCCGTTCACGCTGCTGCTGCTCCACGGGTCCGACCGCACGGCGCTCCTGTCGATCGCGTGGGGCGGCGCCGCGCTCGGGATCCTGTTCCGGATGTTCTGGACCGGCGCCCCTCGCTGGCTCTACACACCGGCGTACATCGCTCTCGGCTGGGCCGCGGTCTTCTACTTCCCGGCGTTCTTCCGTGAGGCGAGCACCGCCGTGCTGACGCTGATGGTCGCGGGTGGCCTGCTCTACACCCTCGGCGGCCTCGTCTACGGGTTTCGGCGACCCGACCCCTCCCCCCGCTGGTTCGGGTTCCACGAGGTCTTCCACAGCCTGACGATCGCCGCCTTCGTGACCCACTACGTCGGCGTGTCCCTGGCGACCTACTCGCTGCGCTGAGGAGCACCACCCGAGCACGGACGCCCGTGTTCTCGCTCACGCCCCAGCCGTGGGGGTGGAGCCGCACGATCGGTGGTCCCTCATGCTGGAAGGCCAACGTAGGCACCTAGGTGAAAGCAGCGATGAGTACCCGCACCACGAACCGACCCACCCCCCTGCAGGACCCCACACCGGGTCCTGCCGATCCGGCGTCCCGCCGGCCCCGGCTCGACCTGTCGGTCGCCCAGACGGTCGGCGGCTCGCTGGCGGCCGCCACCGCCGCCGCCATCGGGTCCCGTCTCGGGGTGGTGGGCACGCTGACCGGTGCGGCCCTCGTGAGCGTCGTCGCGTCGGTCGCGGGCGCGCTCTACACGAACTCGCTCCGCCGTACGGGCCACCGGGTCTCCTCCGCGCTGCGGACGGTCCGGGGCGGGCGGCCGGGCGCCGGCACGCCGCTGCGGGCGCGCAGGGTCCTGGCCGGGGCGCTGACCGTGTTCGCGGTCGCCGCCGTGGGGATCACCGCCTTCGAGCTTGCGACCGGCACGTCCTTGAGCGGCCGGCACGGGAGTACGACGGCCGCGACCGCGCTGCAGGGCGGCGGCACCCACCGGGCCCCCGCCCATCCCACGCCGGCCCGGCCGTCCCCGCACGCGACCAGCACGCCGACACCGTCCAGCAGCCCCACGTCGACGCCGTCGTCTGCCCCGAGCGGGCCGGCGGCGGTGGTCCCGAGCAGCGCGGCGCCGACGCCCAGCGAGAGCCCCGCGGCGTCTCCGACCGGCGCGGACACGGCAGCCCCGCCCCCGTCGGCCAGCCCGACCGCAGCGCCCACCCCTGGCAGCACGCCGGGGACGCTCAGCCCCTCAGCAGTGCCCGCAGGTCCTCAGGGTCCGTGACCGGACGGTCGCAGACCATCCCGCGGCAGACGTAGGCCGCCGCCCGTGCGTCCGTGAGCCCACGGCCGGCCAGCAGGGGCACCGGGGCGTCCGCCGTCGGCTCGCCGACGACCACGACGAGGCCGGGGGAGGTGGCGGACCGGGCCACCCGTTCCAGGGAGCTGCGCGCCGGGTCGGCCGGGTCGCCGACCACGGCCACCTCGAGAGGACCGGCCACCGCCGCCTCCGCGCCAGCCAGGGACCATCCGGCGAACCGGGGAACCCGCTCGCACAGCGTCCGGACGTTGCGCAGCGCGGCCTCCGCCGCCTCCCGGTGACGTCCGGACCCGGTCAGCGCCGCGTATCCGAGCAGGGCGTGCACCAGCGCCGACTGTCCCGACGGGCTCGCGTTGTCCGAGGGGTCCCGGGGTCGGGCGACGAGGACCTCCGCGTCCGCCGAGGTGTCGAAGAAGCCGCCGTCGGGCGCCGCGAACCGCTCCAGCGCCTCGTCGAGGAGCGCGCCGGCCGACTGCAGGTAGGACGGGTGGCCTGTCGCGGAGAGCAGGGCCAGCAGCCCTGAGGCGACGCAGCCGTAGTCCTCGAGGACCCCGGCATGCCGACCGACGAGCCCGCCGCGCGAGACGCGAGCCAGCCGCGAGCCGTCGAGGTGGAGGTCGAGAAGCAGCCCGGCCGCCGCGACCGCGGCGTCCACGTAGCGCGGCTCGTCCAGCAGCGTGCCCGCCTCGGCCAGCGAGGCGATCGCCAGCCCGTTCCACGCGGCCACCACCTTGTCGTCGCGGGCCGGCCGCACCCGCCCCGACCGGGCCGCCAGCAGTCGGTCCCGGACCGCGGCCCAGCGCGGCCCGTCGTCGGGGTCCGACGGGAGCTGCAGGGTGGACGCGCCGTGCTCGAAGGTGCCCTTCTCGGTCACCTGGAGCAGGGCGCCCGCCCAGGCCGCATCGGCCTCACCGAGCACGTCGACGAGCTCGGCAGGGGTCCAGACGTAGAACCGGCCCTCGACGCCCTCGGTGTCGGCGTCCAGCGCGGAGGCGAACCCGCCCTCCGCCGTGCCGAGCTCGGAGATGACGAAGTCGGCGGTCTCCCGGGCCACGCGGGCTCCCAGCGGGTCACCGCTCTGCCGCCACCAGCGGGCGTAGACGCCGAGCAGCTGGGCGTTGTCGTAGAGCATCTTCTCGAAGTGCGGCACCACCCAGTTCCGGTCGACCGAGTAGCGCGCGAAGCCGCCGGCCAGCTGGTCGTAGATCCCGCCGCGGGCCATCGCGCGCAACGTCCGGTCCGCCATACCGCCGGCGTTGGGGGATCCGGTGCGAGCGGCGTGCCGGAGCAGGAACTCCAGGACCATGGACGGCGGGAACTTCGGCGCGGCGCCGAAGCCTGCGGAGACGGCGTCGAAGTCGGACGCCAGGGAGGTCACCGCCGCGGCCAGCACGGCCTCGTCGACCGGCTCCTCACCGGCGAGACTGACCGCCTGGCGCAGGTGGCCCGAGACGTCACCGGCGACCTTGGTCACCTCGTCGCGGCGGTTCACCCAGGCGTCCGAGAGCGCCTCGAGGACCTGCCGGAAGGCGGGCTGTCCCTGCCGTGGACGGTCCGGGAAGTACGTCCCGGCGAAGAAGGGTGCGCCGTCCGGGGTCAGCAACACGGTCATGGGCCAGCCGCCGTGCCCGGTCATCGCAGTGGTCGCCTGCATGTAGACCGCGTCCACGTCGGGCCGCTCCTCGCGGTCGACCTTGACGTTGGTGAAGTGCTCGTTCATGTACGACGCGGTGGTCTCGTCCTCGAACGACTCGTGCGCCATCACGTGGCACCAGTGGCAGGCGGCGTACCCCACGCTGAGGAGCACCGGCACGTCACGCGCGCGGGCGTCCTCGAATGCCTCGGAGGACCACTCCCACCAGTCGACCGGGTTGCCGGCGTGCTGGAGGAGGTAGGGGCTCGTCGCGTTCGCCAACCGGTTCGCCACTACGTCCGTCCTTCGTCACAGGGGCAGGCGGGGCCAGGGTGCCGCCACACCTCACGTTCCCTGCAGCGTCCCCGGCATTCGAGGGGCGAGCCGGTCGGTGTCGTCCTTCCCTCGCGAGGGAGGATGACCGTGTCGAAGGAGAAGCGGGATGACGGGGACCCTGGACCGGCGCGGCGTCCTGCTCCTCGGTGCCGCTGCGGTGCTGTCCGGGTGCACCGAGCGGGCAGCGCGGAGGACCTCCGCCGTGCCGGCCACGCCCAGAACCCCGGTGTCGTCCGCGGCGCCCTCCTCACCCTCCCCGGCGGCATCGCCTGCCGGCGTCCCGGCGCTGCCCGTGAGGACCCGGTGGCACCCCGACCCGGCCGACCTCGATCCCCGCGCCAAGCTCGCGGCAGTCCGGGCGGTCGAAAGACGCGGGAACGGCCCGCGCTCCGTGCTGCAGGTCCTCGACGCACAGTACGGCGGCCTGCTGGCCGCATCGGCGAGCGTGCTGGTCGTGTGCCGCTGGTGGCACCGCCGGGGCCGGACCGTGACGCCCGGAGGGGCGACGTACGACGTGCGGCTGCGCCGGGGGCTCGGGGGCTGGCGGGTCACCGCGGTCCACCCGTCACGGCCCGGACCGGCGCACCGGCCACTGTCCGGGGAGGAGCGGGCGGTGCTGCGCAGCTCGCGGATCGAGCTGCCGCCCGCCGCCCGGGCCGACGTGCTCTCCGGACAGGTGCACGCCAGCGTGCTCGCCGCGATGCTGCGGCTGTCCGAGCGCTACCGGGTCGGGGTGAGCGTCGTCCGGTCCGGCCATCCGCTGCACGTCTTCGGCACCGACCGGCTCAGCGACCATCCGCGCGGCCGGGCCTTCGACACGTTCCGCATCGACGGCGCCCTCGTGGTCGCGCGGACGACGCCCCGCCGGCTGGTCACGGGCTACATGGAGGCCGCGGCCGCGGCGGGCGCCTACAACGTCGGCGGTCCGTACCTCCTGGGGGCGGCCCCGCAGTTCTTCAGCGACGGCACGCACCACGACCACGTGCACGCGGGGTTCGCCTCGTAGCCGCCGACTGCGGCCCGCGTGAGAGAGAACCGGGCCCCGACGCCCCCGGGGCGCCGGTGCCCGTGCTCAGATGCCCCGATCAGTCAACCGGAGCGCTCAGCTCGTCGGCGTGGCCTCGTCCTTGACGGTCTGGGCCGAGGACCGGCCCTCCTCCTTGACGGTCTGCGCCGAGTCCTGCGCGGTGGCCGCGACCTGCTGAGCCGACTGGGTCGCCGACTCCTTGAGGTCCTGGCCGATCTCCTGGCCGACCGACTTCGCCTCGTCGAGGACCGGCTGGCCGTGCTCCTTGGCGGCATCCACCGCACGCTGGGCGACCTGGGTCTCCTTCTCGGTGGCCGGCAGCAGCGCGGAGATCAGCATCCCGGCGCCGAAGGCGACCAGACCGGCCGCCAGCGGGTTCCCCTGCGCCTTGGCGCCCAGGGCGTCCACTGCGCCGGATGCCGTCTGCGAGACCGAGTCCCCGACTCCGGAGGCCACGTCCGAGGCCCGCTGGGCCACCCCGGGCCCGCTGGAGCCCGAGCCCGAGCCGACGCCCGGGACCTTGCTGGCGACCGCGCCCATGTCCGGCGCGGCCCCCATGACCTTGTCCCGCAGCGACCCGAGGCGGTTCCGGGCGGCCTCCTTGCGCCGCTCGACCACCCGTGTCGGGTTGACCTTGTCGGTCAGCTCGTCGATGTCACGAGACAGGCTCGCGCGGGTGGCCTCGATGTCGGCCGGCGTCGTGCCACCGGTCCCCGCGGACGCGTTGTCTGTTCCGTAGCCCGTCGTCATCGTGTTGGTCGTCCTCAGCTCTTCAGCGTTTTGGCCCATTGGGCGTCCTCCTTCAACGTCTGCTGCGTGGTCGGCAGCTGCGGGTTGGCTTCCTGGATCTCCTTGCGGCCGCGCATCGCGAGGACTGCCGCGACGATGCCCCACAGGACGGCCACGATCAGCGCCGCCAGCTCCAACGGCATCCAGTTGTCGAGCAGGTAGGTCAGCGCCAGCGACAGGAAGAACAGCGTCAGGAAGCCGGCCACGCCGGCCCCGCCGAACATGCCGGCGCCCTTCCCTACCTTGGTGACCTCCTGCTTGAGCTCGGTCTTCGCCAGGTCCATCTCCTGCCGGATCAGCGTGCTCATGTCCGCGCTGATGTCCGACACGATCTGGCCCAGCGAGCGCGTCTCGCTGCCCCCGGGCGACGCGCCGCCCCCGAAGTCCCCAGCAGTGCTCATGAAAGGTCTCCTCGCGCTCCGCTGTCACCGGGGACACCGGAGCCTGCGGGGTAGACCGGGTCCGTGTCGGGGTAGCCGGTGCCGGCCAGCGGCTCACCGGTCGCGGTGCCGTGCCCCTGCGTGGACACGTCGCCGACCGCGCCGCTCGACGGCGCGGCTGCTCCGGTGGTCAACGGGTCGCCGGGCGAGGTGACGTCCGCTGCGACGGGCGAGCCGTAGACCGAGCCCCTGGTCGAGGCCGCACCGGTCTCCAGGCCGCCGTACGAGCCGGCGTAGGACCCGCCGTACGAGCTGCCGTAGGGGCTGTCGTACGAGCTGCCGTTCGATCCGCTCTGTGCCTCCTTGGCGCCCCGGGTGAGCCGACCGGCGACCACACCGGCCGCCAGCGCCCCGAGCAGGAACGTGCCCGGACGGCGGCGCGCGAAGCCCCGCACGTCGTCGAGCAGGTCCCGTGGCGCGCGGCCCTCGAGGTGCGAGGACAACCCGCGCACCCGGTCCGCCGCCTCGTGCGCGAGACCCGAGGCCGGGCCATCGCTCTGCACGGCCATCTTCTCCAGGTCGTCGCCGTACGAGCGCAGGGTCTGCGCGAGCCGGTCCAGCTGCGTGCGCGACTGCTCCTCGACCTGCGAGGTGGCCTGGTCCACCAGGCCCCGCACCTGCGACTTCGCTTCTGTGGCGACCCGCTGAGCCTGCTCCGAAGCCACCCCGGCCACGTGCCTGCCCTCGTCCGCTGCCGTCCCCGCCGCCTGCTTCGCCTGCTCCTTGGCGCCGGCGGACGACGAACCGGCGTCGCCACCCGGAGCACCGCCCAGACCGGTACCTAGACTGGCACCCGTCGGGCTGTCCGGATAGTCCGCTGTCGTCATGGTTCCTCCATCCATTGAGCTCTGACGTGAAACCGGCATGTACCCCCAGATCACCCACCCATTCCCGGGGGCAGGAAACTGCAGAAGCGGGGCTCGCGCCGTGATCCGCGTCCCGATGAGTCCACGGACGGAATGTCCCGGCGCCGCGTTCGGTTGACCCGGGGACCGGCTGAGAAGCACCGCGAGGGACCGGAGGATGCATGAGCACGACCGAGCTGACCGCAGAGGCGTTCGAGAAGACCGTGGCCGAGAACGACATCGTCCTGGTGGACTTCTGGGCGGAGTGGTGCGGACCGTGCCGCCAGTTCGCGCCGACCTTCGAGAAGGCGTCGGAGGCGAACACTGACGTGGTCTTCGCCAAGGTCGACACCGAGGCCGAGCAGGCCCTGGCCCGAGCGGCGAACATCACCTCGATCCCGACCCTGATGGCCTTCCGGGAGGGCGTGCTCGTCTACTCACAGCCCGGAGCGCTGCCGCCGCAGGCACTCGACGAGCTGATCGGCGCCGTGCGCGGCCTCGACATGGCCGAGGTCCACGCCGCGGTGGCCGAGCAGCGGAGCAGTGGTTCCGCACAGCAGTGACCGAAGCGCTGACCGCGCCGACCAGGCCGGGCTAGCCTCCGTGCATGGACGCGGCTGACTGGGACCAGCGGTACGCCGGCGCGGACCTGGTGTGGTCCGCCACTCCGAACCAGTTCGTGGCCGCCGAGCTCGCCGACCTCCGCCCGGGGCGCGCCCTCGACGTCGCGTGCGGGGAGGGCCGCAACGCCCTCTGGCTCGCGGAACGGGGCTGGCAGGTGACCGCGGTGGACTTCTCCCGGGTTGCGCTGGACAAGGGCCGCGCCCTGCAGGAACGGCATCCCCATGGCAGCGACCTTCACGTGGACTGGGTCCGCGGCGACGTCCTGACCTACGACACCGGGCCGGCGTCGTACGACCTCGTGGTCCTGGCCTACCTGCAGCTCGTCGCGGACGAGCGGCGGACCGCCGTACGACGCGCCTTCGGGTCGCTGCGGCCGGGCGGCACCTTCTTCCTGGTCGCGCACCACGCGACGAACCTGACGGAGGGCACCGGCGGCCCCACCGACCCCGAGGTGCTGTTCACCGCCGAGGAGGTGCTCGCGGACCTCGACGGCGAGCGGTTCGAGGTCGAGCGGGCCGACCGCGTGGCCCGCGAGGTCCCCGCGCAGCACCTGGCCGGGGACTCCCCGCACACGCACCACGGGGAGGCCACCAGGACCGCCTACGACGCTCTGGTCCGGGTCGTGCGCGCGTGACCCCCACGCAGCTGAGAGCGTTCGCGTGCGTCGTCCGGCTAGGGTCGGTCAAGGCCGCGGCGGACGAGCTCGACGTCAGCGAGTCGGCGGTCTCGATGCATGTCGCGCAGCTGCGGCGCGAGCTGGACGACCAGCTCTTCACCCGGACGGCCTCGGGTCTGGCGTTCACGCCCGGAGGGCTGCGGCTGGCCAGCCGGGCGGTGGAGATCCTGGGTCTGCAGGACCGCACGGTGCTGGAGGTGAGCCAGGCGCGCAACGGGCGCAGGCAGCTGCGGATGGCGACCTCCACGCTGTTCGCCGAGCACGCGGCTCCGGGTCTGATCGAGCTCTTCGCGGGCCGGGCCGCCGACCTCGACGTCGAGCTCAGCGTCCCCCCGAGCTCCCAGTTCCCGACGCTCCTCGCAGCCCGCACCGTGGACGTGGCCATCGGCCCGATGCCGAGCCGGCTGCCGGACGGCCTGATGCACAAGCAGTTCCTGAACTACGAGGTGGTCGCCGTCTGCGGCCCCGACCACCCGATGGCTCGCGGCCCGGTGACGTCGCGGCAGGTCCGCGAGCAGACCTGGGTGCTGGGTCCGTCGGCGGCCGGTGAGGACGGGGTGGTGCCCGGGATGCTGCGCCAGCTC
>JAWWPF010000307.1:0-17505 GCA_033850795.1 Nocardioidaceae bacterium | reverse complement strand
GCGCCGACTCAACGCAAACAAGCGCCGACTCAACGAGCTTGGCCCACGTTGAGACGGCGCTCGATTCCGTTGAGACGGCTGTTGTTCCCGCTACCGCCCGGGGCTCAGCCGGTCGACGCGGTGATGTCGTCGACCAGCAGGCTGGTCCCGGCCAGCGTGGTGTCACCGGGGTGGTAGCCCGTCGAATAGGCGGGCCGGTGGTCCGGACCGCCGCCCACCGAGCAGTGGTACGTCGCACCCGGCTGCCGCCCGAGATCTGCGCCTCACGGAACGGTCCGGGCGACGAGATCGGCGTCCAGCCCGGTGCCCCGGCCGTCACCGTGGTGCCGTAGCCGGCGGTCGGGCCGTAGCGCAGGTCGGTCGCCGTCCCGCGCCAGTCGACCGCGACGGAGGTGCCGGTGGTGAACGTGTAGTGCACCTCGTCGACGGGTGTGTCGGCCCGCGTGGGACCCACGCCCACCGCCAGCGAGACCGCCGCGGTGACCACCATGGACAGTCCTGCGCTGGCCAGCCGTCTGGACATGGCACGCCTCGCGTCGATGACGCTGCCCAGCATGGCGACGGCGGCCCCGGGTCCACACCGTTCGAAAGACGTAGCGGGCGTACGGCGGCCGGACGCGGACGCCGTACCCTAGGACCGCCCTGCACCCGCCGAGGCAGCCGACGAGAAGGACCCGATGAAGACGTTCGAGGAGCTCTGGGACGAGCTCAACGACAAGGCCCGGACCCGCCCGGCCGGCTCCGGCACGGTCGCCGAGCTCGACGCTGGCGTGCACGTCATCGGCAAGAAGCTGGTCGAGGAGGCCGCCGAGTCCTGGATGGCTGCGGAGCACGAAGGCGCGCAGCGGGCAGCGGAGGAGATCAGCCAGCTGCTGTACCACGCGCAGGTGATGATGCTCAGCTGCGGCCTCACCCTCGACGACGTCTACACCCACCTCTGAGGAGCTGCCCGTGCCCACCAGGCCCTCCGGCGCCCTGCTCCGCCTGGCGGTCCCGAACAAGGGATCGCTGTCCCAGGACGCCACCGACATCCTGCGGGAGGCCGGCTACAAGCAACGCACCGACGCCAAGCGGCTGACCCTCACCGACGGCGAGAACGGCGTCGAGTTCTTCTACCTGCGGCCACGCGACATCGCGCTCTACGTCGGCGAGGGCACCCTCGACGTCGGCATCACCGGGCGCGACCTGCTGCTGGACTCCGGCGCCAAGGCCGAGGAGGTGCTGAGCCTCGGCTTCGGGCGCTCCCGGTTCCACTTCGCCGCGCCCCCGGGTACGGCGTCGGGCGTGCGCGACCTCGAAGGCCTGCGGATCGCCACGTCGTACGCCGGCGTGGTCCGCCACCACCTGGAGGAGCACGGCGTCGAGGCCACGGTGACCCGGCTCGACGGAGCCGTGGAGAGCAGCGTCCAGCTCGGGGTGGCCGACGTCATCGCCGACGTGGTGGAGACCGGGAGCACCTTGCGGAACGCCGGGCTCGAGGTGTTCGGCGAGCCGATCCTGGAGTCCGAGGCGGTACTGGTCACCCGGGCCGGCCTGGAGCGGCCGCCGGGTTTCACGGTTTTCCTGCGCCGGCTCGAGGGAGTCCTCGTCGCCCGCTCCTACGTGATGATGGACTACGACATCCACACCGACCGCGTCGAGCAGGCGGTCGCCCTGACTCCGGGTATCGAGAGCCCGACGGTCTCCCCGCTGCACCGCGAGAACTGGGTCGCCGTGCGGTCGATGGTCCCCCGTGACGACGCGCAGCGGGTGATGGACGAGCTCTACGACCTCGGCGCCCGCGGGATCCTCTCTACCGACATCCATGCCTGCCGACTCTGACCCGTCCCCGTCCCTGCCGCGCACGTACCGGCCGCTGGGCGTCCGGCTCGCGATCATCGTGCTCGGCGCGCTGCTGCTCCTGGTCGCCGTGGTGATGTGGCTGGCGTTCCCGCCGGAGATCCGCCACGAGTTCAACAGCCTGGAGATCGGCACGGTGATCCTGCTGGGGCTGCTGTTCTATGCCGGCGGGTACGCGTTGGCGCGCAGCCGGCTCGTCGCCCGCGAGGACGGCCTGACCGTGGTCAACGGCTACCGCACCCGGCGGTTCGAGTGGAACGAGATCCTCGGGGTCAGCCTGCGCGCCGGAAACCCCTGGGCGATGCTCGACCTGTCCGACGGCACCTCCGTCGCGGCCATGGGCATCCAGGGCTCCGACGGGGACCGGGCCATGGCGCAGGTTCGGGAGGTCCGCCGACTGATCGAGCGGCTGACCCGGCCCCGATAGGCGCCGATGAAGCGTGCGATAGGCGGCCCGGTGGCCCGTTCGGCCTATTGCGGTGCGCCGACCGACGTGGGCAAGGATGGCAGCGCGGGCCGGACCAGGCTGGGACCGGACGCCTGAGCGAGCTGGAGGGCTAGATGGCCGAGGTGAAGCCGGGCCGGTGGATGGCCGACATCGAGGGCGACTTCGTGGTGTTCCTGATCGGCGCCCGGATCAGCAGGGGTCGCCTCCTCAAGTCGTTCGGGGACCTCGGCGGCCGGCGCGGGATGATCCACATGCTCAAGCACCTCAGCGAGCGGCCGGACAGCGGGCTGCTGGGCTACGAGATGTCGACGTTCGGGGGCCTGATCGTCCAGTACTGGAGGTCCTTCGAGCACCTGGAGCGGTTCGCGACCAACCCCGACGACCCGCACCTGGCCGCGTGGCGGAACTACTGGAAGCGGCTCGGCAAGGACGCCGGCACCGGTATCTGGCACGAGACCTACCTCGTGCGCGCCGGGGAGTACGAAGCGATCTACGGCAACATGCCGCCCATCGGGCTGGGCAAGGCATCGACGCTGGTGACGGTCGCCGAGGGGACCGGCGCCCGGCAGCGGCTGCGCCGCCGCGCCTCCTAGGACCGCAGGACCGAGCCGGCGAGCGCATCCAGAGCCTGGGTGAAGCAGGCCATCGGAGGAGTGACCAAGCCAGCTCCGACCTGACCGGTCCCGGCGACCCGACCGGCCATCCCGGTGTTGATCTGCGGGAGCACGCCGCTGCGCACCACGGACGTGACGTCGATGCCGGTCGGTGCGCCGCGGAACTCCAGGATCGGGATCGCGAAGGCGGGGTTCTCCCCGACGGTGATGTCGTACATCCGCTGCGTCGTCGCAAGGGCATCGGGCACGGCGCCGCCGACGAACCGCACGATCGCCGGGGCCGTCGCCATCGAGAGGCCACCGAGGCCGGCGGTCTCCGTGATCGCCGAGTCGCCGATGTCGGGGTTCGCGTCCTCGGGGCCGAAGGCGCCCAGGAACAGCCCCTCGGGCGTGTTCGCGGGCGCGGTGAACCAGGTGTCGCCGGTGCCGGCGGTCTGGATCCCGAAGTCCGTGCCGTTGCGGGCCATCACTGTCACCACGCTCGAGCCCGGGATCCCTGCCGCGGCGGCGGTCTGCAGCTTGCACGCCGGCATCACCAGGTTGAGGAAGAAGTGGTCGTTGCCGGCGACGAAGCGCACCGCGGCGGCGACGTCGGCGCTCGGCCTGCCCGAGTCGATCAGGGCCGGGAGCACCTCACGCAGGAACATCAACGTGCCTGCCCGGTTGCGGTTGTGGCCCTCATCGCCCATCTGCACCATCTGCGAGATCACGGCGCGTACGTCGACCGGCTCCTGTCCCCGCACGGCCTGCTGCAGCAGCGGACCCAGCACGTCGCTCATCCACCGCAGCCGGGACAGCACCTCCTCGTCGTACGCGCCGTAGCGCAGCACCTTGCCCAGCCCCTCGTTCAGCGAGCACCACGACGTCGTGCCGTTGGCCTCGTCGCGCAGGCAGAACATCCACATGGAGGGGGACACCACGCCGGCCATCGGGCCGACCGCACCGCGGCTGTGGCAGGGCTCCCAGCCGACCCCAGCACCGGCCGCGAGGGCCTGCTCGGCGGACGCGGGGGAGTCGGCGAGCCCCTCGAACAGCATCGCGCCGATCAACGCTCCGCGCAGGGGTCCGGACGCGCGCTCCCACTCCACCGGCGGGCCGGCGTGCAGGAACTGGCCGCGCTCGAGACCGAGCGCCTCCGCGGCAGGGAGTACGTCGACCAGGTGCGCCTGCGCCCCGAGCATCGCCTCGAGTGCTCGCGCGTTGGCGGCCGCACGCCGTGGGTCACCCATCACCGCCGCCACCGAAGCCGGGTCACCCGCAGGGGGCTGCCACTGGACGGCCGAGACCCCGACGCCTTGCAGGGCCAGCGCGTCGGCGAACATCGCCGCCCCGGCCGTGACGACGACGGAGGGCGTGCCCAGGCTCATCCGTCGCCTCCCGACGGTCCCGTCAGCTCGACCGCGCAGCGGGCGGCCGCGGCGTTGGACAGGAACACCCAGGCGCCGGCCTCGTTGAGCCTGGCCGCCTGCTCCCGCAGCCCCTGGGGGTCGTCGCGGGTGCCCGCCAGGCTCGTCACGACGGGGATCCCGGCGGCGGTCGCCGCGTGCAGCGGGCCGGCCAGCTCCGAGGCGGGATCGGGCGCGGCGTTGAGGCCGAGGACGACATCGAGCAGCAGGACGCCGGTCGTCGGGTCCTCGACCTCGGCGAGCAGTCGCTGCACCCGCTGGCTGCCGTCGATCATCGGATGCGGGCGTCCCCGGGTCAGCCGGTCGTCGCCGAAGTCGATCATCGTGTGGCCGACGGAGGCCAGGTCGTCCCCGAGCGCCCAGGACGGGTCGAGCGGGATGTTCGACCGGACCGGGCCGAGGGCCGCCGACGCGAGCAGCATCGCCTCGTCGCACAGCGTCCCGCCGGCGAACAGACCCCTCAGCGCGCCGGCACGGCGACCGGACCCGACCGCGCCCGTCCAGTGCTCGGGGGCCGCCCAGGTCCCGCCGGCGGCGGCGACCACGGTGGCGGCGGTCGTGGTGAGGTCGGGCTCGCCGGGTCCGAGCAGGGCGAACAGCACAGGGGTGGCCAAGCCGGCGGCGTGCTCGCGGACCGCGACGGCCACCGAGGGCTCGGGCGGCTTGGAGACCACCACGACCAGCGACGTCGCCTCGTCCTCGTCGAGGAGGTCCAAGGCCTGCCGCGTGGACCGGCCGGCGACGGTCGCCGAGAGGTCCCGGCCGCCGACCCCGAGGCAGTGCGAGACGCCGACGCCGGCGCCGTCGAGCAGCGTCATGAGCTGCTGGGCGCCGGTCCCGGACGCGGCGACGATGCCGACGGGTCCCGGACGGACCACGTTGGCGAAGCCCAGGCCCACCCCGCCCAGGACGGCGGTGCCGCAGTCCGGGCCCATCACCAGCACGCCGGCCGCGGCGGCCCGGTCCTTCAGCGCGACCTCCTGCTCGAGGGGCACGTTGTCGCTGAACACCATGGTGTGCAGGCCCGCGTCCACGGCGTCGACGGCGTCGGCGAAGGCGTACTGCCCCGGCGTCGAGATGAGCGCCACCGTCGCCTGCGTCCTGGCCGCGGCGGCGCGCACGGTGACTGGCGCCGGGGCGTCGCCGAAGCCGGACGCCTGCGGACGCGCCGACTCGCCCAGGGCGGTGTCGACCTCCGCGAGCGCGGCGTCGAGGACGTCGGCCGAGGCGGCATCCACCGCGACGAGCATCTCGTTCGGGGAGGCTGGCGGCACCTCGAAGCCCAGGCCGGCGGCGAGGTCGAGGTTGAGGTCGGTGGCCATCGCGACGACCGCCGAGCGCACCCCCTCCAGCCCGGACACCCGCCGGCTGACCTGCATCAGGCTGACCGAGTCGACGTAGCTCCCGCGCCGCAGCTCCACCGCCCTCATGCCGCTCCCCGGTAGCCCGCCGACCGCCCAGCGGGGTGGGTGGCCAGAGCGTGGAGAGCGCCTGCGGCCAGGGCCGCGCCGGAGGAGTGACCGACGGCCAGGAGCGCCTCGCTCTCCTGGTCGGCGTCCCCGGCGCAGGCGGCGCTGATGAAGTCCGCGAGGGGCGCGATCGCGTACCCCTCCAGCGCGTGGTGCAGCAGGCCCCGTGAGACGGCGGTGGTCCGACGGGCCCGCAGCGCGGTCCGGGTCCCCTGGCGCCAATCGGCGAGTCGGGGGTGGTCGACCGCCGACGCGCCGACCAGGGCGCCGGCCACGATGTCGTCGCCGCAAGGTGTCAGGCCCGGCCCGAGACCCACGAGGTCCAGCGGCCGCAGGTCCTCGAGCCGGTCGACGGTCGGCACCGGCGCGACGGCGTACGGCGACAGGCCGCGTGGTCTCGGCGGCTGCCACCAGCGGACGACCAGCCAGGTCGCCGTACCGTCGGCCAGCGTCCCGTCTTGGGCGGTCACCTCGCCGTCGGGCAGCGCCGGCGCGACCAACGACGCGGGCAGCCGTACGGCGTCCGGGGTGCAGACGCAGAGCACCGGCACGTCGTCCCGGCCGGTGTCGTAGTGCACGCTCACCCGGGTCCGGGCGACCTCCATCAGCCGCACCGGCTGCACCCGGGAGTCGTCCAGCAGGCCGGCGAGCAGCGAGGACGCCGCGCACGGGACCGCTCGGGGGCTCACCCGCCGAAGCCTAGCCGGGCGGCGCACCGCCACGGGATCACGTGGCGCGTCCTCTCCCGCACGGCGCCCGGTTGGTGCACAGTGAGCACTGACCCACGGCGGCGGTCCGCGCGGTGGGTCCTGGGGTGCACCGCGCCAGGGCGGTGCCGAACGAGGAGGGCTTGCCATGGCTCTTGGCTGGAAGGTCGTCTACGACGGGAAGACGCCACCCCCGGGAGCGGCCGTCGCGCCCGACGAGCGCCTGTCGTGGGGACGGACCGTCGGGTTCGGTGCCCAGCACGTGGTGGCCATGTTCGGCGCCACGTTCGTGTTCCCACTCGTCATGGGGCTCAACCCGCAGCTCGCGGTCCTGATGAGCGGGGTCGCGACCATCATCTTCCTGCTCATCGTGCAGGGCCGCGTGCCCAGCTACCTCGGCACCTCGGCGGCGTTCGTCGGCGGCGTGGCAGCCATCCGCGCCCAAGGGGGCGACTCCGCCGACGTCACCGGGGCGATCCTCATCTCGGGCGCCGTGCTGGCCCTGATCGGCGTGCTGATCCACTTCCTCGGATCCGCGGTGCTGCACCGGCTGCTTCCCCCGGTCGTCACCGGCGCGGTCGTGATGCTCATCGGGTTCAACCTGGCGCCGGTGGTCGCGACCATCTACTTCCCGCAGGACCAGTGGATCGCCATGATCACCATGACCGCGGTGATCCTGATGGCGGTCGGGCTGCGCGGGTTCCTGGGCAGGATCGCCATCTTCCTGGGCCTGATCCTCGGCTACCTGCTGTCCTGGCTCTTCGACGGCATCTTCGGCAACATCACCGCGTTCAACGCCGCGACGAACAAGGTCGACACCCACCCTCGGCTGAGCTGGACCGGCGTGAAGTCCGCCGACTGGATCGGCTTCCCTCCGCACAGCGACTTCGCCAAGGGGATCACCGGCTGGCACGCCCCGTCCTTCAGCCTCACCTTCGCGCTGCTCGTGCTGCCTGCGGTCATCGCGCTGATCGCGGAGAACACCGGCCACGTCAAGGCGGTCGCGGAGATGACCGACCGCGACCTCGACCCGGTGATGGGTCGCGCCATCGCCGCGGACGGCATCGCGACCGTGATCGCGAGCGCCGTGGGCGGCTCCCCGACGACCACCTACGCGGAGAACATCGGCGTGATGGCGGCGACCCGGGTGTACTCCACGGCGGCCTACTACGTCGCGGCCGTCGTCGCGATCCTCTTCGGTCTCTGCCCGAAGTTCGGGGCCGTCGTGTCGGCGACCCCCGGTGGCGTGCTGGGCGGGATCACCGTGGTGCTCTACGGGATGATCGGCCTGCTGGGCGCGAAGATCTGGAAGGAGAACGGGGTCGACTTCGGCAACCCCGTCAACCTGGTGCCGATCGCCGCGGGCATCGTCATCGCCATCGGCAACGTGTCGCTGAAGATCAGCGACAACTTCTCGCTCTCCGGCATCGCGCTCGGCACGATCGTGACCCTGGTGGGCTACCACGCCGCCCGGGCGGTCGCCCCGCCGGAGCTGCGCGACGACGGCACGATGATGGCCGTCGGGCGTCCCGGGGTGCACGCGGACCGGTCCGCCGGCGACCACGGCGGCAGCAGCCGGACGCCGTAGGACCTCAGTGAAGCCTGCCCCGTTCGCCTACCACCGGCCGCGCACCCTCGAGGAGACGCTCGACGTGCTCGCGGACCTCGGGGAGGACGGCAAGGTGCTCGCCGGCGGCCAGAGCCTGGTCCCGTTGATGTCCATGAGGCTGTCGGCGCCGCCACACATCGTGGACGTGAACCACCTGCCGGGCCTCGGAACCGTGGAGGTGGACGCGGCCGCCATACGCGTCGGTGCGCTGGCCCGGCACAGCGAGGTCGAGCATCACCAGGCGGCGTACGACGCGGTGCCGCTGTTGCGGCAGGCGCTGCGGCTGGTGGCCCACCCCACCATCCGCAACCGTGGTACGACGGTGGGCAGCCTGGTGCACGGGGACCCGGCCGCCGAGCTGCCCGCGGTGCTCCTGCTGCTCGACGGGTCGGTGTCGCTGCTCAGCGCGACGGGTCCCCGGGACGTGGAGGCATCGGCGTTCTTCACCGGGCCGATGGAGACCGCGCTCCGCGCCGGGGAGCTCGCGGTGGCCGCGACCTTCCGCCGACCGCCTCCGGGCAGTGGCACGGCCTTCGTCGAGGTGGCCCGGCGGCACGGGGACTACGCGATGTGCGGGGTCGGCGCCGTGGTCAGCATGGGCACCGCGCCAGACGAGATCCTCTCCGCCCGCGTGGCCCTGGTCAGCATGGGGAGCGGACCCGTGCTGGTCGACCTCGACGAGGCGCTCGAGGGAGAGTCCCTCGACGAGGAAACGGTCCGCACACTGGTCGACTCAGCGGTCGACCCGGAGACCGACATCCACGCCAGCGCGGACTACCGCCGCCACCTCGCGCACGTCCTGGTGCGGCGGGCCGTCGACGAGGCCCGTCGCAACGCCCGGGGACGGGCGGCGTGACCCAGGCCGACGCGACGGTCCGCGTGTCCTTCACGGTCAACGGGTCGCCGCACGACCTCGACCTCCCGCCGAGGCGGCTGCTCTCCGACGCGCTGCGGCACGATCTGCGCCTCACCGGCACCCACGTCGGCTGCGAGCACGGCGTGTGCGGCGCCTGCACGGTGCTGGTCGACGGTCTCCCCATGCGCTCCTGCCTGCTGTTCGCGGTGTCCCTCGACGGTTCAGCGATCACCACGATCGAGGGCTGCTGCTCATCGGACGGCGGGATGGGGCCGGTGCAGCAGGCCTTCCACGAGTGCCACGCACTGCAGTGCGGGTTCTGCACGCCGGGCTTCGTCACCACGGTCACCGCCTACCTCGAGACGAACCCGGCGCCCACCGCAGAGGAGGCCCGGGAGGCCATCTCCGGGAACCTGTGCCGGTGCACCGGCTACCAGAACATCGTGGCCGCCGTCTGCCGGGCGGCCGAGCTGCTCGCGCCCGCGTCGCCGGGTGAGACTGTCGCTCCCAGCCAGACCGGCGGGGCGGACTCGTGACGACCAGGATGTTCGGCGAGCGGGTGCCGCGGGTCGAGGACGGCCGGCTGCTCACCGGCAACGGCCGCTTCCTCGACGACCTGGGCCACGACGCGCTCGAGGCCGCCTTCGTCCGCAGCCCCCACGCGCACGCCCGGATCGTGGACATCGATGTCACCGACGCCCTCGACATCGACGGCCTGGTGGCGATCTACACCTACGAGGACCTCGACGGGCGGACCGGGGAGCCGCTGCCGCTGCTGATCCCGCACCCGACGCTCACCCACGGCCGGACGCCGTACGCCCTGGCCCTCGACGAGGTCAACCACGTCGGGGAGGCGGTGGTGATGGCCGTGGCGACGAGCCGCTACGTCGCCGAGGACGTCTGCGACCGGATCCGGGTCGAGTACGACGTCCTGCCCGCCGTCGTGGGCGTCGAGGCGGCCCGAACCGCCGACCACCTGGTGCACGACGACGTCCCCGGCAACGTGGCTGCGTTGATGGTGCAGCAGACAGGAGACGCGGAGGCCGCGGTTGACGCGGCACCGCACCGGCTCGAGCTCGACCTGGCCATCGAGCGCAGCGCCTCCATGCCCCTGGAGGGCCGCGGGGTGCTGGCCCGCTGGGACGCCGACGACCGCTCCCTGCTCGTGCACACCTCGACCCAGACCTCGACCAGCGTGCGGCAGGCGATCGCCGCCAAGCTCAGCCTGCCCGTGGACCGGGTCGAGGTGGTGACCCCGGACGTCGGCGGCGGCTTCGGGGTGAAGATCGTGCACCCCTGGCCCGAGGAGGTCCTGGTGCCGTGGGCCGCCCGGCGGCTCGACCGGCCCGTGAAGTGGACCGAGGACCGTCGAGAGCACTTCGTGGCCAGCGCGCACGAGCGCGGACAGCTGCACCACGTCCGGGTGGGGTACGACGACGAGGGCCGACTGCTCGGGCTGTCGGTCCGGTTCTGGCACGACAACGGCGCCTACACGCCGTACGGCCTGATCGTGCCGATCATCACCAGCACCCAGCTGCTCGGGCCCTACAAGCCGGGTGTCTACCGGGTCGAGTTCACCAGCCTCTACACGAACACCGTCATGGTCACGCCGTACCGAGGCGCCGGCCGGCCACAGGGCTGCTTCGTGATGGAGCGGGTGATGGACGCGATCGCGGCCGACCTCGGGCTCGACCGCACGGTGGTGCGCGAGCGGAACTTCATCGGCCCCGAGGAGATGCCCTACGACCATGGCCTGCTCTTCCAGGACGGGCGCCCGCTGGTCTACGACTCCGGGGACTTCCCGGCGACCCTGGCGAAGCTCAAACGCCTCGTCGGCTGGGACGAGTTCGACGCGCTCCGGCAGCAGGCGCGCGCGGAGGGCCGGCGCGTGGGCATCGGGCTCGCCTGCTACGTCGAGGGCACCGGCGTCGGCCCCTACGAGGGCGGGCACGTGCGGGTGGAGACCGACGGCACCGTCGTGGTCTCCACCGGGCTGACCTCGCAGGGGCAGGGGCACCGGACGATGCTCGCCCAGATCGTGGCCGACGAGCTCGGGGTCCCGATGGACCGGATCGAGGTGACCACGGGGGACACCCGCCGGTTCAAGTACGCGGTGGGCACCTTCGCCTCCCGAACCGCGGTGATGAGCGGCAGTGCGGTCGCCATGACCGCCCGAAAGGTCCGCGAGAAGGCGTTGGCGATCGCGGCGCAGGCCCTGGAGGCCAGCGTCGACGACCTTGAGATCGTCGACGGGCAGGTGCAGGTCCGGGGCTCCGGAGCCGGGGCCGCCTCCCGCATCGACCTCGGCGCGGTCGCCGTGCTGTCCAACCCGCTGCGCTACGCCTTCGACGACGCGGCCGCCCGCGCCACCCAGTTCGCCGCGCCCGCCGACCCCGACCTGCCCCCGGTCGGCCCAGGGGAGGCGCCCGGGCTCGAGGGCACCGACTACTACTCGCCTCCTCGCTCGACCTTCGCGAACGGGATGCACGCCGTGGTGGTGGAGACCGACCCCGACACCGCGGAGGTCAGGATCCTGCGCTACTGCGTGGTCCACGACTGCGGCACGCTGATCAATCCGATGATCGTCGAGGGTCAGATCCACGGCGGCGTCGCGCAGGGTGTGGGCGGCGCCCTGTACGAGCGGATGGAGTACGACGCCGACGGGCAGCTGCTGAACGCCTCGTTCATGGACTTCCTGATGCCGTACGCCTCGGAGGTCCCGCACGTCGAGATCGACCACCTGGTCACCCCTTCGCCGCTCAACCCGCTGGGGGTCAAGGGCGCCGGCGAGGCGGGAGTGATCCCGGGGTCCGCGGCGATCGCCTCCGCGATCGAGGACGCCGAAGGCATCGTGATCACCCGCATGCCCCTCTCGCCCAGCGAGCTGTTCGAGCTCCGCCGGGTGCACGCCGAGCGCACGGAGGCACCCGCATGAAGATCTCCGGTACGTCGACCCTGAAGGCCGACCCGGCCACCGTCTGGCGGGCGCTCAACGACCCGGCGGTCCTGGTGCGGGCCATCCCGGGGTGCCGGGCGCTCGAGGCGCTCGGCGAGGACAGCTACGCGATGACGGTCGCGGCCGGCGTCGGCTCGATCAAGGGCGTGTACGACGGGCGCGTCCGGCTCTCCGACCAGGCGGAGCCCGACTCGTTCCGGCTGCACGCCGAGGGCAGCGGCGCGCCCGGGACGATCAGCGCGGATGTGCTCGTCAGCATCGCCGCGGCCGCCGACGGCGGCACCGAGCTGACCTACGACGCGGACGCGGCCGTGGGCGGGATGATCGGCGGTGTCGGCCAGCGGATGCTCGCCGGCGTCTCCAAGCGGATGGCCGCGGAGTTCTTCGGCAATGTGGACACGGTCCTCTCGGTGGGCCCCGAGCAGGCCCCGGGGACCTCGGCGGTCACCCGGGACGCCTCCTCCGCGCCGACGGCGGGCGCGGTGTTCCAGGCATCCGCGAGCGGGCATGGCGGGCCGGGGTTCGTTGCCGGGGTGGCGGTGGGAGCCGCGGCGGCCCTCGCCGGCGCGCTGGTCGGCGGGTGGCTCTCCCGGCGGGGACGGGGCTGACCTTGGCGGACATCGACTGCTACAGCACGGCACGCGCGATGCGCGCCGCGCTGGCGGCGAAGGAGATCTCGGCGCGTGAGCTGCTCGAGCTGCACCTGGACCGGATCGCCTCGGTCAACGGGTCGGTCAACGCCGTGGTGTCCCTCGACGAGGAGCGGGCCCGGGCCGGGGCCGCGGCGGCCGACGAGCAGACCGCCCGTGCCACTCCGGGCGAGCCGACCGGTGCGCTGCACGGACTGCCGCACGCCTTCAAGGACACCCACGAGGTGGCGGGGTGGCGGACCACCTTCGGGTCCCCGCTGCGCGCCGACTACGTCCCCCGGCGCGACGACCTGGTGGCGGAGCGGATCCGTGGCGCCGGGGCCGTCACGATCGGCAAGACGAACGTCCCGGAGTGGGCGGCCGGGTCGCACACCTTCAACCCGGTGTTCGGGACGACGCTCAACCCGTACGACCTGACCCGCTCCGCCGGCGGGTCCAGCGGCGGTGCCGCGGCTGCGTTGGCGTCCGGGATGGTCCCGCTCGCAGACGGCAGTGACATGGGCGGCTCCCTGCGCAACCCGGCCTCCTTCAACAACGTGGTCGGCCTGCGCCCCAGCGTCGGGCGGGTCCCGAGCTGGCCGACGACGAACGCCTGGGAGCTGACCTCCGTCGGCGGCCCGATGGCCCGCAACGTCGAGGACCTCGCGCTGCTGCTCTCGGTGCTGGCCGGGCCCACGACCCGCGCGCCGATGTCGCTGGAGGCCCCGGGGTCGGCCTTCGCCCCGCCGCTGCGGGACGGCGGCCTGGTGGGCGCACGCGTCGCCCTCTCGGTGGACTTCGGTGGAGCCTTCGCGGTGGAGCACGCGGTCGCGGACGTCGTACGCGCCCAGGCCGCGGTGCTGGAGAGCCGGGGCGCTGCCGTGGAGGAGGCCTACCCGGTGCTGCACAGCGCCGACGCCGCGTTCCGGACGCTTCGTGCCTGGGTGTTCCACCACCGGTTCCGGGCGCTGCTCGACAAGCGCCCCGACGACTTCAAGCCCGCCCTGCGGCAGAACATCCTTGCCGGTGCCGACCTGACCGGCAGCGACCTCGCCCGCGCCTACCAGCAGCTCACCTCGATCCAGGACCGGATGCGAGCCTTCTTCGAGACCTACGACCTGCTGGCCCTGCCGGTCAGCCAGGTGCCGCCGTTCGACGCCGAGCAGGAGTACCCGTCCGCCATCAACGGCGTGGAGCAGCAGACCTACCTGGACTGGATGCGCTCGGCCTACCTCATCTCGGTCACCGGCTGCCCCGCCGTCTCGGTGCCGGCGGGCTTCACCGCCGACGGTCTGCCGGTCGGTCTGCAGCTCGTGGCCCCGGCGCGCCAGGAGCGTCGCCTGCTCGAGATGGCCCACGCCTTCGAGCAGGCCACCCGGGTCGGGGACCGGCGTCCGCTGCTGGGGGCCGGCTCATGAGCGACGCGGCGGCGGCCAGGCGGATCCGGATCGGCATCGACACCGGCGGCACCTTCACCGACGTGGTCGCCGTCGACGAGGTCACCGGCGAGCTGGCGGTGACGAAGACCCCGTCCACGCCCGCCGACCCCGCCCTCGGCTTCATGACCGGTGTGCACAAGGTGCTCGACGCTCTCGGCCTCGACGGCGCATCGGTCTCGGCGGTCAGCCACGGCACCACCGTCGCGACCAACAAGCTGCTCGAGGGCAAGGTCGGCAACCTCGGCTTCATCACCACCGAGGGCTACGAGTTCATGCTCGAGATCGCCCGCCAGTCCGTGCCGGACGGCTACGGCAACTCCTACTTCTGGGTCAAGCCCGACCGCATCGTCCCCGTGCACCGGGTCCGCACCGTCGGTGGGCGGCTGTCGGTCGACGGCTCCGAGATCCGCCCCTTCGACCACGACGGGGCCGTCGAGGTCGCCCGCTGGTTCCGCGACCACGGGATCGACACCCTCGGCGTCTGCTTCCTGCACTCCTACGTCGACGACACCCACGAGCGCGCCATGCGCGACGTCCTGGCCCGAGAGCACCCCGGTGCGACCGTCTCGCTCTCCAGCGAGGTGCTCCGCGAGTACCGCGAGTACGAGCGTGCCGTCACCACGCTGGTCGACGCCGCCGTCAAGCCCGACATCCGCCGGTACGTCGCGAACATCGCGGGGCATCTGGCTCGGCTTCCGTCGGTCCGCACGTCCGGCTCTGTCCAGTTCGCAGCTCCGTCCGTCCCCTCGGGCGGCTCCTCGGTGCCGTTCTACGTGATGAAGTCGAACGGCGGGGTGCTGTCAGCGGAGGAGGTCGTGCACCAGCCGATCACGACTGTGCTTTCCGGGCCTGCCGCCGGGGCGCTGGGGGCGGCCGTCGTGGCGCGGGCGGCGGGGTTCTCGCAGGTGGTGACGCTCGATGGGGGAGGGACGTCGACGGACGTGACGGTCGTCGTCGATGGTGAGCCGGCACTGACGACGGAAGGGACGATCGGGGCCTATCCGAGCAAGATCCCGATGATCGACGTCGTGACGGTGGGCGCGGGCGGCGGGTCGATCGCGTGGCTCTCGCCGGAGGGGACGCTGAAGGTGGGGCCGCGGAGCGCGGGGGCCGACCCCGGACCGCTGTGCTACGGGCAGGGCGGGCTGGAGCCGACGATCACGGATGCACATGTCGTGCTGGGGCGGATCCCGCCGCACCTGCTCGGGGGCGAGGTGCCGCTCGACGTACGCCTGGCCGCCGACGGGCTGGACGCGCTCGCCGACAAGCTCGGCCTGAGCCGCGAGCGGTGCGCCACGGGGGTCCTGGAGATCTCGGCGTGGAACCAGGCGAACGCGCTACGGCAGGTCACGGTCAAGCGGGGCCTGGACGTCCGGGACTTCACGATGGTCGCCTTCGGCGGCTCGGGGGCGCTGCTGGCGTGCCGGCTCATGGACATCCTCGGCCTCGACGGGGTGCTGGTCCCGTTGAACCCCGGGAACCTGTCGGCGTACGGCCTGCTCACGGTCGACGTACGCAACGACTACGTCCAGACCGCGGTGGCGCGGGCGGACAGCCTGGAGACAGACCGGGTGCAGGAGACGTACGACGCGCTGCGGGCGCGCGCCGACGCGGCCCTGGCCCGCGAGGGGTTCGCACCTGAGGAGCGGGTGTTCGTCCGCAGCGCCGACCTGCGCTACTTCGGGCAGGCCTACGAGGTCCGCGTCGAGGTCCCCGAGGGCCCGGTGGACGACGACCTCGTCGCAGCCGTGGCCGGCGCGTTCCACGACGCGCACCGGGCGCTGTACGGCTACGACAACCGGGGCGACGCCCGCCAGCAGGTGGAGTGGGTGAACCTGCGGGTCTCGGGGATCGGACCGATCCGCAAGCCGTCCCTGCAGAAAGCGTCTCCGGGCAGGGGTGCGGACGCGGCGCGCACCGGCACGCGGCCGGTGTACTTCGAGCAGGAGTGGGTCGACGCCGCGGTCTACGACCGCGCCCGCCTCGGGGCGGGCGACGCGATCAGCGGGCCTGCCGTGCTCGAGGAGTTCAGCTCGACGGTCCCTGTGCACCCCGGGTTCGCGGCCCGCGTCGACGCGCACGGCAACCTGCTGGTGGGGAGGGCGTCATGAGTGGTCTCGGGTGCGACGAGCGGGGGGCCGACCCGATCCTCATCGAGATCGTGCAGGGCTACCTCGCCTCGGTCGAGCAGGAGGTGGAGACCGCGATCGGCCGGACCTCCCGCTCGCCGATGATCCGCGACGCGCACGACTACCGAGCCGGCATCCACGACCGGCGGCTGAGGAAGCTGACCGGGCGGTCGTACTCAGCGCTGGTGCATCCGGTGGTCCGGGACCACCCGATCGAGACGATGCGGCCCGGAGACGTCTTCTTCCACAACGACGTCTACCTGTCCGAGGGCGGCATCGGCCACCTGCCCGACCTGTGCGTCACGGCCCCGGTCTTCCACGACTCCAGCGGAGGCCCGGAGGTGGTCGCCTTCGTCCAGGCCTTCGGCCACCACGACGACATCGGCGGCGCCGTACCCGGCTCGATGCCGTCCTCGGCCACCAGCGTCTTCGAGGAGGGCCTGATGGTGCCGCCCATCCGGCTCTGGGACGCCGGGGTCCCCAACCAGGCGGCGCTGCGGATCATGACCCGCAACTCGCGGATGCCGGAGTCCCTCGCCGCGGATCTCGACGCGGAGTGTGCGGCCTGCCTGATGGGCGCCCGACGGATGGCCGAGCTGTTCGAGCGGTACGGCGCCGAGACCGTCGAGGCGTGCTTCGACGCGATCCTGGACCGGACGACCGAGACGTTCCGCCGCGAGGTGCTCGCGAAGATCCCGGTGGGCGAGTACGTCTGGGAGGACTACGCGGAGCACGACGGCGTGGACGAGCCGCGGCTGCACACCCAGCGGATCACCCTGACCCGGACGCCGGCGGACGACCCGGCCGGGGAGCGGCTGGTCCTCGACTTCCACGGCACCGGACCCCAGGCCAAGGGGCCGATCAACCACTGCGGCGACTACGCCGACGGCAACTTCCTCAAGAAGTGGCTCGCGCCGGTGCTGCGGAACCTCGCGGACTCCCCGGAGCGGATGGCCGAGCTCGACGTGAACGAGGGGGTCGTCCCGCTGATCGAGATGCGCTTCCCGCCGCCCGGGACGCTGCTCACGCCGGTGTTCCCGGCGCCGACGAACGCGCGGACGTTCGTCATCCTGCGGCTGCTCGGCGTGCTGGCGGGGGTGGTCGCCAAGGCGGTGGACGGACGGATGCCCGCGGACCAGGAGACGATCCGCTACACCGGGGTCTACGGCACCGACCTCGACGGCGCGCCGTACCTGATGCGCGAGGTGCTGGGCGGCGGCTCCGGCGGCCGCTACTACGCCGACGGCGAGGACACCATCCACGTCGTCCCCGACTCCCGGAACCTGCCGACCGAGTTCTCCGAGTCCCGGTTCCCGTTCGTGGTGGAGCGGCTGGGGCTCGCCGTGGACAGCGGCGGCGCCGGCCGGCACCGGGGCGGGCTGGGCTACGAGAAGCAGATCCGGA
>JAWWPF010000300.1:0-3343 GCA_033850795.1 Nocardioidaceae bacterium | reverse complement strand
GGCGCATCGCTACTCGCTGCTCGACGTAGCCGACCGCGTCGTCGACCTCGGTGCGCACGTCGTGGGCGGACCGTCGTGAGCCGGCTCCCGCCGTGGTCGCGGAGGAGCCTCGCGTCCGCCACCCTGGGCGCGGGCGCCGCCCTCGCCGGGGTCGGGCTCACCTCCACAGCCGCATGGCTGATCTCCCGGGCGGCCGAGCACCCCAACGTCGCCGCACTGTCGCTGGCCATCGTCGGGGTGCGCTTCTTCGGCGTCCTGCGGGCCGTCCTCCGCTACCTGGAGCGCGTGATCGGTCACGACGCCGCACTGCGGGACCTGACGGACACCCGGGTCCGGGTGTACCGCAAGCTGGAACGCCTCGCACCAGCCGGTCTGCCGGCGTTCCGCCGGGGCGACCTCCTCGTCCGGATAGTCGACGACGTGGACAGCCGGCTCACGATGATGCTCGGCGTCCTGCCGCCGTACATCGTGGCCTTGGGTGCCGGGGCGGTGACCGCCTGTCTGCTCGTCCTCCTGCTCCCCGAGGCGGCGACCTTCTTCCTGTGCGCGCTCGTGCTGAGCGCCACGGCCGTGGCGACGCTGTGCGCCTGGCTCGTGCAGCACACCGAGAGCAGGCGGGCGCAGGACCGCGGCGATCTCTCGACGGTCGTGGTGGACCTCCTCGAAGGTGCCCCGGACCTGCTCCTGCACGGCGCCGTCGAGGACCAGCTGCAACGCGCCGAGGCGCTCGACGCGCGCCTGACCCGCCATGCGCGCTCGGTCTCGCGGACAGCCGGGGCGGGGCAGAGCCTCACCCTGCTGCTGGGTGGTGCGGCGGCCTGGGCGGCGCTGACGGCCGGGGTCGCCGCGGTCGGCGCCGGGCGGCTCCACTCGACCCTGCTGGCCGTCGTCGTGCTGACCCCGTTGGCCGCGGCCGAGCTCCTGCCCGGGCTGCCCCTCGCCGCCGCCACCTGGCGACGGGAGCGCCAGAGCACGAGCCGGCTCGAGGCCGTCATGGCGGCGCCCGACCCGGTCCGCGAGCCGACGCAGCCGGTCGCGTGCCCGCCGGCGCCCTACGTCCTCCACCTCGAAGAGGTGCGGGCCCGGTACGGCGCCGCCGGCGGATGGGCCCTTCAAGGAGTGGACCTCGACCTCTCGCCCGGCCGGGCCATCGCCGTCGTCGGGCCCAGCGGGGCCGGCAAGTCGACGCTGGTGGCGGTCCTGGTCCGCTTCCTCGACATCGCATCGGGCAGCGCGACCCTCAACGGTGTCCCGCTGGCCGACCTGTCCGGTGAGGCGGTACGCCGGGTGGTGGGCCTGTGTGAGCAGGGAGCGCACGTGTTCGACACCACGCTGGCCGAGAACCTCCGCGTCGCCCGCCCGGAGGCCTCGGAGCAGGACCTGATGGGCGTTCTCGACCGGGTCGCCCTCCTCGACTGGGTTCGCGAGCTTCCGCTCGGCGTGGACACCCGTGTGGGTGAGCGGGGCCACCGACTCTCCGGGGGCCAGCGGCAACGTCTGGTCGTCGCTCGGACCCTGCTCGCGGAGTTCCCCGTGCTGCTCCTCGACGAGCCGACCGAGCACCTGGACCCTGCGGCGGGGGACGCGCTGATGGCGGAGCTCCGGCAGGTCGGCGAGGACCGCTCGCTGCTCGTGGTCACCCACCGCCTCACCGGACTCCTGGACATGGACGAGATCCTCGTCATGGAGGGCGGCCGCGTCGCGGAGCGAGGACGCCACGACGAGCTCGTCGATCTCGGCGGCTGGTACGCCCGCCAGTGGACGCGAGAGGTGGACTGCGAGCTGTCGGTGCATCCGCGCGCCCGGATCATCCTGCCGGGATGACGAGCGGGCGAGAGGCATCGACCAGCCTCGAAGCCAGGCCGCAGACTCTGCCGACTCCGCCGGCACCGCCGGAAACGGAAGCGGATCAAGGGAAGGCACCACGTGGACGCACTCGACCTCGCCCGGCTGCAGTTCGCCTCGACGAGCATCTACCACTTCCTCTTCGTGCCCGTGACGATCGGGCTGGCGTTCCTGGTCGCGCTGCTGCATACGGCCTGGTTCCGTTCCGGCGAGGAGCGGCACAGGAGACTGACCCGCTTCTTCGGGACGCTGCTGCTGATCAACATCGCGGTAGGCGTCGTGACCGGCCTGGTGCAGGAGTTCCAGTTCGGCATGAACTGGTCGGCGTACTCGCGGTTCGTCGGTGACGTCTTCGGTGCCCCACTGGCCATGGAGGGCCTGGCGGCCTTCTTCCTCGAGTCCACGTTCCTCGGCTTGTGGATCTTCGGCTGGAACGTGCTTTCGCCTCGACTGCACCTGCTGACCATCTGGCTGGTCTTCTTCGGCGCCACGCTGTCCGGTGCCTTCATCATGGCGGCCAACTCGTGGATGCAGCGGCCGGTCGGATACACCACCAACGGCACGACCGGGCGACCGCAGCTCGACTCGATCGGCGCGCTCTTCACCAACCAGGTGTTCATCTGGGGATACGTGCACGTCGTCCTGGCCTCTCTGGTCGCCGGCGCGATGGTCATGCTGTCCGTCTCCGCCTGGCAGCTGCGCCGTGGCAACACCGTGTTCAAGGGCTCGGCCGTCCTCTCCATCGTGGTCCTCGTCCCGGTGACGGCCTTGGCCCTGGCGGTCGGGAGTCACCTCGGGGTCGTCGAGGCGACGTACCAGCCGATGAAGATAGCGGCGGCCGAGGCCCAGTGGACGACCTGCCAACCGTGCTCCTTCTCGATCTTCCAGGTGGGCGGAGGCGCGAAGGACCACACGCCGAAGCGGATCATCGAGATTCCGCACCTCCTCTCCCTGCTGGGCACCGGCACCTGGAACGGGAAGGTGCTGGGGCTGGACCAGCTGCAGTCGCAGGAGGTTGCGACGTACGGTCCCGGCAACTACGTCCCGAACGTCTTCATCCAGTACTGGTCCATGCGGGTGATGGCCTACCTCGGAAGCCTCGTCTCCCTCTTCTCCCTGTGGGGCGCCTGGCTTGCGTACCGGCGCAAGCTCGAGACCTCCAGGGTGTTCCTCGCCGTGGCGACCTGGGCCGTCATCACTCCGTTCGTGATGAACACGGCCGGCTGGATGCTCACCGAGAACGGGAGGCAGCCATGGCTCGTCCAGGGCCTGATGAAGACTTCAGCCGGCATCTCCGCCTCGGTCAGCACGGCGGAGGTCGCCATCAGCCTGGTCGTCTTCGCGCTGCTGTACCTCACGTTGGGGGTCGTCGACGCCTTCTTGATGATCCGGTACGGCCGGCGCGATCTCGAGCCGGTGGAGCCTGACGAGCCGTCCGACGCCGTACCGCCGCGAACACCGGCGCTCACCTATTAGCAGTCCCTCCACCAGCAGTCCC
>JAWWPF010000301.1:0-7211 GCA_033850795.1 Nocardioidaceae bacterium | reverse complement strand
AGTCCCTCAGGGACTGCCGCGCTTCGTCACTCACTCAGGAGTCGTGCCCACCGTGGTGGTGGCCACAGTGGTGCCGGTGGTGCGGCGTCTCCACCTTGACCCACCCGCTGAAGGCTCCCCGCGACGGGCTGCTGGGGTCGCCTCCCTGGGGCACGTAGAAGATCACGAACTGCGCCCAGGCGCGGCCCTCCCTCAGCCTCTTCCACTGCGGGTCGATCTGGCCGTCAGGGTCCTCGCGGTAGATCGTGTACCGGAACACGTGCGCGTCGCCATCGCAGGTCGGTACGGCGGCGTCCGGGGTCTCGTACCAGGCGCGGGCGCTGGCACTGGTGGTGTCGTCCGGCGGCTGGATGTGCGGCCCCTGCTTGACCGAGGCCCACAGGTGCAGGCCGGTCCCCTCGCAGCTGTACTTCACCTTGACGACCGCCTGGTCGGGGTCGTGCCGCTTGACGTAGACGTGGTGCCCGAACCAGTTGATCTCCGGTGTGTGCTCCCCCACCCCCGTCGCGGAGGCGCTCCCCACGACCCCGAACGTGGATGCGGCAACGGCAGCCGTGCCGGCTGCCATGACTGACTTCAACACAGCGTTACCCCCTTGCAACAGGGGACCCCCACGGCCCCCGTGCACAGGGACGATATTCACGGTCTCGTTATCAGTCCAGCGGACGAAACGGACACTTTCCGGCGGCAGCGTGCGTCGACACACCGAGCCCAAGGTTTTCGCAAGCCCGCGTCTCCATGCTGGCGGTGTACTCGAGGACGGGGGTTTCTCGGGGTGGGGGTTTGTCATGGACGTAGGGACCGCGAGGGCGGCCGGCGCACTGCGCTGGGCCCGTTCCGTCGCGCTCGCGGCCGTGGCCCTGGTGACCGCGATGCTGGCGCACGCCGGCGCGGGTGACAGGCTGCCGTCCGGACCTGCCCTGGCTGCGCTGCTCGTCGTCGTGACACTTCTTGTGGCACCCCTGCTGCGCCATCCGGCCTCCACGCGACGAGTCGTCGCGCTGGTGGCCGCGGGCGAGACGGGTCTGCACTTCGCTCTCACCGCCTTGACGCACGCGCCCGGCTCCCCGATGACTGGTCCGACGACTGGGCCGATGCCCGGCATGAGCCAGATGACGCACACGGCGCTCTTCGCCGGCGTCACGGGACCGCACGTGCTGATGGCCGAGGCGCACCTGGCGGCTGCCGTTCTCGTCGGCCTCTGGCTGGCGGCGGGCGAACGTGCCCTGTGGACTCTGCTGGGTCTGACCCTGAGCACGGTCCTGACCGCCGCGGCGACCCTCGGCGGGCACACCTCGGTCTACCTCGGCGACCTCGTCCAGCCGGTCACCGGCGCCGAGGTCGGGGGCGGCCCCTTGCCGCCGCAGGGGTGGACGCTGGCGCGCCGGGTCGTGACCCGGCGGGGTCCTCCGGCGGGTTCACCCCGCCCCCTCGGCGCCTGAGCCGGCGCATCGCAGTGCGCGCTCGGGACGCTGCGTCGTAGCGCTGCCCATCTAGGGCAGCTTCGCGAACGAACCAGGGGCAGGGGACAGCCAGCGCGCACACCCATCGCTCTCTCCGGACCTGACAACGAGGACTCATCATGCTCATCACCACGCGCACCGCTCGTCGTACCGCCACCCGCGTCGGCATCGCCCTCGCGGCTGCCGGGATCGGGATCGTGGCTCTTCCGTTCGCAGCCCAGGCTCACGTGGAGGTGCAGCCGGGGCAGGTCGAGGGAGGGGACTTCTCGGTGGTCGCCTTCCGGGTGCCCAACGAGCGCGACAACGCCGCGACCACCAAGCTGCGGGTCCTCCTCCCCCAGGACCGGCCGCTCGGGTCGGTGCAGACCACCGAGATGCCTGGCTGGAAGGTCTCGACGGTGACCCGCAATCTCAGCAAGCCGATCGTGATGGAGGGCGCCAAGGTCAACTCGGCGGTCTCCGAGATCACCTGGACCGCCACCCAGGGCGGCGTCCGCCCGGGCCAGTTCAAGGACTTCCAGGTCAGCCTCGGACAGCTCCCCAAGACCGGGAAGATGGTCTTCAACGCCGTCCAGACCTACTCCGACGGTGCGAAGGTGCTGTGGAACGAGGTCTCGGCGAACGGGTCCGCCGAGCCGGAGCACCCGGCACCGACGCTGGTCATCACCGCGCCTGGCGCCGACTCCGCGAGCTCGTCGACGGAGCAGACCAGCGCCGAGTCGTCGACCCCGACCGCCACGCAGACGAAGACCACCGCCGCACCGACGCGCGACAACGACTCCAGCACGGTCCTCCCCACGGTCCTGTCGGCCGCGGCCCTCGTCGTCGCGCTGGCGGCGGTCGGCCTGGTATGGCGGCGTGGGCGCGCCTGAGACGCTGAGCGACGGATTCGAGGCGGGTCAGATGGACCTCACGATGAACCTGGGACAGGACACGGTGCGGCGCTCACCCAGGCACGCGGCAGTGACCGCCATCCTCACCACGGTGGTGGCTGCCGTGCTGATGCTGCTCGTGTCGGCTGCCCCGGCGTCGGCGCACTCCGAGCTGGTCAGCAGCTCACCGGCCAACGGGACACGTCTCGACCATGCGCCGCCGCAGGTGACGCTGGTGTTCACCGAGGGCATCAACCTCATCCCGGGTGGCCTGCAGCTGCTGGACACCCGGGGCGCCACGGTGAAGACGGCGGCCCCCACCGCGCAGGGCAACACGATCACCTGGCCGATGCCGGGGAACCTCGGGTCCGGCGCCTACGTGGTGAACTGGCGGATCATCTCCGCCGACGGACACCCGGTGTCGGGGGCGTTCTCCTTCGGCGTCGGAGCGGCCGCCCGATCGGTCGCGCCGAGCACCGGCAACGCGACGGGGACGGCGCCCTGGCCTGTCGTCGCAGTCCGCTTCGCCGGGTACCTGGCCTTCTCCGTCCTGCTGGGGGTTGTCGCGTTCGTCACCTGGTGCTCACCGGCGAGCCGGACCGTCGGCAGCGCACAGCTGCTGGCCCGCATCGGGCTCGCAGGTGGTGTCGTCACCACCGTCGCCGGCCTGCTCGTGCAGGGCCCCTACTCGGTCGGTGCCGGGTGGGGAAGGACGTTCGACCTGAGCCTCCTGCAGGAGACGGTCGCAACGCCCTTCGGCGAGGCGCTGTTGTGGCGGCTGGCCATCTACGGCGCGTTGTTCTTCGCGATCTGGGCGCTGGAGTGGCTGGAGCCGATCGCCGCGCGCTGGATGGCCGGAGCCGGACTCGTGGCGCTCGCGGTGACCTTCGCGGAGAGTGGGCACGGCGCCGCTTCCGGCAGGGTGACGGACCTGGCAGTCGACACGGCGCACGTGTTCGCAGCCGGGATCTGGGTCGGCGGCCTGATAGTCCTGACCGTCGAAGGGAGGTCGGTGGAGCGACGCGCCCTCGAGCAGTTCTCCCGCCTCGCGATGACCTCCGTGCTCGTCCTGGTGGCCAGCGGTGTCGTCAACTCGCTGCTCCGGGTGAACCAGCCGGCGCAGCTGTGGCAGACCAGGTATGGCGTGCTGCTGCTGACCAAGGTCGCCCTGGTCGGGGGCGCCCTCGCGGCCGCGGCGCTGTCGCGTCGACACCTGCAGACGGCCCGGTCGCCCCTCGGCTCGGTGCGTCTCGAGGCAGGGGTCACCGTGGTCGTCCTCGCGCTCACCGCAGTCCTGACGTTGACCGCTCCGCCGCCGACCTTGGCGGCGCCTGCCGCCGTGGCAGCGGCTCGCGCGGCATCCGAGCGGACGGTCACGGTGCCGCTGCAGCAGGGCAACACCGCACAGGTCGTCGTCACGCCGCCGACCACCGGCGGCAGCCGGCTGCGGGTGACTCCCCTGGACGCCCAACAGCGGCCGCTCGACCCGAAGCGAGTGTCGATGACGGTGACCCTGCCCGGTCGCGTGAACGCGATCAGGGTCCCGCTCAAGCGCAACGGCATCAGCTGGACCGGTGGCTACCGGTTCCCCCTGTCCGGGACGTGGAAGGTGACCCTGACCGTGGAGGACGCGTCGCTCTCCGCGGTCGTCAGCGCCGCGGACGTGGTCATCGGTCAGTGACCGAGCCGCGGCTCCTGGACCGGGTCAGCCCACCCGGTCGAGGAGGTCCCGCGAGCGCTGCAGCACGAGCGCCGTCGCGTCCGCGTCGTACGACGGCAGCGAGCTGTCCGTGAACAGGTGCTTGTCACCGGGGTAGAGGAACAGCTCCGCCAGGTCCGACCCGACCGTGTCGACCAGCTCGCGGGCCGCGTCGACGTCACCCTCGAGGGCGAAGATGGGGTCCCGGTCCATGCCGTGGATCTGCACGGGCAGGCTGTCGGGCCACGGCCCGAACGCCCACTCACCGGTGATCGGGACGCACGACTCGTAGAGCAGCGCACCACGGGCGTCAGGGCGGGTCTGGGCGAGCTGTTGCGCGGTCGCGGCGCCCCAGGAGAAGCCCGCGTACACGAGCCCGGCCGGCAGGTCGGCCACCGCACGCTCCGCGCGCTCGCCGAGAACGTGGTCCCCGACGCTCCTGACGTGGGCGATGCCCTCGTCGACGCTCCCCGGCAGCTCGCCCTCGAACAGGTCCGGGGTGTGCACGGTGTGCCCACCGGCGCGCAGCCCGTCCGCGAAGGCACGGATCCCGTCGGTGAGTCCCTGCACGTGGTGGAACAGCACGACCTCGGCCATCTCTACGCTCCTGTTCTCCGGCTACGGAAGTCGCATCATGCACAACGCGGACATGCCGGTCAACGCGACGCTCAGGCCGGGATCGTCAGCCTGGCAAGGTGGTGGAGCGCAGCATCACCACAGGGAGGGGAACCGGATGGGTGAGGATGCGGCCGACCGTCGGGCCGAGCGCTCCGAGCAGGCCGCCTACCACCTCGCGGCGCAGCAGCGCCGGAGCGAGGAGGAGTCAGCGAAGGCGCAGGTCCTGATCGACCGCTTCGTGGCGCGGGCCAAGGAGGCCGGGCTGGCGACCGAGGAGCTGAGGGCTCGTCCCTGGTCCGGACGAGGGCAGTACCGCACCGGGGTGGTCGGCTGGTACCTGCGCCGCGACCGATCCCTCGGCGTGGGGGTCGACGGCGGCTACTACGCGCTGGTCGTGGCGCCGGAGCGGTTCGGCCGCTGGCGAAGGGTGCGCCTCGCCCCGACCGCTCCGCCGCTCCAGGTCGGGCGCGGCGCCCGGGACGGGGAGTCCGTCGCGCTCGACGTCCTGCTGGAGACGCGGCTGCACTGGTCCGACGCCCCCAGGAGCTGACGGCCCGGACAGTTGATTCTCCTCGACGCCACGACACCGGGGCCTCGCCCTGAGGCCTCCCCACTCCTTCGAGGCGCGGTGGACCAGCGGCCGGGCCAAGCCGGGATTCGAGCGGCAGCGCGCCATCGACATCGGCGCCGCCGAGGCCGAGGCCCGCTCCCAGATCACCGGGATCCCGGACAACCGACCGCCCGGCATGTAGGCGAGGCGGCGCCGTCCGGTCTCAGGCGGCGCGCTGGCGGATCGGAGCGAGGGCGGTGCTCCAGGCGACGACCTGGTCGAGCATCGTGCTCAGCGGGGCGAGGTTGTAGTCGCCGGGCTTGAAGGTGCTGTAGCTCTCGAACTCGGTGATCAGGGACAGCGTCACCTGCTGGCGTACGTCGGCCATCTGCAGCTCGCCTGCAACCAGACGGAGGTGCTCCACGGCCCGGGCGCCGCCGGTGCCGCCGTACGACACGAAGCCCACGGCCTTGTTGTTCCACTCGGCGTAGAGGAAGTCGAGCGCGTTCTTCAGCACGCCCGAGGTGCCGTGGTTGTACTCCGGCGTGACGATGACGAACCCGTCGAAGGACGCGATCTTGGTCGCCCACTGCTTGGTGTGCTCGTTGGCGTACTGGCCGACCGAGGGCGGGAGGGGCTCGTCGAGGTGGGGCAGCGGGTAGTCGGCGAGGTCGACCAGCTCGAACTCGGCGTCGCTGCGCCGGGAAGCGAGGTCGTAGACCCACTTGGCGACCTGCTCGCCGTTGCGGCCCGGACGGGTGCTGCCGAGGATGATGCCGATCCTGGTCATCTGCTGCTCCTGCGGGGTTCCGGGGACATTGCTTGCTGCGTCAAGGACCGTACACCCGTGATACTTGACGTCGCAAGTAACCTGGACGAATGGGGAAAGCTCCTGAGCCGCTGACCGATCGCGAGCAAGCGTTCCTCAGAGCCTTCGCGCGGGCCCTGATGACGGTGCCACGCGAGCTCGACGCGGACCTGATGCGCGGGGAGGGCATGTCTGCCAGCGAGTACTTCACCCTGATGCACCTGTCCGAGGTGCCTGGCCGGTCGCTGCGGATGAGCGACCTCGCCACCGCCGCCGGGCTGTCGGTGAGCGGCATGACCCGGATCGTGCAACGCCTGGAGGCACAGGGCTTCGTACGACGCGGCAAGTCGACCTGCGACGGCCGCAGCTGGAACGCGGTCCTCACCGACGCCGGCTTCCAGCGCCTCACCGAGGCGTGGCCGACCCACCTGGCCAGCGTCCGTCGCCACGTGATCGACCATCTGGGCGACGTCGACCTGGAGGCGTTCACCGCCGCAGTGCTGCAGTTCGCCTCCGACGGGTGCGTGATCGGCGAACGGGCCGACTCGGCGAGTGCGGGCTGAGGACGGGCGCATGGGCTTTCCCTGGGACGAGTCGCGTCAGGCGTTCGACGACGCCGCGGACTGCTTCTGCCGGATGGCCACGGCGGTGCGCGACCGCTGGAGCGAGCCCGGTCTGGGCGAGTGGGACGTGCGCGCGCTCGTCGGCCACACGAGCCGTTCGTTCCTGACCGTCGAGACCTACCTGTCCCGTCCTGCCACGGTCGTGGAGGTCCCCTCAGCGGTCGACTACTACCTGGCGACGAGGGCGGCCGCCACCGGCCCGGAGGTCGCAGCCCGCGGACGCGACGCCGGCGCCGCTCTGGGTTCGGAGCCCGCGGCCGCCGTGGCCGAGATAGCCGCACGCGTCCTCAGGCTCGTCGAGGGCCGGGACGGCTCGGAGCTTCTCACGACGATCGCGGGCGGCATGCGCCTCGCGGACTACCTGCCGACGCGCACGTTCGAGCTCACCGTGCACACCGCGGACCTCGCCACGGCGCTCGGGGAGCCGCTGGACCTCCCGCAGGCCGCCGCCCGTCAGGCGCTCCGCCTCGTCACGGAGCTCGCCCTCGTCGACGGGCGCGCGGGCCCGGTGCTGCTGACGCTCACCGGGCGGTCGGGCCTGGCCCCTGGTTTCACCGTCCTCTGACGCGAGTCGGCGC
>JAWWPF010000262.1:0-2642 GCA_033850795.1 Nocardioidaceae bacterium | reverse complement strand
CAGGGCGGCGATGTCCAGCACGTTGCCCGACGCATCGGTCACCGTGGCCTGCTGCACGGCGTTCGCGAGCGCTTTGCCGCGACGGACGTCCGCCACGACGGCGCCGAGCTGGTTGCCCTCCTGGAGCCGCTTGAAGTACTCGTCCGGGCTGACCCCGAAGCGCTGGGCGTTGTAGAGGATCCGTTCGGTGAACTCCTCCTGCGTGACACCAAGGCCCTGCTGCTCGGCGAGCGCGTCCAGCAGCAGCTGGGTGCGGACGGCCTCCTCGGACGCGCTGCGCGTCTCGGCGTCGAACTCTTCGCGGGTCTGGCCCTCGCCCTCGAGGTAGGCGTTGAACTGGGCCTCGTCGTGGTCGAAGGAGTGCACGGCGTCGTGCTGGCGGGCCTCGTACTCGGAGGCGACGATCCCGGCGGGGGCGGGAATGTCGGTTGCCTGGAGCAGCGCCTCCAGCACCTTGTCCCGGGCTTCGCTGCCCTGCTCCATGTTCTTGACGCGGCGGATGCGCTCGACCAGGTCGTCGCGCATCTCCGCAACGGTGTCGAACTCACTGGCCAGCTGGGCGAACTCGTCGTCGACCTCGGGCAGCACCCGCTCGGACACGCTGTTGACGGTGACCGTGACCTCCGCTTCGCGGCCCGCATGGTCACCGGCCACCAGTGCCGTGGTGAAGGTGGCCGTTTCGCCGGCGGACAGACCGATCACGGCATCGTCCAGACCGTCGACCAGGTCGCCGGTGCCGATCTTGTAGGTCAACCCGTCGGCAGTGGCGTCCGGCAGTTCCTCGCCGTCGACCACTGCGCGCAGATCGATGCTGACCGAATCGTTGTCGCCGGCCGGCCGCTCCACGGTGGTGATGGTGGCGAAGCGGTCCCGCAGCGACTCGACCTGCTCGTCGATGTCGGCGTCGGTGACCTCGACGTCGTCCACCTGCACCGAGATGTCCTCGACGGCCGGCAGCACGATCTCCGGGCGGACGTCCACCTCGGCGGTGAAGGCCAGGGTGTCACCGTCGTCGATCCGGGTGACCTCGATCTCCGGCTGTCCGAGGGGCGTCAGATTCGCATCCGACACCGCCTGTCCGTACTTCGCCGGCACCGCGTCGTTGACCACCTCGGACAGGATGGTCCCGCGGCCCAGGCGGGCGTCGAGGATCCTCGCCGGCACCTTTCCCGGCCGGAACCCCGGGATGCGGACCGAGCCGGCCAGCGCCCCGTAGGCCTTGTCGAAGTGCGGCTTCAGCTCGTCGAACGGAACCTCGACGGAGAGTTTGACCCGGGTCGGGTTGAGGTGTTCGACGGTGCTCTTCACGTGCAGGACTCCTTGGGATGATCAGTGGCGGATCGTGGTGGACGGCGCGGGCACAGCCCGCTCGGTGGTCTTGGGCGTCGCGGCCGCGACGGCGGAACAGCCGTCGGCCGGTGTATTCCCTGACGTCGCCGTTGCACCCGGAACTCCTCGATTCTAGGCGACCCGCGGACCTGCGAATTTCGCCCGTGCGATCGGGTCGCCGCCCGGGGCCGCGGGCCGCCGGGCTAGAGTCGGTCCGCCGACGAGGGCCTGGGAGGGAAACGCTTGGTCACCAGAGCAGTCGCCCGCGCGGCCGTGTGCGGGGCCATCCTGCTGGCCGCAGTCGTCGGCCCACCGCCCGCCGGCGCCGCGACCGGGACGCAGCCCGCCGTCGTCGCTGCTCCCCACCTGGCCGCGGCGGCCCCGCTCCCGGCGGCCGCCCGGCCCGGCACTGTGCTCGCCGCACTCGCCCCCGCCACGCTCACCCCCGCGCAGGCAGTCGCCCGGGCCCACGCCCAGGCCGCCGCGAACGGCATCAACGACTACCTCAGCGTCATCGACCGGTCCACCGGGGCCGCGCTGGCGCAGACCGGGGGCGGCACGCAGGTGGCCTCCGAGTCGATCATGAAGTTGATGCTCGCGTCCTACTACCTGGTGCTGGCCGGCGGCTATCGGCACCAGTCCGCCCAGGTCTTGAGCAGCCTCAGTTACATGATCCGGTACTCCGACGACGCCACCGCGAACGCCTTCTTCAGTTCTGCGGCCATCCCGACGATCGCCGCCCGGTACGGGCTGCGCTCGACGATCAATGCGACCGACCGGGTCGGCCACTGGGGCGCAGCCAGGATCACCGCCGCCGACATGACCACGTTCCTGTTCCGCGCGTCCAGGGACCCACAGGTCGGGCCCTGGTTGCTGCCGGTGATGGCGCAGGTCGCACCGGTCGGTTCGGACGGGTTCAACCAGGCGTTCGGGATGAACTCGCTGTCCGGCACGCACGGCTCGAAACAGGGTTGGGGCGGCGACCAATTTTGGTCAGGGCCTCGCAACGTCATCAATTCCGTCGGCTACACCGACCGCTATTTCGTCGCCATCCTGCAGAACAGCTCCTCCTACCCTGACCCGGCACGATCCACCAGCACCTACGCCGCGCGGACCATTGCGGCGTCCCGGAGGGCTGTCGCAGCTCCGAAGGCGCCGGTCGTGCACAACGGGGACTTCATCCGCCGGTCCGGGGACAACGCCGTCTACCGGGTGGCCGGCGGCGCACCGATCTACGTGCATTCCTGGGCGCCGTTCCACGGCCCGCAACCGGTCAAGGTCATCTCTGTTGCGCAGTTCGCCGCGCTGCGTGG
>JAWWPF010000200.1:0-3058 GCA_033850795.1 Nocardioidaceae bacterium | reverse complement strand
CCGTCCGGATCGGCAACGGCGCGATGGACCAGGTGCAGATGGACATCTATGGCGAGGCCGTCGACAGCATGTACTTCGCCGACCAGCACGGGATCGAGCTCGACCACAAGAGCTGGCTGGCGTTGCGCGACGTCATCGACTGGCTCGCCGACAACTGGGACCAGAAGGGAGCGGGCATCTGGGAGACGCGAGGTGGCGCCCAGGACTTCACCTACGGCCGGTTGATGAGCTGGGTGGCGTTCGACCGGGCCCTGAGGCTCGCGACCCGTCGAGGCCGCCCCGCCGCGACCCGTGCATGGACCGACCAGCGGGACGCGGTCTACGACCAGATCATGAACCGGGGCTGGAGCGCGGACCGGGGCGCCTTCGTCCAGCACTACGGCTCCAAGGTGCTCGACTCCTCTCTGCTCAGGATGGCGACTGTCGGGTTCATCTCGCCGAACGACCCGATGTGGGCCTCGACCCTGGACGCCATGGACGACGAGCTGGTGACCGACAGCCTGGTCTACAGGTACGACCCGAGCGCTTCGCCGGACGGTCTGCAGGGGTCCGAGGGAACCTTCTCCTTGTGCACCTTCAACTACGTGGACGCGCTGGCCAAGGCAGGACGCCTCGACGAGGCACGGCTCACCTTCGAGAAGATGCTGACCTATGCCAACCACCTGGGGCTCTACTCGGAGGAGATCGGCTCCTCGGGTGAGCAGCTGGGCAACTTCCCGCAGGCGTTCACCCACCTGGCGCTGATCGATGCGGCGATCACGCTCGACGAAGCGCTGACCAGGCAGGGGCGGCTGCGCACCGGGATCGTGGTCCCAGTCAGCTTCGCCGGTGCCGGCGCCGCGGGCGCCGTGTAGGACGTGACCGCTTCTCGTCTGGTAGGGGGGATGCGCGCCCGTTACCTCCCGAGTGACCTTGTCACCGAGGGGACCCACGTCCGGCGAGGAGACCAAGACGATGACGAGCCATTTCAAGGGCACGGTCAACATCGACGTCCGGGACTCCGTCCCGGACTGGGATCCGTTCCAACCGCCGGTAGCGCCTGAGGGGTCGCCGAACGTGGTCTACATCGTCCTGGACGACGTCGGCTTCGGGGCCCTCGGGTGCTACGGCGGCCCGGTGGAGACCCCGAACATCGACCGGATCGCCCGGGACGGTCTCCGGTACACGCAGTGGCACACGACCGCCCTGTGCTCGCCCACCCGCTCCTGCCTGCTGACGGGACGGAACCACACCCGGAACAGCATGGCCTGCATCACCGAAGCGGCGATCGGCTTCTCGAACGCGAGCGGGACGATCCCCGCGAGCAATGGGATGCTCCCGGAGATCCTCGGCGAGCTGGGCTGGAACACCTACATGGTCGGCAAATGGCACCTGTGTCCCGAGGCCGAGATGAACCTGGCCTCGACCCGGCGGAACTGGCCCAGCGGGCGGGGCTTCGAGCGGTGGTACGGGTTCCTCGGGGCGGAAACGAACCAGTGGTATCCCGAGCTCGTCTACGACAACCATCCCGTCAACCAGCCGCTGTCGCCGGAGGAGGGCTACCACCTCAGCGTCGACCTCACCGACAAGGCACTGGAGTTCATCAGGGACGCCAAGATCGTCGCCCCGGACAAGCCTTTCTTCCTGTACTACGCGCCCGGTGCGGCGCACGCCCCTCACCACGCACCGAAGGACTGGATCGACCGCTACCGAGGCCGCTTCGACATCGGCTACGAGGCGATCCGTGACCAGATCCTGGCCCGGCAGAAGGACCTCGGGATGGTGCCGCCCCACACCGAGCTGCCGGCGCTCAACCCGCTCGGCACCCCGGAGAGCCGCACCGGTCCGGACGGGAAGGCGTTCCCGCTGATGGACTTCACGAGGCCGTGGGACGGGCTCTCCGAGGACGAGAAGCGGCTGTTCAGCCGGATGGCCGAGGTGTACGCCGGCTTCCTGTCCCACGCCGACGACCAGATCGGGCGGCTGCTGGACTACCTGGACGAGTACGGGCTGCGGGAGAACACCATGGTGGTCGTGGTCTCGGACAACGGCGCCTCCGGGGAGGGCGGCCCCGATGGCTCGGTCAACGAGATGAAGTTTCTCAACGGGATCCCGGACGATCTGGCCGAAAACCTGTCGCTGATCGACGAGCTTGGTGGCCCGCGGACCTACAACCACTACCCCAACGGGTGGGCAATGGCGTTCAACACCCCCTTCAAGATGTGGAAGCGCTACGAGTTCGAGGGCGGTACCGCGGACCCGTGCATCATCTCCTGGCCTAAGGGCATCAAGGCCGCTGGCGAGGTCCGCGACCAGTACCACCACGCTGTCGACCTGGTGCCGACGATTCTCGACGTCCTCGGCGTGGAGGCTCCGGCGGCTATCAAGGGCCACACGCAGAGCCTCTTCGACGGGGTCAGCATGCGCTACTCCTTCGACGACCCGGGCGCACTCAGCGAGCGGAAGACGCAGTTCTACTCCATGCTCGGCTCGCGGGCGATCTGGCACGACGGCTGGAAGGCCGTCACCGACCACCCGTCGATGAGCGGATGGGGTCACTTCAACGACGACGTGTGGGAGCTCTACAACACCGATGTCGACCGGGCCGAGCTGCACAACCTGGCGGACGAGCGTCCGGACAAGCTCCGCGAGCTGGTGAGCCTCTGGCACGCCGAGGCCGGGCGCAACGACGCCTTCCCGCTCGATGACCGCTCGGCCTTCGAGATCATCATGACGCCGCGCCCGCTGCTGACACCCGCCCGGGACCGGTACGTCTACTTCCCCGGGCAGGCTGACGTTCCCGAGGCGCAGGCAGTCAACGTCCGCAACCGCTCCTTCTCCATCGGGGCCCTGGTTGACATCACCACGACCGACGCCCACGGCGTCATCTTCGCCCACGGGGCACGGTTCGGCGGCCATGCGCTGTACGTGAAGGACAGTCGGCTGCACTACGTCTATGACTTCGTTGGCAGCGTGTCCCAGCTGGTCGTGGGCGACGAGGACGTGCCGAGCGGTGAGGACCAGATCCTGTCTGCATCGTTCGAGAAGACGGGTGAGGATCCCCCCGGCGTCGCTAACG
>JAWWPF010000185.1:0-36073 GCA_033850795.1 Nocardioidaceae bacterium | reverse complement strand
AGCTGACGGCGGCAGCCGGAGTCGCGAGCAGCCTGACGCTGCCGATCATGGAGTCCGGACGGGTCGTCGGAACGGTCAACCTGTACGCGTCCACTCCTGAAGCATTCGAGGGGCGCCACGAGGCTCTTGCTCAGGCGCTGGGCGCGTCGGCGGAGCACGCGATCGCCAACGCCGACCTGTCGTTCCGGACCCGGATGGCAGCCGCCCAGTCGCCCACCCGGCTGGTCGACCAGGACGACATCAACATCGCGGTGGGGATCATCGCCGCCAGTCAGGGCGTGGACATCGCCGCGGCTCAGGAACGCCTGGAGGCGGCCGCCGCTCGCGCCGGCATCAGCGAGGGGCAGGCAGCCCGGGCTCTCCGACGGATCCTGCATCCCGAGGAGAGCTGACCGCCCGCCTCGCCGAGTCGGCGCGTCCGCCTGCCTCAGCCCGGTCGAGTCGGCCCATCCGCAGCGGTCAGGGTCGCGGGAGGCATGCAGTTGCGCCGACTCGGCGGTGGGTCAGTCGTCCTGCCAGTTCAGCGCGTTCTTCCGGCTCGGCTGCACCCGGGGCGGCTCGCCCGGCATCTTGGGGTAGTCCGGCGGGTAGGGCAGGTCGCCGTCGCCCTGCTCCGCGTAGAGCTCCAGCAGCGGCTCGATCGAGTACGCCGTGTCGTCGATCCGCGCATGCACGTCACCGCGCTCGGCGTACCGCCCGGGGACCGTGAAGAGGTTGAAGCCGGCCGGGTCCGGGACCTCCGGCAGCTCGTCCCACTCCACCGGCGTGGAGACCGGCGCACCCGGTTTGGGGCGCAGGCTGTAGGCCGAGGCGATCGTGCGGTCGCGCGCGTTCTGGTTGTAGTCGACGAAGATGGCGTCGCCGCGCTCCTCCTTCCACCACTTGGTGGTCACCCCGTGGGTACGACGCTCCAGCTCGCGTCCGAACCCGATGGCCGCGTGCCGGACCTCGGTGAACTCCCACCGCGGCTCGATGCGCAGGTAGATGTGCACGCCGCGGTTCCCCGAGGTCTTCGGGAAGCCGACCATGCCGAGGTCGGAGAGCAGCTCGCGTGCGACGCCGGCGACGCGGACCGCGTCGTGGAAGTCGGTGCTGCCGTGCGGGTCGAGGTCGATGCGGAGCTCGTCGGGATGGTCGGGCGTGTCGCGCCGTACCGGCCACGGGTGGAAGGTCAAGGTCCCCATCTGCGCGCACCAGGCCGGCACGGCGATCTCGGTGGGACAGATCTCGTCTGCGGTGCGCCCGGAGGGGAAGGTGATGCGGGCGGTCTCCAGGTAGTCCGGAGCCCCCTTCGGGACGCGCTTCTGGTAGAACGCGTCGCCGTGCTCGCCGGTGCGGGTCACCAGCGTGATCCCTTCACGGACGCCCTTGGGCCACCGCTCGAGGGCCGTCGGGCGGTTCCGCACCGCCCGCATGATCCCGTCCGCGACGGACAGGTAGTACTCCACCACCTGGAGCTTGGTGACCTCCGCGGTGTGCTCGGTGGCCTCGTAGATGACCCGGTCCGGGTTGGTCACCCGGACCGCTCGTCCGCCGGCGTCGACCTCGGTTGCTGGGCTGGCCATGGAGGCAATCTAGCCACGACCGGGGCTTGCGGGGCGCACGTAGCCTGAGGACATGGGCTACCAGGTCGAGAAGAGTGACGCGGAGTGGCGCGAGCAGCTGTCCCCCGAGGAGTACGCCGTGCTCCGCAAGGCGGGCACCGAGCGGCCGTTCGCCGGGGAGTACACCGACACCAAGACGGTGGGGGTGTACCGCTGCCGGGCCTGCAACGCCGAGGTGTTCCGCTCGGAGACGAAGTTCGACTCCCACTGCGGCTGGCCGTCCTTCTACGCCCCGCTGGCCGAGGACCGGGTCGAGTACATCGAGGACCGGTCCCTGTTCATGAAGCGGGTCGAGGTGCGCTGCGCGAACTGCGGCTCGCACCTCGGGCACGTCTTCGACGACGGCTACGGGACGCCGACGGGTCAGAGGTACTGCATCAACTCGATCAGCATGACCCTCGAGCCGGCTGGGGAGACCGCCCAGCAGCCCGCCCCGGAACCGGCCCGGCAGCCCGCCGAGTAGTCGACTCCCGGCTGGCTGCGCGTGTGGCCGGGCGGCGGCGGGGTACGGCGTTCGACATGAGACTGATGCGAGGTGCCGTAGCCATCGGGGTGGCGAAGAGGATCTACACCGAGGCGCGCAAGCCGGAGAACCAACGCCGAATCAAGCAGGCCGTCGACTCGTTCCAGGCCCGCCGGGCACGGAACCGGACCCGGAGCGGCCGTTAGCGGGTGGCCTCGAGCACCTGCCGGACCGCGTCGGGGAACGACTCGGCGACGAGGTCGGGCTCCGTGCCGGAGGTGTAGTCGAGCCAGTCGTAGTCGCGCTTGACCCACACGCTCCGCGCGCCGACCCGCTGCGCCCCGGCGATGTCGGCGTCCAGGTTGTCCCCCACCATCCACGCACCCTGCAGCGTGGCACCGGAACGCCGGGCCGCCGTCTCGAAGATCAGCGGTTCGGGCTTGCGGGCCCCGACCTCCTCGGAGATGCACAGGGCGTCGACGAGGTCGGCCAGGCCGCTCGCCTCGACCTTCCTGCTCTGCACGTCGGTCGGGCCGTTGGTCACCACGGCCAGCGACCAGCCCGCCGCCCGCGCGGCGGCGAGGGCGGCGCGGGTGTCCCCGGTCAGCCGGTAGCTCCCGGCGATCGCCTCGTTGTAGCTGTCCAGGAACGTGTCGACGGGTACGTCGTACCCGGTGCGCGCCGCGAGAGCGCCCAGGAACTCCTTGCGCGGCCGGTGTCCCCCGCGGTCCTGCTCGATCACCCACTCCAACAGGTCCGCGGGCGCGCCGACTGACGCGAGGAACTGCTCGGCCCAGGCGCGGAACAAGGGTGGGCGTACGACGAGCGTGTCGTCGAGGTCCGACATGAGCAGTGGCACGGCTCAGGGGAGGTCGGTGAGGAGCTCGTCAGGGGTACGGCGGCGGCCGGTGTAGAACGGCACCTCCTCGCGGACGTGCCGCCGCGTCTCCGAGCCGCGAAGGTGGCGCATCAGGTCGACGATCCGGTAGAGCTCGTCGGCCTCGAACGCGAGCATCCACTCGTAGTCGCCGAGGGCGAACGACGACACCGTGTTCGCCCGCACGTCCGGGTAGTCGCGAGCCATCCGGCCGTGCTCGGCCAGCAGCCGGCGCCGCTCGGACTCCTCGAGGAGGTACCACTCGTAGGAGCGGACGAACGGGTAGACGCAGACGTAGGAGCGCGCCTCCTCGTCCGCGAGGAACGCGGGGATGTGGCTCTTGTTGAACTCCGCGGGCCGGTGCAGGGCCATCTGGGACCACACCGCGTCGAGCCGGGCACCGAAGACCGTGCGCCGGAACCGGTGGTAGGCGTCCTGGAGCTCGTCCGCGGACTCCGCGTGCCACCACACCATCAGGTCTGCGTCGGCCCGCAGGCCGGCGATGTCGTAGAGGCCCCGCACCGTGACGTCGGCCGCGCCCAGCTCGGTGAACAGCTTCTCGACCTCCGCGGCCTCGGCCCGCCGGTCCGCCTCGCCGAGGGGGTCGCGCAGCCGGAACACCGACCACATCGTGTAGCGGATCGCGGCGTTGAGGTCCTTGGCCGCCTTGCCCTGGTTCGGCCGCTTGGCGTCCGTCCTGGGGGCATCGCTTCGGGGCGCATCACTCATGGGCTCATTCTCCCTGCCTCAGCAAGGCCTCGAGGACCTGGGTCGCGGCGCGTTGCGCGGAGGCGATGCAGGCCGGCAGACCCAGACCGTCGTACGCCGCGCCGCACAGCGCCAGTCCGGGATGGGCCGCCACCGCCCTGCGGATGGCCGCCACCCGGTCGAGGTGGCCCACGGCGTACTGCGGGAGCGCCCCGCCCCACCGCTGCACGTGCGCGTCGACGGGCCGCACGGACAGCCCGACCGCGTCGGCGAGGTCCTCGAGGGCCGCCTGGACGAGCTCGTCGTCGGTGCGCTGCAGGACCGCCTCCTCGCGGTGCCGGCCGATCGAGCACCGCATCAGCAGCACGCCGTCGGCGCTGCCTGCCTCGCGGACCCAGTCCCACTTGGCGAAGGAGTACGTCGCGGCCTTCACCGTCCGGTGGTCGACCGGTGGCACCAGGAACCCGGATCCCTCGGTCGCCGGCAGGTCGCGGGCCCGGAACGCCAGCGTGACGATGGCCATCGACGCGTACTCGACCCGGGACAGCTCCAGCGCCGCGTCCGGAGCCACGTCGGCGAGCAGCCGACCGGTGGCGTGGGCGGGTGTCGCGAGGATGACGGCGTCCGCGTCCAGGACCTCGGGGTCGTGGGCGGACCCGACGACGAGCCGCCAGCCGTCGCCGGTGCCCGAGAGCTCGCGCACGGCCCGGCCGGTGCGTACGTCGAGCCCTTCCGCCAGCGCCTCGGGGAGCTGCCCGAGCCCGCCCACCAGACCGGCGAAGACAGGGACGTCCGAGGTCTGCGCGGTGACCGCTGCCGCGGCACGCATCATCGAGCGGTCCCGGTCGAGCAGAGCGACGACCTGCGGCACCGCGGCTCGCGCGGATATCTCCCGGGCGTGACCGGCGTAGACGCCGCCCAGCAGCGGCTCGACGAGCCGGTCGACGACCTCTCGACCGAAGCGCTCCTCGACGAGCCACCCGATGCTCACGTCCTGGCCGTCCACGCGGGTGGCCGGCAGGATCGGCTCGAGGGCGACCCGGGCCAGGCCGGCCGGGGAGATGACGCCGCTGTCCGCGAGCAGCCGGGCATCGGTCGGAACCCCCATCAGGGTCCGTGGCATCGGCCGCATCCGGCCACGGGACCACAGGTTCGCGGTGATCGAGGCGGGATGGACCAGCCGGTCGCCGAGCCCGGCCTCCCGCGCCAGCGTCACCGCCTCCGGACGGCGGTTCAGCATCGACTCGGCACCGACGTCGACGCGCACCCCGCCCACCTCGGCGCGGGCCAGCTTGCCCCCGACGACCGGCGACGCCTCCAGGACGACGATCTCCACGCCCGGGGCGGCGCGCCGTACGGCGGTCCCGGCGGCCAGCCCGGCGATGCCGGCGCCGACCACGACGACGCGGCGGGCCGGCGGGGGCGGCGGGTGGGGCCGGTGGGGCGCAGGGTCCGAGGTCACGCGACCAGCCTGGCAAACACCGGGTCGTGCGTGCCAGCGCACGCCGCCACCCGCGACCCCCTCAGAGCGAGTGGACGTGGTCGGTCAGCCGGGCGAGCTGGTCGGGGTCGGTCGACGGCAGCACCCCGTGGCCGAGGTTGAAGATGTGCCCCGGCGCGGCTCGGCCCGCCTCGACGACCTCGCTGGCCCGGGCGAGCATCACCTTCGTCGGGGCGAACACCAGGGACGGGTCGAGGTTGCCCTGCACGGCCCGGCCGCCGACGCGACGTACGCCCTCGGCCAGCGGCACGCGCCAGTCGACGCCGACGACGTCAGCTCCGGCCTCGCCCATCAGCACCAGGAGCTCGCCGGTGCCGACGCCGAAGTGGATGCGCGGGACACCGAGGCGGCCCGCGGCGGAGAGGACCTGGGCCGAGTACGGCATGACGTAGCGCCGGTAGTCCCCGGGCGAGACCGCGCCGGCCCAGGAGTCGAAGAGCTGCACCGCCGAGGCGCCGGCCTCGACCTGCACGGCCAGGTAGGCCGCGGAGATGGCGGCGATCTTCGACATCAGCGCGTCCCACACCTCCGGGGCGCCGAACATCATCGCCTTGGTGCGGGCATGCTCCTTCGACGGCCCGCCCTCGACGAGGTACGACGCGACGGTGAACGGTGCTCCGGCGAACCCGATCAGCGGTGTCGCTCCGAGCTCAGCCACCAGTGCCCGCACGGACTCGGTGATGTAGGGGACGTGCTCGGCGCTCAGTGTCGGGATCGCCTCCACGTCGGCCAGCGTCGTGACGGGGCGCGCGACGACCGGGCCGACACCGGGCTTGATGTCGAGATCCACGCCGACGGCCTTCAGCGGCAGCACGATGTCGGAGAAGAAGATCGCAGCGTCGACGCCGTACCGCCGCACCGGCTGGAGGGTGATCTCCACGACCAGGTCGGGCCGCATGCAGGACTCCAGCATCGGCACGCCCTCGCGGACCTTGCGGTACTCCGGCAGCGAGCGGCCGGCCTGCCGCATGAACCAGACCGGCGTGTGCGGGACCGGCTCGCCGCGCGCTGCCCGCAGGAGGGGCGAGTCATGGAGCCCGGGATGGGCGACGGGTCCGGCAGGTGGGGCGTCGGAAGTGGACACCGGGCCATCCTCCCAGGTGAGCGCGCGGCGCGTCCCGGCTGGCGCCCACCCGACGTCCACCCGGCCGGGCAGCCGCGTGTCGGGCGACCCACATCGCGATTCCGGCTTACTGTGACCTCATGGCCACACGCCAAGAACCCCGTGTGGACGCCTCCGCCTTGCCGGAGGAGTTCCGGGTCGCGGTCGCGCAGCTGCGTGCTGCCCGGCTGCGTCCGGAGGTGTTCTGCGAGGAGATGCCGGCCCCGCAGCGGATCGCGCCGTTCGCCTCCGCGCTGTCGGCGGACGTGACCGTGGACGGCGAGGAGGTCGGCACCGGTCGCATCGTGCTGCTCCACGACCCGGCCGGGAACGACGCCTGGGACGGCACCTTCCGGTGCGTCGCCTACGCCCGGGCCGAGATCGACCCCGAGATGGCCAACGACCCGTTGCTGGCCGAGGTCGGCTGGTCCTGGCTGAGCGAGGCGCTCAGTGCCCACGGCGCGAGCTACCTGGCGCCGTCGGGCACGGTCACGAAGGTCTCCTCGGAGAGCTTCGGCGGGATGGCCGACGAGGAGGCCAGCGCCCAGCTGGAGATCCGGGCGTCCTGGACCCCGGTCGCCGAGCACGCGACCGCACTGCTCGACCTCGGTCCGCACGTGGAGGCCTGGGGCGAGCTGTTGTGCACGGCCTCCGGTCTGCCGCCCGTCCCCGAGGGGGTCGCACCCCTGGCCATCCGACGCGGACAGCGCGGACGAGGCTGATGGCCGGTTCCGACCCGAGCGCGGAGCCCGAGGAGGACTTCGCTCCCGAGGAGGCTGCCGCGCCACCCACCCCCCTGCTCGAGCTGCGTGACGGCCTCCCACCGGTCATAGACACGGATGCGGCGCTGGCCGCGGCCACCGAGGCGCTCGCCTCCGGCACCGGCCCCGTGGCGATCGACGCCGAGCGGGCGTCGGGCTACCGGTACTCCGCCCGCGCCTACCTGGTCCAGCTGCGGCGCGAGGGGTCGGGGACGGCGCTGGTCGACCCGATCGCGTTCGATGACCTGACGGAGCTGGGTCGGGCACTCGGGGACGCGGAGTGGATCCTGCACGCGGCGACCCAGGATCTGCCCTGCCTCGCTGCGGTCGGGCTGCGGCCCACCACGCTGTTCGACACCGAGCTCGCCGGCCGGCTGCTGGGCTATCCCCGGGTCGGCCTGGCCACGCTGGTCGAGACCGTCCTGGGCCGGCGCCTGCGCAAGGAGCACTCGGCGGTGGACTGGTCCACACGCCCGCTGCCCGAGCCCTGGCTGGAGTACGCAGCCCTCGACGTGGAGGCGCTGATCGAGCTGCGGGAGGCGCTGGGCCGCGAGCTCGACGAGAGTGGCAAGGCGGAGTGGGCCGGCCAGGAGTTCGAGCACCTGGTGCACCTCGAGCCGAGCGGTCCGCGACAGGATCCCTGGCGGCGCACCTCAGGCATGCACCGGGCCCGCGGCCGGCGCGCCCTGGCCGCCGTACGCGAGCTGTGGGAGACCCGCAACGCGATCGCCGAGCGCCGCGACGTGACGCCCGGACGCATCATCCCGGACTCGTCCATCGTCGAGGCGGCCAACGCGATGCCCCGCGACAAGGCGTCCCTGGTGGCCCTCAGGGGCTTCCGCGGCCGAGGAGCGACCCGCTACGCGCACCAGTGGATCGAGGCCCTGCGCACCGCACGCACCTTGGCCGAGGAGGACCTGCCGCCGGTCGCGGCCCGGTACGACGGTCCACCGCCGCCCCGGGCCTGGGCCGAGCGGGACCCGGTCGCGGCGGCCCGGCTCGTCGCCGCACGGGCCGGTTTGAAGGAGCTCGCCGACGAGCACCGGCTGCCCGTGGAGAACCTGCTCACCCCCGACTACGTGCGGCGCCTGATGTGGGAGCCGCCGGACGGCTCCGGGACGGAGCTGAGCTCGGCGGTCACCAGCCGGTTGACCGAGCTGGGCGCGCGTCCCTGGCAGATCGAGATGACCCGCGACCTGCTGGTTGAGGCGATCGCCTCTCCCCCGACGGCTGCCGTGGTCCCGTTGCCCGATCCCGACGAGGGCCCCGAGGACGGCGTCAGCGAGGAACCCGGCGACAGCCTGGGCTGACGGCGGTCCATGCGACGTCATCCGGACGGCGACTCCGTCGGGGACTCCGAAGGCGACTCCGTCGGGGTCGGCGGGTTCAGCAGCGACGCGGACAGCGCGTCGATCCGCGGCAGCAGGGTGTCGAGGTTGAGCACCGGCGCGTAGAACAGGCGCCTGACCAGCGGCTGCGTCGCGCGCACGACCTGGGGCCAGGACGGCGGGTCCGGCATGACGTCGGCACGTCGCATCACGTCCCCGAACACGTCCACGTTGAGCGGGAACTGACCGCGCTGCTCGAAGGCGACGGAGTGCAGGGCCGCGAGGTTGGCGGGCACGATGCCCCCGGACCGGGCCGTCAGCACAGCACCCTTCTTGCCGCTGGCGAAGGCCAGGAAGTCCGCCGCGTCCTCGACGTGCCGCGAGTCCCGGGAGATGCAGTAGCCGGTCACGTCGGCGATCGTCTGTGGCCGTCCGAGGCTGGGCAACGGGAACACGTCGAAGCGCAGGTCCGGATCCGCGCGCAGCCTCGGCACCAGGGCCCGCGTCCCGACCAGCATCCCGAGCCGGTCGTGCTCGAAGCGGCTGACCGCGCTCTCCTTCACGAGCTCGGCCGGGGTCGGAGTCAGCCTGGCGTTCCGGGCCACGGTCAGGATCTGCGTGAGAGCCGTACGCGTCGCGCCGTCGGACAAGGTCAGGGTCTTCGGGTTCTTCGGGTCGTCGACGATGTCGGCTCCCGCGGAGCGCAGCAGCGGCGTGAGCGTCGTCAGGTCCGCAGGCAGGTACATCCCCTTCACGCCGTTGCGCGACATCCGGCGGGCCGCGGTGGCGAACTCGTCCCAGGTCCACCCGGTCTCCGCGGTCGGCGGGTCCTCGCCCTTGGCAGCGAGGGACGCCGGGTTCAGCAGCCGCTTGTTGTAGAAGATCAGGTACGGCGAGACGTCGTCGGGCATGCACTGCAGCGCCGAGTCTGCTGCGAACGCCTCCAGGCCGAGGCGCTCGTAGGCGTCCCCGAACTGGACGCCGCGCGCCTCGAGCAGCTGGTCGACCGGTTGCACCTGCTTCTGGGAGACCAGTGACGGCAGCGCGGTGGAGTCGGTCAGGAAGACGTCGGGAGCGGTGCCGTCGGCGAAGTGACCGTTCAGACGGACCTTCGCGGTCACCGGGTCGCCGCTCGCCTCGACCTTGATCGTGACGTTCGGCTTCTGGCGCATGTAGGCGGCGGCCATCTTCCGGTAGGCGGCGACCTCGCCGGGCTCGCCGTACACCGCGAAGCTCAGGGTCACCGGCCCCGCCGGTGAGGACGAGGACGACCCGGACGTCGATCCTGCGGACGGGGTCACGCCGGGTCGGCCGGAGGAGGTGCAGGCCGAGACGAGGCAGAGGGCGGCCGCGGCCAGTGCACCGGCAGCGAGACGGGCCCGAGGAGACGGTCGGAACCCTGGACGCACCTCGCCCTCCTGACGTTGCGACGCGACGGAGTCCCCAACCCTACGCTCGGGCGGCCGATCGGACCTCGACGGACACTCCCGCGCCAGCAGTGGCCGGTTCCCCCTGCTCCGATGGCGCCCCAGTGCCGGGGCTAGCGTTCTCCCGTGAGCCACACCGGAGCGATCGACCGGATGAGGGTCCGGAGCCGGGTCTCGCTGGAGGAGCGGCTCAGCCGGTTGCGGGCGAAGTCCTGGCAGATCGGCCAGTGCGCGATCGCCGCCGGGCTGGCCTGGTTCCTGGCCCGCGAGGTGGTCGGCCATCCCCGGCCTTTCTTCGCGCCGATCGTCGCAGTGGTGTGTCTCGGCACCTCCTACGGGCAACGGCTGCGCCGCGTCGCCGAGATGACGATCGGCGTCGCGGTCGGGGTGTTCCTCGCGGACGTCCTGCTGCGGCTGATCGGCACCGGGTCGTGGCAGCTCAGCGTGGTGGTGGCGCTCGGCATGACCATCGCGCTGCTCCTCAACGCGGGCGCACTGTTCGTCACCCAGGCGGCCGTGCAGGGCATCGTCGTCGTGACGCTGGTCGCCAGCCCCGGGTACTCCCTGACCCGCTGGATCGACGCCCTCGTCGGCGGCGCCGTAGCCCTCGTGGCAGCCAGCATCGTTCCCCAGGCGCCGCTGCGGCGTCCGCGGGAGCAGGCCGCCCGGGTCGTACGACGGATCGCCGAGCTGCTGCGGGCCGGCGCCCGGAGCGCGGAGGAGGGCGACGTCGAGCAGGCGATGCAGGTCCTCGCGGACGCGCGCACCACCGATCGGCTGATCCAGGAGCTCCAGGGGGCCGCGGACGAGGGGCTCTCCGTGGTCGCCTCCTCGCCGTTCCGCCGCCGGCACGGCGAGACGCTGCGCTGGGTGGCCGAGCTGGTCGAACCCCTGGACCGGGCGATGCGCAACACCCGGGTGCTCGTGCGCCGGATCGCGGTCACCGCCTACCAACGGGAGTCCCTGCCCACGGCGTACGTCCTGCTCTGCCAGGACCTCGCGGACGTCGTCGACGAGATGGCCGACGTGCTGGCCGAGGACCGCATGGCGACCGAGCTGCGGGACCCGCTGCTCCGGGTGGCGCACGGAACGGCCGAGGTCGAGCGGGTCGGGGAGCTCTCCGCCGAGGTGGTGCTGGCACAGATCCGCTCGATCATCGTGGACCTGCTCCAGATCACCGGGATGGACGTTCTCGAGGCCACCGACGCCATCCCACCGATGCACTCCTGAGCGGCACCCCGTTCCACAGGTGCCCGGCGCGGGCGGTGGGGTGGACCCCGGGTCGTAGTCTGGACGGCGATGTCCGAGGAACCACGCCCCCGCCACCACCGGCCAGTGCTGCCCGGCGCCGGCCGTTTCGAGGCCCTGCCCGGCGATGTCGACCCGGCCGTCCGCTCGGAGGCCGCCGACCGCTGCGCGACGCTGCTCGTGCGCGGCGCCCACGACACCGCGGACGAGGCGGTCGTCGCCCGCGTCGTGCACCTCGCCGAGACCGAGGGCCTCGACACGCTCGCGGACCTGTGGTCGGGATCCCCGGCGGACTCCCTGGCCGGGTGCCTGTGGCGGTTGTACCTGCTGCGGTCGTGGGTCTACGCCGACCCGGCGGCCGCGGCCCGCGAGTTCGACACGGGTCGCCGGCACACCCCGGTCCACGAGGTCGTCGCGGGAGTGGTGGACCCACCCGGTCCCGACGAGGTGCGGTCCGTGACCGACCTCGTGCTGCGAGGCGTGGTCCGAGGCGACTTCGCAGACACTCTCTACCGGGCCGCCGCCTTCGCCAGGGTGGTCGCCGCCGGGCGGGCGCAGGCCGGCGAGGCGTACCACTCCGACCTCTCCGCGTCGCGGCTGCTCACGATGGCCGAGCAGCTCGAGCACGCCGCCGCCCTCGAGGCCTCCGGCCAGCTCGCCTGAGCACCCCGGCGGCGGCAGAGGGTGGCACGGCCGTCGCACGGGGTCGCACGGGGATCCCACGAGGTCGCGTCCGGGGGATGCGCGACCAGCGGGACGAGACCTTGTTAGAGTTGTCGACGCGTCGGGCCGTGGCAGCCCCGGGTCCCGAAATAAGCCGCTACGAGCGGCCACGCGCCGTGAGGCGCTCCCGGTCCGGCGCACTACCTCTTTCCCGCGGTCCTCTCGGGCGACTCCGCCGGCCCCGCAACCGCGGCCGCGACGCGGGCTGCCAGGTCGGCGTTCGCGAGCACGAGTGCGACGTTGGCCCTCAGGCTCGCCCCCTGCGAGTGCTCGTGGAACCAGCCGAGCAGGAACGGCGTGACGTCCTTCCCGGTGATCCGGCGGCGCGCCGCCTCCCCCAGCCCCTCCTCGAGGATCCGGTCGTGCTCCTCCCGGTCCATCTCCTCGCCGGGGTCCACTGGCCGCACGACCACCAGGCCCTCGCGCGTGCCGATCTCCTCGCGGCAGCGCATCAGGTCGGCGAGCTCTTGCGCCGACTCCATCCGCCACGGGACCGGCAGACCGCTGTCGCGGATGTAGAAGCCCGGCATCGCGTCGGTTCGGTAGCCGACGACGGTGACCGACAGCGACTCCAGCCGCTCGAGGGTCGCCGGGACGTCGAGGATCGACTTCACGCCTGCGCAGACAACGGTGACCGGGATCCGGGACAGCGCAGTGAGGTCGGCCGACTCGTCCCAGGTCTCCCGTGCGTCACGGTGGACGCCGCCGAGGCCGCCGGTGGCGAACAGCCGGATCCCCGCCCGGTGCGCCAGGTAGGCCGTCGCGGCCACCGTGGTGGCCCCGGTCAGCCGCTTGGCGAGCACGGGTCCGAGGTCGCGCACGCTGCTCTTCACCACGTCCGGGCCCTCCGCGACGCGGACGAGGTCGTCCTCGGACAGCCCGATCCGGGCCGCGCCGTCGACCACGGCGACCGTGGCCGGGACGGCGCCGGCCTCGCGGACGGCGCCCTCGATGCGCCGTGCCGTCGCTGCGCTGGTCGCGGACGGCAGTCCGTGGCTGATCAGGGTCGACTCGAGGGCGACCACACCCAGCCCGCTGGCGACGGCGTCGGCGACTTCCTCGGCGACCAGCATGCGTGGCGAGGGCGCGGATCGGCTCATGGCACGGCATTGTGCACGAGCAGGGCGGACGCTGATGTCGAGAAGCCCCGCCAGTGTGCCGGGAGGGAGGACGATCGGTGCTGGTCGCGTGCCTGGGTGACGTGATGCTCGACGTCATCGTCGAGATGGAGCGCCCGCTGCGGACCGATGACGACGCTCCGGCGCTGATCACCTTCTCGGCCGGAGGGCAGGCGGCCAACGTCGCGGCCTGGGTCTCCCACCTCGGGGGGTCCGCGCGGGTGTACGGGCCGCGCTCCGATGGCAGCCCCGGCGTGCTCGTGGAGCAGGCGCTGTCCCGGCACGGGGTCGAGGTCTGGGGAGAGGCGACCGGACGGGCCGGCGCGGTGGTGTCCCTGGTCGCCGAGGGCGTCCGGTCGATGGCGTCGGACCCCGGCGACGTGGCCTGGCTCGACGGCGTGCAGCCGGGGCCCTGGCTGGCGGGCGCCGACTGGCTGTTCGTCTCCGGCTACGCCCTGTTGCGCAGCACGGACCCGCAGCGCCTGCTGGATACTGCCACCGTGGCACGCGCCCATGGATCCCGGATCGCCGTCGACCTGGCCTCCGCGACGATGATCGCCGACTTCGGCGCGAGTGACTTCGCGACGCTGTGCGAGTCGCTGCGCCCGGCGGCGGTCTTCGCCAACGACGCCGAGTGGGCCAGCGGTGCCGGCGCGCTCGGCGGTGGCGGGACCGCCGTACTCGTCCTCAAGCACGGGAGGGACGGGGCTTCCTTCGTGATCGAAGGGGTCGCCGACCATCGCTCGCCGGTGCCCGGCCCGGTGGTGGACGTGACCGGAGCCGGCGACGCGCTGGCGGCCGGATTCCTGGTCGGCGGCGTCGACCTGGCGATGCGGGCCGCCGCACGGTGCGTGGCTCAGCGCGGCGCCCAGCCCCAGCAGGCGGGGTCGTGAACCCTCCGTTGTGCTTCCGCGGGGTGGTGGTCCCGGCGCAGGAGCTGACCTGGCGGTTCAGCCGGTCCAGCGGCCCGGGCGGTCAGTCGGTGAACACGGCCGACTCGCGGGTCGAGCTGGTCTTCGACGTACGCCGGTCCGGCTCATTGCCCGACCCGGTGCGCGAGCGGCTGCTCGCCCGGCTGACGAACCGGCTGGTGGACGGCCGGCTGACCGTGACCGCCTCGGAGTACCGCTCGCAGCACCGCAACCGGGAGGCCGCCCGCGCCCGGCTCGTCGAGCTGCTCACCGAGGGGAGCGCACCGCCTCCACCGAGACGCCGCGCCACCCGACCCACGCGGGCCTCGCGGGAGCGCCGGCTGTCCTCGAAGTCCCGCCGGAGCCAGACGAAGTCGCTGCGCCGCCGGCCCGCCGAGTAGGAGCCGCCGGCCCCCGGGTCGAGCACTCGCGGCCAGGGGACACGCCGAGGCGAAACCCGGTCGACCCCTGCACCCCGCGGCGCCTACTCTCGGCGGTGAGATGCAGGACTTCCCCCCGCAGGTCAGCGCCTTCTACCCGCTGCCCGAAGAGACCCCGACGCCGGCGCCCGACCTGAGGTCGCCGGCGCGGTTCCTCGTATGGCTGATGCGCCGGCAGACGGCCGTCATCGCCAGCGCAACGGCGGTGGGGATCCTGTGGCAGCTGCCGATGACGATCGGGCCCTGGATCGTCGGCCGAGCGGTGGACCACGGCATCCTCCCGGGGTCCACTTCCACCACCCTCGAGTGGAGCGGACTGCTCCTCCTGGTGACGATCCTCGGTTCGTGGTTCGGCATCGCCATGCACACGCTCGTGGTCCGCAGCTGGCTGATCGCCCTCTACGGGACCACGTTGATGGTGACCCGCAAGGCCGTGCAGCTCGGCCACCTCCTCCCCCGCCGTTCGCCGACCGGCGAGGTGCTGAGCGTCGCGGCCAGTGACGCGGACGAGTTCGGAGCACTGACCGAGGTCACCGCGCGGGCGCTCTCCCAGCTCGTGGCCTACCTGACCGTCGCCACGATCGTTCTGCTGACGTCCCCGACCCTCGGCCTCATGGTCCTGGCGGCGGCACCGGTGCTCGTCGGTGTGGCGCTGCCGCTGCTCAAGCCGCTGCACGGCCGCCAGGAGTCGGAGCGCCGGCGCAACTCGACCCTGACCTCGATGGCCACCGACATCGTCGCGGGTCTGCGGATCCTGCGCGGCATCGGTGGCGAGAGCACCTTCGGGCGCAACTACTCGGGGCAGTCGCAGCTCACCCGGCAGGCGGGTGTCTCCGCCGGGATGTGGCAGGCGGCCATCGAGGCGGTCGGCGTGCTGATGTCCGGGTGCTTCCTGGTGCTGCTGACCTACGCCGGCACGCGGGCCGTCGAGGCGCACACGCTCAGCGTCGGCCAGCTGATCAGCTTCCTCGGCTACGGGCTCTTCATGGTCGGGCCGATCCGCACGTTCTTCGAGTTCGCGCAGAAGCTCACCCGCGCGCTGGTCTCGGCCAAGAAGGCGGTGGCGGTCTACGAGCTCTCCCCGCCCTGGCGGGAGCCGGCGTCCCCGGCCGCCATACCCGAACACGGCGACCTGGTCGACCGCGCCAGCGGCCTGGTGGTGCGTCCGGGGCTCCTCACCGTCGTCGTGAGCTCCGTCCCCGAGTCCTCGGCGGCTCTCGCGGACCGGCTCGGACGCTGGTTCACCGCCGAGGAGGAACCGCCCTCGCTGCTGGACGGCACCCCGCGCCGGCGCGGGCGCCGGGGCCGGGCCGATCGCCGCGAGCGGCGCGAGGAGATGGCCGCGCGCGACGCGGCGCGCGCCGCCGAGCCGTGGGGCGTCACCTACGGCGGTGTGGACCTCGCGTCGTTCTCGCTCGAGGAGGTCCGGCGGACCATCCTGGTCAGCGACACGGGCAGCCAGCTCTTCGCCGGCACCCTGCAGGACGCGGTCGACCCGCACGGGGTCCTGACCCGTCAGCAGGCCGAGCGCGTGCTGCGCACCGCCGCCGCCGAGGACGTCTACGACGCGCTGCCCGAGGGCTGGGCCGGCGAGCTCGACGAACGCGGGCGCGGCCTGTCGGGCGGCCAGCGCCAGCGGCTCGTGCTGGCCAGGGCGCTGGCTGCCGACGCCGAGGTGCTGGTCCTCGTCGAGCCCACCTCGGCGGTCGACGCGCACACCGAGGCGCGGATCGCCGAGCGGGTCGCGACCTACCGGCGCGGCAGGACGACCGTCGTCACCACCGTGTCCCCGCTGTGGCTGCACCACGCCGACCGGGTGGTCCTCCTCTCCGGCGGCCGGGTGGTGGCCGAGGGTCGCCACGCGGACCTGCTGGCCGGCGAGCCGGACTACCGCGACCTGGTGATCCGGACGATGGAGGACACCCATGCCTGACCTCCTGGAGACCTCCGCCGCGACCTGGCGCGAGAATTGGCACGAGGCACCGGTCCTGCCGCCCGAGCTGACCGTGCCGCCACCCGACACGTCCATCGGCACCCGGATCAGGGCCTTGCGGATCCGCCACCGGGTGCGCCGGGAACGCGCCGAGCGGGTCTACGCCCAGTCACGCAACCCGGCCCGGGGCTGGCCGGTCGCCGACGAGCAGGCGGTCGTCCGCTTCGTCGCGCGGATGATCCGCGAGCGCGGACGGTCCTTCACCGCTCTGGTCGTGCTCAACGCGCTGGCGGCCGTCGCCGCGCTCGCGGTGCCGAGGCTTCTCGGACAGCTGATCGACCGCGTCACGGCGAAGGGACCGGCCGAGGGCCTGGGCTCCCTGGCGCTGGTCATCGTCGCGGTCATCGTCGCCCAGACCGCATTCACCTTCGCCGGCCAGATCACCTCCACGATCTTCGGCCAGGACCTGCTGGCCTCGATGCGTGAGTACGTCGTCGAGACCATCCTGCGGCTGCCGCTGAGCCGCGTCGAGGGCTCGAGCACCGGCGACCTCGTCACCCGGGTCACGCGCGACGTGGGCACGATGAGCCGGGCGGTGCAGTACGGCGTGCCGACGGCTGTCATCACCCTCCTCACCGTCGTGCTCTCGGTCGCGGCGATGCTCCTGAACTCCGTGCTGCTGGCCGGGCCGGCGCTGGTCCTCCTCGCGGGATCAGTGGTCCAGGTGCGGCGGTACCTGCGCCGCGCGTCGGTGTGCTACATCGCGGAGGGCGCGACGTACTCGCAGATCAACGCCACGCTCACCGAGACCGTCGAGGGCGCCCGCACCGTCGAGGCGCTCGGCCTCGCCGAGCGTCGGTTGGGTGCGGGCCGGGACGACATCGCGGTCTCCGCGCAGGCGGAGCGCTACGGGATGACGCTGCGGAACCTGCTGTTCGCGGTGATCGACGTGGCCTTCAACGCACCGACGGTGATCACGATCCTCGTGGGGGCGTGGGGCTACGCGCACGGGCAGCTGAGCCTGGGACAGATCACCACCGCCGTGCTGTACGTCGAGGCGCTGTCCGGCCCGCTCGACCGGCTGGTCGGCGAGGTGGACCGTCTGCAGGTCGGGGCCGCCTCGACCGCACGGCTGCTCGGCATCGCGGCCGTGCCCTCGGACCGGCAGCCCGGAACCGAGCGGCCCACGGGTCCCGACCTGGTCGGTGAGGATCTGCGCTTCGCCTACCGTCCGGGGCACGACGTCCTGCACGGCGTCGACTTCCGTCCCCGGGTCGGTGAGCGGCTCGCCGTGGTCGGCCCGAGCGGGTCCGGGAAGTCGACCCTCGGCCGGCTGCTCGCCGGGATCAACGGCCCGCGGACCGGGTCGGTCCGCATCGGTGGCGTCGACCTGGTCAGCCTGCCGCTGGAGGACCTGCGCGAGGAGGTCGCCCTGGTCACCCAGGAGCACCACGTCTTCGTCGGGTCGGTCCGCGACAACATCGTGCTCGGCCGCGAGACGGCCGACGACCAGGCGGTGTGGGCAGCGTTGGACGCGGTGGGGTCCGCGGACTGGGTCCGCCGGCTCCCCGACGGGCTGGACACCGCGGTCGGGTCGGGCAACCTCGCGCTGACGCCCGCACAGGCCCAGCAGGTGGCGATGGCCCGGCTGGTCATCGCTGACCCGCACACGCTGGTGCTCGACGAGGCGACGTCCCTCATCGACCCGCGCACCGCACGGACCCTCGAGGGGTCGGTGCACGCGCTTCTGGTCGGGCGCACGGTGGTCGCGATCGCCCACCGGCTGCACACCGCCCACGACGCCGACCGGATCGCGGTCGTGAACGACGGCCGCATCGTGGAGCTCGGCACCCACGACGAGCTGGTCGCCCAGGACGGCGAGTACGCCGCGCTCTGGCGGGCCTGGACGAGCTGAGAGGTATGGCGATGAGCGACATGTGGACCACGCCGGAGGAGGACCCACGGACCGCGGGGAACCCGGTCGGTGAGCTCGCGACGTACCGGGAGTACCTCACCAACTACCGCCTCACCATCGAGATGAAGTGTGGCGGGCTGGACGCCGAGCAGCTGGCGCGGCGGTCGGTCCCGCCGAGCACGCTGAGCCTGCTCGGACTGGTCCGGCACCTTGCCCAGGTGGAGAACCACTGGTTCGAGAGGGTGCTGCAGGGCCGGACCGACGGACCGCGGCTCTACAAGCGTGAGGACGACCGGGACTGGGACTTCACCGGCTCGACCGCCGACCCGGAAGTCGTCGCGGACGCCTTCGCGAGCTGGAAGGCCGAGATCGGCAGGGCCGAGGCGTGGCTCGACGCCCTGGACGAGGCCGACCTGGCCAGCGACGTGCCGCTGCACGGTGAGAGCGTCTCGACGCGGGACGTGCTGGTCCACGTCATCGAGGAGTACGCGCGCCACGCGGGCCACGCGGACCTGCTGCGCGAGTGCATCGACGGGCGTACCGGCCAGTGACCCTCGACGACCCTCAGCGTCCCAGGAGCTTGAAGGCCTGGTGCGGGTTGCCGCTGCCGCGCACGGCCCGGACCCAGGCCACGCACATCGCCTCCAGGTAGCGACTGGCCTCGATGCCGCCGAGGTCCGCGACCTCCCAGCCGGTGGCGTCCAGCAGGTCTGCCACCATCGCCTTGGCGTGCTCGGAGTCACCGGCGATGAACATGGTGGGCGGCCCGCCCGGCAGGTTCGGGTCGACCATCAGCTCGTTCCCGACCGTGTTGTAGGCCTTGACCACCTGGGCGCGTGGCGCGGCGCGCTGGACGCGCTCGCCGAGGGAGTCGGTGTGGCCGACGAACATCCCTGGTGACCCGTTGACGACCTCGAGCGGGTTGGTGGTGTCGACCAGGACCTTTCCGGTCAGCTCGCCGGCCAGCCCGTCCGCGACCTCCACCGCGGCGGCGCCCTGCACCGCCAGGAAGACCAGGTCCGACTCCGCCGCCACCTCCGACGGCGCACCGACCGGCAGCCCGTCGACCTCGTCCTTGCGGGTCCCGATCCGGGTCTCGTGCCCGTGCCGCGCCAGCCCTGTCGCCAGCGCCTTCCCCACCGCTCCGCTGCCGATGATGCCGATCCTCATGCCGCCGACACTAGTCCGGCCGGCGGGCTACGTGTACAGGCAGAAAGGGTGACCGGCCGGGTCGAGGAGCACCCGCACGTCGTCCTGCGGCTGGTGCTCCGCGACCTCCGCTCCGAGCCGCACGGCGTGCGCCACGGCCTCGTCGAGGTCGGTGACCTCGAAGTCGAGGTGCAGCATCATCTGCTGGCTTCCGCTCACGGGCGGCCACGCCGGCCGCACGTAGTCCGGGTTGCGCTGGATGCTGAGGTAGGCCACCCCTTCGCCCACGTCCAGAGCGGCACCGTCGGCGTCCTGCTTCCAGATCGACCACCCGCGCAGCTGCGAGTAGAACCGGGCGAGGACGTCGACGTCCGGCGCGTCGAGCACCACGCCCCACCAGTCGGAGCGGGACCAGCGGTCCCCCGGGTTGCCTGTCGGTGAGCTCTCCTGCATCGCGCCGACGCTACCGCGCGGCGGCGGCCGGCTCGCGCGGGACTTCGGCGGTACGCCGGCGGGCCCTCGCCACCGCCGCGAGGACGAGCACGCCGTACGCCACGGCCGCCGGGAGCGCGACCACCGCGAGCAGCGCCAGCACCGGGTCCGGTGCGCCGCCGCTCGACCAGGCGGCCTCGGCCGAGCACGGCGAGCACGGCGACCGTGAGGCCGAGCCCCAGACTCGTCCACAGCTGGGGCAGGACGCCGGCCCACAGCGCGCCGAGGAGGACCCCCAGCGTCACCACGGCGAGCTGCGCGAGCGCGAGCGCGGCTCCGGGCCGGACGGCCAGCAGGAGCAGGGGGACGGTGACGAGCAGGATGTAGAGCAGCCCCCACCCCGACTCGAAGCGGTAGTCGTCGTGGAAGCGCTCGTCGGTGCCGCGGCTCCGCTGCCGCCGGCCACCGGCGCACCGAAGGGATGCGGTCAGTGCGCCACGTGGAAGCGCCGCCGCTGGTGCCGCGGCTCCTCGATCTCGTCGACCACCGCGACCGCGAGGTCCGCACCGGAGATGTAGGACTCCCCGGCCTCGTCCCTGAGCAGGATGTCGTCGGTCAGTCGGTACTCCCCGGTCACGTTCTCCGGCTCCCAGGCCCCGAAGCGCTCGGGCGGGCTCACGTAGAACCAGTCGAGGGACTCCGGGGCGCTGCGCAGCCGCTCGAGCAACGCCAGGCCGGTGCGTATCTCCGGCAACACCTCCGGCGGCGGGTCCGACACGTCGAACAGCCTCGGGCCCCCTTCTGCGACGAGCAGCGAGGACGCGCCACCGAGCACGCCGAGTCGCACCCCCGCGCCGTCGCAGAATGTGATCAGCTCGTCGACGACGCCCTCGAGCCGGCCCTCCATGTCACCTCGCGGGGACATCGTCTCGAAGACCACGTCCACGTCCTCGACGACCCGGCCCAGCACCTCCGCGTCGAGGAGCGACCCGGCGACGTACTCGACGCCCTCCACCGGATCCGTCGGTGCGTTGCGGCTGAACGACCTCACCGTGTGCCCGCGCTTGGCGGCCTCTCGGACGACCGCCGAGCCGGCGTAGCCGGTCCCGCCGAGCACGTTGATCCTCGCCATGGGTCTCCTCCTGTCGAACGACGCTCGACAGTACCGCCACCGAGTGTGTCCCGGGGTGAGACCGTTCTGGGAGGCGCCGTTCGCGCCCCCACCCCAGCGACGACCGACTTTTCGGTGTGGTGTGGCGGTCGAGCCTCGAGAACTCGGGGACTTCGCCGTCACTACGCCCACATAGACGTTGCGATAGTGATCCAGGTCCGAGACTGAGTCAGCAGCACGCAGCTTGACCGACAGACCGAGCGTTCCAGAGCCGCCGACCCGTCACCCCGACCTGTGCCCCGGAGTCGCTAGACGTCCTAGCAGCTGCGTAGACGACGAAACCGAAGCCAGCGACTTCTCAGGTGTCCCGGCGAACCAACAGCGCGCACGCTGCCGCGTAGGCAACCACCACCCAAGCGGCCATCACCGCCAGACCTGGCCATGGGGCGAGCGCACCCGGCTGCTTCAGACTTGTGGAGAAGCTGGCTCCTGCGCCCGTGGGAAGCCACGCACCGGCATGTTCTGCCCAGGCACCGTGGAAGAGGAGGAGCAGCACTGGCAGGACGAGGATAAGCGCGAACAAGGCGACCAGAGAGCCCGGCGTGCTGCGCACGATCCAGCCGATCGCGCCGCCCAGTAGGCCGATCAGGGTGAGATACACGCCCGTGCCGACCACCACCCTGAGCACGTCGGGGTCGGACAGCGAGTGGGTCGGTCGGTAGCCGGACAGGAACGCTTGCGCGACCAGGAACCCGACAATCGACGCAACGATCATTGCCGCCCCCACGATCCCGGTGAAGACGAGGAGCTTGCCCAGGAGCACCGGGAGCCGGCGCGGTACGGCCGCCATGGTGGCCCGGATCATGCCGGTCGAGTACTCGCCGCTGACCATGAGGACACCCAGCGAGCCGATGAGGAGCTGTCCGAGGTAGTAGCCCTGCAAAGGGCCGGACACGACAAGATCCTCGGGATCGAGGCCGGCGGGGTTGCGGGTGTTGTGGCCGATGATCGCTCCGAAAGCCACCATGGCCAGCATGGCCGCGAGCAGGATCAGCAGGCTGGAGCGCAGCGTGCGGAACTTGAGCCACTCGGACATGAGTACCCGTGGCAGCGTGACATGACCGTCGACACGCCCCGCCGGCTCAGAGATCCGTCGGCTACGGCTGCCCGTTGCCGCCTCGCCGAGGGTGTCACTCATGCCGCACCCTCATCGCTCAAGCGGCCGTCCCGGGCGAACCGCCCCTCCGGTTGGTCGTCGGCCTGGTAGTCGACGCTGTCTCGGGTGAGCGCGAGGTAGGCCTCCTCAAGGGAAGCGGCTTGGGGGGACAACTCGAACAGCGTGATCCGGGCGGCAGCCGCGAGCCTGCCGATCTCGTCGCTCATCAACCCTGCCACGGTCAGGACCTCGGCATCGACCGTCGCCGTGCCACCAGCCTCCTCGACGAGGCGTGCGACGCAACCGACATCGGAGGCGCGCACTCGCACTGTCTCGGTGAACGCGTCGTCGATGAAGGCGGCCATCGGCTGATCTCGCAACAATCGGCCCTTTCCCACGACGATGACGTGGTCGGCCGTCACGGCCATCTCGCTCATCAGGTGCGAGGACAGGAAAACGGTCCGACCCTCCCGTGCAAGGTCCTTCAGGAGACCGCGGATCCACCGAATTCCGTCGAGGTCGAGGCCATTGACGGGTTCGTCGAGCACCAGCGTGGCCGGGTCACCCAAGAGTGCTGCAGCGACCCCGAGACGCTGGCCCATGCCAAGGGAGAACGCCCCGACTCGCTTGTCGGCGACCTCCGTCAAACCGACGAGCTCGAGCACCTGGTCGACCCGCGAGCCGCCGATGCCACTGGTGAGGGCCAATGCGCGCAGATGGTTTCGTGCTGAGCGCCCCGGGTGCGCCGCCCGCGCCTCGAGCAGCGCTCCCACCTCGTGCAGCGGGGCAGCATGCGCGTCCGGAGCCTTCCCGTTGACGCGGACCCATCCGGACAAGGGGCGATCCAGACCGATCATCATCCGCATCGTGGTCGACTTGCCGGCCCCGTTCGGCCCGAGGAAGCCGGTGACCACGCCGGGCTTCACAGTGAAGGTCAGGTCGTCCACAGCGAGCACGTCGCCATAACGCTTGGTCAGGGCATGCGCTTCGATCACAAGTGTGCTCCGGCGTATCTGTGGGCGGAGAAGGCGGGTCAGGTCACGGACTCCTGCATCCTAGGCGAGGCACCTGACGGCCGCCTGACCGGAGCGCTCGACAAGCAGGGGACTCGGGCCGGTTGTGCATTGACATGTAGAGCGGCCAGGCTGTCATCGAAGAAGCGGACGATTCAGGCCTCAAGCAGTCGCGCACGCGCCCAGCGCTCACCGACCCGAAGCAGGGTTCAGCGAAGTCCGTCGGTGCAACGAGTCAGAATAGACAACGCTCCATCGTCCGCGTGACGCTCACCGAAATGGCGACCTCCACAAGAACCTCGCCCATCTCCAAGCGGTTCACGAGGTTGCGGACTCGCGTGTGATGTGGTGTCGCTAGTCAGCTGGATAGACAGGGGCCACGCGCGGGGTCGCAGGGAGTACGACGTCGACTCGAGCACCGCCCTCGGCGGCAGTCGAGGTCTCGATGTGCCCGCCGTGGCTGGTGGCGATGGCGTGGACGATTCGCAGTCCGAGGCCGGGTGCGTCCTCTCCGAGGCGCACCGGGGACGTGAGGCCGGGCCCCGAGTCGGTGACAGCGATCCGGACGGTGTGATCGTCGGCGGTCGCCGCCAGTCGCACGGTGCCGCCGGATGGGGTGTGCCGCAGCGCGTTGTCGAGCAGGTTGACGATCAGCTGGCGGAGCCGGAGCGGATCCGCTTCGACTGTGGCGGCCGACGTGCACACGGTGAGCTCGACGCCGAGCTCGGTGGCCCGCGCGGCGAACCGCGCGGCGCTGGACTCGAGCAGCTCGGAGACCTGGGTTGGTTCCCGGTGAAGTGGAAGCCGGCCGTCCTCGGCTCTGGCCAGGACCAGGAGGTCGTCGGCCAGTCGCGCCAGGCGGTCGGTCTCCTCCGAGACGTTGCGCAGGGCGGCGGCGAGCTCGCCGGCGCTACGGCGACGCCGCAGAGCGAGATCCACCTCGGCGCGCAGCGCGGCCAGAGGAGTGCGAAGCTCGTGGCTGGCGCGTTCGAGGAAGCGTCGCTCGGCGCTGGCCGATCGGTCCAGGCGATCGAGCATGTCGTTGAGGGTGCGTGCCAGACGGTGGAGCTCGTCGCGGGTCCGGGGGACACTCATCCGGTTGTCCAGTCCAGAGGCGGTGATCGCGGCGGCCTGCCGCTGCATCCGGTCCACCGGACGCAAGGCCCAGCCGGCGACGAACCACGCCGCTACGCAGGCCAGGGTCACCGCAGCGATGCCGCCTATGAGCAGAACCTCTCTGAGCTCGTTCAGGGCATCGAGCCGGTCGGACGTCGACACCCCGACGACCAGGAACGCGGCCCGCCGTGCGTCGGCCAGGGGCAGCGCCAACAGGCGGGTCCGAGCGGCCACGCCGGGAACGTTCCGGTCGAGGAAGGTAGGGCCGGTGAGGCCGGCAAGCGCGCTCGGGCCCAGCAGCGGCTCGGTGAAGCCACGGGTGGCCCTCAGCACGTGGCCGTCCTCGGACAGGAACTGCTCGAACGCCTCACGCGGCTCTTGCAGCCGCTGGTCCGGCACCTCGATGGACCGAGCTCGGGTCGTGTCTGCGACCGCACCGGCCCTGAACCGCAGCCCCGAGTCGATCTCATCGAGCAGGGCCGCCCCCATCCGCCGGTAGGCCAGTGTGGCGATCACCGCGAGGAGGACCAGCATCACCGCGGCGAAGGCCGCGGTGATCCGGACTCTAATCGGCAGCCGCATTGATCTGGTCTTCACGTAGCCGGTATCCGACGCCTCGGACGGTCTCTAGGGAGGCCGTGCCGAACGGACGGTCTATCTTGTCGCGCAGGTAGGCGACGTACACGTTGAGGACGTGCGGGTCACCGTCGTACGCACTGTCCCAGACATGTTCGATGAGTCGGGAACGGGTCAGCACCTGGCTCGGGTTGCGCATCAGGTACTCCAGTAGCGCGAACTCCTTCGCCGTGAGCCTGATCGGCCGGCCGGAGCGTGCAACGGTGCGGGTCGCGGGATCCAGCTCCAAGTCTCCGACGACCAGGATCGTCGGTCGTGGCCTGGCCCCGCGCCGTACCAACGCCCGCAGGCGGGCGACGAGCTCGGCGAAGGCGAACGGCTTCACCAGGTAGTCGTCCGCACCGACGTCGAGCCCGCGGACCCGGTGGGCAACCGAGTCCAGGGCGGTGAGCATCAGGACGGGCACCCAGCCGCCGCCCGCGCGGATCCGCCGGCACACGGTGAATCCGTCCAGGTCGGGCAGCCCGACATCGAGTACGACGGCGTCGTAGGCGCACTCGCCGACCCGCCACAGCGCATCCTCCCCGGTCGTCGCCAGGTCGACGGCGTACCCCTCCTCGCCCAGACCGCGATGCAACAGCGGCCCCAGCCGCGGGTCGTCCTCGACCACCAGGATGCGCACGGTGTCAGTATCGGCGGGCTGGATAGGTCAGCGCAGCACGTCGACCAGGACCAGCCGGTCGTGCCCGCCCCTGACCGAACGCTCCACCACCTCGCCGATCCCACGGACGTAGACCTTGCGGTCCACCACGCCCGGCTCCGCCGCCGTGGTCTCCCGGGTGCGCAGTGCGTGTCGGAAGTGTCCGTAGGGCACGGTCACCGGGTGGCCTCGCGAGATGACACTGAACTGGTCCTCGGCCGACGGCGGAGCCCACTCCTGGCGGAACCGGCGGTGCAGCTGCGGCCGGGCCTGCATGAACACGCCCGGCTTCCCGCCGTGCACGCCGGCATGCCACGACCCTTCGCGGCTGGTCACGTGGCCACCCTTGTCCAGCTCGGCGGTGTCCTCCCCGAAGTACCAGACGTTCCCGCACCGATCCTGGGCGTAGTAGTCGCTCGTCCTCTCGCTGAGCACCCCGTCGGTGTACAGCCGGTCGTGCACGACGCGCGTGCGCACGCCGTCGATCACCCTGGTACGCCGGGAAGGCGTGAACACGTCGATCGAGCTGCGCCCCGAGTCGAAGCCCTCGTAGACGTAGGTGACTCCCGGCGGAAGGGGGAACCAGGGATTGTCGACGTGGGGGCTGAGCCGAGCGGGATCGACGACGGGCCGGTAGCTGGCGCCGGGACCGTAGCGCGGCAGCGGGCAACGACCGGACCCCTGTGCACCCGCGCTGGCCGGGACGCTGAGCATTGCGCAGGCGGCCAGGACGGCCGCGGCAGCGTGGATGGACCTATTCATGACTGCTCCTTCGTGTCGCGGGACCGACCCGCGGGTAGATTCCCCGACCGTAGAAGGCCGACTGTTAGGCCACTGTCAGTTGACGCGGTCGGTCACCGGGGGCCCGTCGTCTCCGCGGCGGTACGCGCCGCCCGCCCGCCAAGCCGCGCCGGCTCGCACGGCTCGATCCCGACGAGGCGGACTTGCTTCGACGCTTGGCAGCCACCCTCCGCCGACCGATCGGCTTGCGGGACCGCCGGCCGACAGGATGCGGCGCGATCCGCCACGCAATGTCAGCGACCGTCGATGCGTCCGTCCGCCGCGACGAGGTCAACTTCGCGTTCCGCTTGCGGCGACATGAGGATCTCCGGCACCCAGCGACGGCAGGGCCTGCTTCATCCGTGTGTCTGAGCGGGGCGTCCGGACGCCACAGCCACACCGAGTGAGTATGCGGCCATCGCCTTGGGCGCGCCCTTCTCGTAGAAGACGTCCATGTCGAGGACGGTGAAGCCCGCAGCGGTGAGCAGGTCGAGGATCGGCCGGGTCAGGTGGCATCCCCCAAACATCCGCTTGTTCAGCGGTTCCAGCCGGCGTTGCCAGCGCTGGATGTCCTCATCCGGCGCTAGGCCATGCTCGATGAAGTTCAGCGTGCCGCCGTGCCGCAGCACCCGACGCACCTCTGTCAAGGCGAGGACGGGGTCCGGGATCGTGCACAGCGTCCATGTCGACAGCGCCGTGTCGAAACTGTCGTCGTTGAAGGGCAGCGACTGCCCGTCGAGACCAGACCGTTCGACCGCAACCTGCGACGCCGACACGCGCTCCCGTGCGAGCTTCCAACTCAGTTCGGACGGCTCGATTGCAGCGACCCGCTGAACAGTGTCGGGGTAGAACGGGACGTTGTGGCCGGTCCCGAAGCCGATCTCCAAGACCTGACCGTGCAGGCCGGAGCACACCCGCTCGCGCATCGGACGGGCCTGCTTCGCCCCGCAAGCCACGTTGACGATTCTCGGCAGCACACGATCGAAGTAGACGCCCATACAGCTCAGTCACCCCTCGGTTGGTCCAATACCGGCCGAGTGCAGCCGCCCTGCGGTCAATGTCAATCCTTACCCGTCGCTGTACTTCGCATACGGATTCGGCCCGCAGCACCAGCGACGGCCGTCGTAAGGACCTCCCTGCGGAGTGTGCCGCTCAGCGCCCTGCACTGGTCTGGTCAGGCCCGCGGCGGTGTGTCCCCAAGGAGCTCGGCCACCGCCGCGCGCTCGATCCACTGGGCGTACTCGGTGGGCGTCCAGCCGTGCTGGCGGACGAGCGTGCGGTAGACGGCAGGGTCCATCAGCACGAGGGTGGCGGCCACGGCGCATTCAGTCGTCAGACCGGGTCGCAGGCCATCGATCGCCGCGAGATGAGCCACGAAGCGCATCGCGCCCCCGAGCCGGTTGCGTTCGGACTCGGCGTGGACAACGGCGGCGTCCGGGTCTGCGTCCGCAGCCACGAGGAGTACGTCGGCCAGCGGGGCCGCCCTCACCTCCAGGTCAGCGACGAACTGTGCCCAGCGGGCCACGAGCTCGCGGGGGTCGACCAATCGTTCCATCTCCGCAGTGACCCGTCGTTGCGACATCGGCACCGGTTCGTCGTCGCCGACCAGGGCCCAGTCCAGGGCGAGCTTCAAGAGAGCCGCCTTCCCGCCGACGGAGGTGAACACCGTCTTACGGCTCACCTCGGCACGGGTGGCCACGGCGTCGATGGTGGTTCGCGCCCACCCGAGGTCAACAAAGAGCTCCCGGGCGGCTTCGACGACAGCGCGCCGTGTCGCCCGGGCCTGCTCCGCACGGAGCGTCGACCGGTATGGACGGTGAGCCTGGGGCATCTTGACAGCGAACCCCTCTTGGAGTGACTCTCGGTGTAATCAAATCACTCTGAGTGTAGCGGAGGACAGCCATGCGGGCACTCATCGTGGGGTCCGGCCCGGCGGGACTGCTGCTCGGCGCCTCGCTCGCGCGACGCGGGCACGAAGTCATCTCGGTGGACCGTGACCCCGGCCCGGCGGGAGACGACTGGGTCCGGCGTGGCGTCATGCAGTTCGAGCACGCGCACGGCTTCCGGCCCCAGGTGCCGATGTTCCTCCAGGCGGAATGGCCGGAGGCCCTCGAAACCTGGCTCTCCCTGGGCGCCCAGCCCGTCGAGGTGGCTAACCCCGCGGGATCCCGCCAGGTACAGGTCGTGCGATCCCGTCGGTCAACCTTCGAGCGAGCGCTTCGCCTCGCAGCCGCGAGGCAGCCCGGCCTCACCTTGCGCACCGGTCACGTCGACGGACTTGTCCTGGCCCTCGGACAGGTCACCGGCGTGCAGGTCGACGGATCGTTCGTCGAGGCGGACCTGGTCGTGGACGCCTCGGGCCGAGCCGGGCGTCTCGGTAGGTCGAGCGCGCTGAGCGGCGATCCCCTACTGGACGGCGACTGCGGCCTTGCGTACGTCGACCGCACCTACCGGCTGCGCGCCGGCGCCGACCCAGGCCCCTTGATGAGCCCGATCGCGAACGTCGCCGACTTCGACGGCTACCAGTGTCTGCTCTTCGTGCACGAGTCCGGGCACTTCTCGGTGGTGCTCGTGCGCCCTACCAGAGACACCGCACTCACGTCGCTGCGGTTCGAGAGCGCCTTCGAGGCGGCCTGCCAAGCCATCCCGGTGCTCGCCGAGTGGACCGAACCGGACCGCGCGCACCCCACCTCGGAGGTGCTCGTCGGCGCGGCACTGCGCAACGTCTACCGCCGACAAACCGGCACACCCGGACTGGTCGCCGTTGGGGACTCGGTCGCGACGACGACGCCGACCAGAGGACGTGGGATCGCCATGGCCTGCATGCAGATATCCGCGCTCCTCTCGCTCCTCGACCAAGGCGAAGACCCCTCAACCGTCGCCGAACCGTTCGGCGCCTGGTGCGACCACCACATCGAGCCCTGGGTGGCGGACCACATCGCGATCGATGGCGGGACGATCAGGCGATGGCAGGGCGAAGACCTCGACCTGAACGGCCCGCTGACCTCTGACCTCATCGCCGCGGCAGCCGAGGCGGAACCTCGAATCCGGCAGCACGCAGCAGGCTACTTCGCGATGACCGCACTGCCCGAGACACTCAGGCCCGCCGAGCCATGGGCACGCGCGGTCTACCAGACCGGTTGGCGACCGGCCTACGCACCAGGCCCGACGCGGGACGAGCTCCTCGACGTCATTCGCGGCGCCGTACCGGCCGCCTGACCGCGGTCACGAAGGCGCGTCAACCGCCGCCTGTCGGCGTCACGACCTGCTGGACCCAGCCTATGAGCGGACGGACTGACCGGTCTTCCCCTGGCCCGCCCTCACCACTTCGGGAGACGATGAGGCGTGGACCAGCCTCGTCCGTGGTCGCCCGGTGGCCGGCCGCCGGAGACTCAGGTGAGGGCGCCATCTGGGGTCAGGGGACGCCGGCCACGTTCTAATCCGCGACAGCCGCCCCAGCTCCCGTCACGAACTTTCGTCCATGCGATGACCAAGCGTGACCGATCGATGGTGTGACCGGGCCGGTCGAGGTCAGGCGAAGGGGTCGGTGATCTCGCGGAGCCGCTTCATGACTCGGCGGAGCTGCGCCATCTCTGCTGGCCGAGGTGCCGGATCCCCTCATCGGTGATCTGCGCCTCGACCTCTCTGGCGAGCGACTGTGCGGACCCCGCTGTCAGTTGACATCGAACTCGTTGCCTTCTGGGTCCTTCATGCCCACCGCGTAGTGGTCCAGCCCCTCGCGGGACAAGGGGCCGGTGATCGTCGCGCCCGAGCCGACCAGCCGGGCAGCCGCCGCGTCGACACGCTCGACGCGTGTCTCGATCGGGTCCCTGCGGCTACCGCTGGCGTGGATGTCGAGGTGCAGCCGGTTCTTGACCGCCTTGGCTTCAGGTACGACGTGGAACCAGATGTCCGGCCCGTGCCCGTCGGGGTCGCTGATCCTGTCCGCTCCGTCGGCCAGCTCCTCATCGGCCAGTCCGAGGTCGCGGTAGAAGTCGTTCCACGTGTCGAACCCGGCTGGCGCCGGGGCGAGCCGATAGCCGAGAGCGCCGGCCCAGAACCGAGCGAGCAGATCCGCGTCGGAGCAGTCGATGACCAGCTGATAGAGAACAGGCACCTCTTCCCTCCAGGGCTCGGCTCTCTGATGCTTCCAGAAGGCGCCGACAGCCGGACCTCAGGAGGCGAAGGCCTCGCCGGGGAGCGGCAGCAGCTCCTCACGACTGGGGTAGCGGTTGCGGGAGGGCCGCCCGACCACGGTGGAGGCGACCCGGACGCCGGTGGCGAGGGCCGAGGCGAAGTCGGCTCCGTGGCACAGCTCGGCGAGCATCCCCGCCGCCAGGCTGTCGCCGGCGCCGGTGGTGTCCAGCGCGATCACCGGCGGCGCCGGGATCACGACCGATTCGCCGTCCGGGCCCGACGCGAGCACGCCCTCCTCCCCTCGCTTGATGACCACCCAGCCCTGACAGTGCCCACGCAGGAAAGCGGCGGCGTCGGTCATGTCGGAGGTGCCCGCCAGGGCTGCTGCCTCCGGCTCGTTGGGCAGGAAGACGTCCACGAGGGGCAGCAGCGACAGGATCTCCTCCACGGCGTCGCCGCGCCAGTCCTCGGGATCCCAGCCCGTGTCGAACACCGTGGTGGCCGCTCGCTCACGGGCCCGTTCCATGAGCCTGCGGGTGCCGTCCCCCCGCAGGCCAGGCATCGAGAAGTAGCCGGTGAGGAGGACGAGGTCGGCCTCCACCGCGTGGGCCGGGACGTCCCGCTCGCCGTACCGGCCCAGGACGCCGTGGGCGGTGAGGAACGCCCGCTCCCGTTCCGGCGCCTCGAGGGCGATGGAGATCCCCGTCTCCTGGCCCTCCACGACCTGCAGGTCGTCGCCCAGGCCCAGGCGCCGGAGCTCGTCGGCGACCCAGAGCCCGGCCTGGTCGTCGCCCACGGCACCGAAGAGCCGGTGCTGCGCGCCGAGTGCGGCAAGGGCGAGCGAGACGTTCCCCGCCGCGCCCGCCGGGCGCACGGCGATGCTGTCGATGATGTCGTCGCCACCCGGCTGTGGCATCGCGGTGACCGGGCTCGCGAGGACGTCCAGCTGGACGTTGCCGATGACGTGGAGCGTGCGGGTCATCGATCCTCCAGCTTGGTATCGCTCTGCCGGTAGCGGAACCCGTCGACCTGCAGCCCCCTTCCCTGCGCCAGCCGCCAGGCGAGCGCCTGGATCGGCAGGATCTGGAGGACCGCTTGGCCGAGCGGCGAGCCCGCGTCGGGCAACGAGACCACGGTGAGGTGTCCCGAGTCGGGTACGTCGGTGCGGGTGGTGATCAGCAGCGTCTGGCAACCCAGCGTGCTGACGTCCGCGGCGAGCTGCACCTCGCGCCGGTCACCCACGACGATGCAGGCGCTCTGGGGGTCCAGTGGCTCCATGGGCCCGTGCAGGTAGTTATAGGTCTCCTGGAGCGACGTGTGGGCCCGGGCCGCCTCGCGCAGCACCAGGGCGCCCTCCCCCGCCGTCGCGTTCGCGACGCCGGAGCCGACCACGTCGATGATCCTGGCCTCGTCGAAGTGCTTGGCGAGCGCGTCGGCCACCGGCTCACTGAGGGCCAGCACCGACCCGACGTGCTCCGGCAGCGCCGCGGCCCAGTCGCTGGTGTCACCGCTCCAGTGGTCGCCGAGCATGCCGACCGCCTGCAAGGTGGCGGTGTACCCCGTGGTGTAGACGGGGCTGTCGGGCCCGCTGTCCAGGAGCAGGACCTCGTCCACCACCTCGGTCAGCGGCGAGCCGGCCTCGTTGGTGACGCCGATGCGCCGCCCCTGCACGTGGGACAGGGCCGCGACGGTCTCGGCGCTGCGGCCGGACTCGCTGAGCGCGACGTAGACGTCCGCCAGCGACGTGTCCTCGTGCATGAGCTCGGAGGCGGACACCGCAACGGCGCGGATCCCGGCCGCACGCCACGCCGGAGCGGCGCTGCGGACGATGTGCTCGCTGGCACCTATCCCCACCAGGGCGACGACCTGACCGTCCTGCAGGGGTGCGATGGCGGCCAGCCCGGACCTGACCGCCTCAGCGCTGCCGGCGAGCACCTGCGGCTGGGCGTTCATGCCGTCTTCGAATCGCATGCGGGATCAACCTTTCACTGCGCCGGAGGTGAGGCCGCCGACGATGTATCGCTGGAATGCAAGGGCGAGGATGAGCGGTGGGATGGTGGCGAGCACGCCGCCGGCGGCGATCAGGCCGAAGTCGGAGGAGAACTTGCCGGTGAACTCGGCGATGGCGACCGGAATGGTCTTGGCGTTGGTCGTCGAGGTGAAGATCAAGGCGTAGAGAAACTCGTCCCAGGCGAGCAGGAAGCCGAACATCGCCGTGGTGAGCACGCCGGGGGTCGCCAGGGGCAGCATCACCCGCACCAGTGCACCGAGGCGGGTGCAGCCGTCGACCCGGGCCGCCTCCTCGAGGTCGGCGGGCATGCTGAGGAAGTAGTTGCTCATCGTCCACAGGCAGAACGGCGTGACGATCGAGCAGTACGTGACGACCAGGCCGGTCTTCGTGTCCAGCAGGCCGAGGGCCGCAAGCGCGAGATACAGCGGGATCACCAGCGCGATCGGCGGCAGCATGTAGATGGCCAGGAACGCGAACAAGGACGTACGGCGGAGCCGGAACCTCAAGCGTGCGAAGGCATAGCCACCCAGCGTCCCCACGGCGAGCGAGATGACCGTGGTCGCGCTGGCGACGATGAAGCTGTTCACCATCGCCAGCCGGAAGTTCGCCGCGACGTTGTCCCCGCCCGGTGCGGAGCTGAAGATCTGCCGGTAGCGGCTCAACGTGGGGGCGTGGGGGAGCCAGTGCGTGTGCACGGCGAGGAGCTCGCTCGGCGGCGAGATGCTGGAGATGATCAGCCACGCGAAGGGCGCCAGGACCGCCACGGCCATGACGCAGGCCGCGACGTGTATGCCGATCATGAACCGTCTGGTGGGCCTCACTGCACACCCGCCATCTGACCCTGTCGAAGGATCCGCAGGTAGATCATCGCCATCGCGAACACCGCGATCACAATGAGGTACGCCAGCGCGGCGCCGTACCCGAAGAGCTGGTTGGAGAACGCCTGGAGGTAGGTGTAGAAGGCGACGGTCTGCGTGCCGCTGGCCGGGCCCCCGCCGGTCATCACGTAGATGATGTCGAAGACCTTGAACGCCTCGATGGTGCGGAGGATCAGGACCACAGCGATGCTCGGCGCCAGCAACGGCATGGTGAGCCGCCAGAAGGCCCGCCAGGCACTGGCCCCGTCCATGCGCGCGGCCTCGTAGAGCTCGTCGGGGATCGTCTGCAGGCCGGCGAGGATGAAGAAGACCACGATGGACGTGTTCTTCCAGACGTCGGCGAGGATCACCATGTTGAGCGCCAGGAACGGCGAGCCGAGCCACTGGTGCTGCACGTGCGTGATCCCCAGGCTGCTCAGCAGACCGTTGAGCGCGCCGTACTGACCGTTGTAGATCCAGCGCCACATGGCGCCGTTGACGATGGTCGGCAGGGCCCACGGGAGCACGACGATGCTGCGCCACATCCAGCGCGCCTTCAGCGGTGCGTTGAGCAGCAACGCGACGGCGATGCCCAGTGACAGCTCGAGGAACGTCGAGAGCAGCGTGAAGTAGAGGGTGTGCCCGAGGACGGCGTAGAACGCGCTGTCCTTGAAGACCCGCGTGTAGTTGTCCAGGCCGACGAAGGGGTAGGAGCCGGCCAGCGGGCTGTCGACGTCGAAGAGCGAGACGACGAACGTGCGCACCACCGGGTAGAGCACGACGCCGAACACCACGACGGCGGCCGGCAGCAGGAGGGCCAGCGCGAAGAGCCCCTCACCCCTGGCTCCGCGTGCGCCGCTCCGGCGCCGGGTGCGCCGCCGACCGGACGTGCGAGCCCGGCTGGACTCCGCGGAGGTCACGACTGCAGCAGCGCCGATGCCTTCGACGCCGCGTCGTCGAGGCCCTGCTGCGGCGTCTTCTTCTTCAGCAGCACGTTCTGGATCTCGGCCTGCAGGATCTGCGAGATCCCGTTGTAGTTCTTCACCTGGGGCCGCAGGATCAGGTCGCCGAGCTGCTTCTTGGCCTGGGGTACGACGGCCGGGTTGGTCTTGACCACGTGCGGGTCGTCGTACGACGTCTTCCACACCGGCAGGGAGCTGAGGGCGAACTTGTCCTGCACCGGCTGGCTGGTCAGGTAGCTGACGTACTTCCAGGCCGCGGACTGGTTCTTGCTGCCGCCGGCCACTGCCAGCGCCATGCTGCCGTTGACGCCAGGACGCCCCGCAGAGCCGGTCGGGGTCTGCGCGACGCCCACCTTGCCGGGCACCTGGCTCTGCTTGGGGTCGTCGGCGAGGCCGAACATGTAGGTCCAGTTCAAGGCCATGCTGGCCTGTCCTGCGGAGAACACCCGGCGGACGTCCTCCTCCAGTGACTGGGTCGAGGTCGGGTTGCTGAGCCCGTCGGTGAGGCTGCGCTGCATGAACTCGAGGGCCTGGACGCCTCCGCCCTTGTTGAAGGCCGGCTTCCCGCTGCTGTCCAGGAACGAGCCGCCGAAGGCGCCGAGCAGCTGCGCGTAGTCACAGATGAGCGCCTCGGCCTGCTGCCAGGACCAGATCAGCGGGTACTTCACGAGGCCGGCCGACTTCACGGCCCGGGCCGCCTTCATCACGCCGTCCCAGGTGTCGAGGGACCCGGGGTCCACTTTCGCCTTCTGCAGGTGCGCGGTGTTGTAGTAGAGGTACTTCGTGTCGAGGATCCACGGGACGCCGTACATCTTGTTGTCGAACTCCGGGGTGGCCACCGCGCCGGGCAGCATCTTCTGCTTCCAGCTGGCGGGCCACTTCGCGCTGACGTCGGCGACGATGTGCTTGGTCCCGAACTCGGCCGGCCAGATCACGTCGATCAGCACGACGTCGTAGGTCCCCGCGGGTGCCGCGGCCACGATCTTGTCGTGGAGCGCCTCGTAGGAGACGAAGTCCGCGGTGACCTTGATGCTGGGGTTCGCCTTCTGGAACCCCGCTGTCATCGCGCGGATGTTGTCCTCGCTGTAGCCGGCCTGCTTCATGAAGAGGGCGCGGATGCTGCCCTTGCCGCTGCCCTGGCCACCCGTCGACGAGGCACCGCCGAGTCCGCAGCCGGCGAGCAGGGCTGCCAGACCGGTGGCGCCTCCGGCGGCCAGCAGTCCTCGGCGGGTGAGGCCCGAGGAGGCCGGCTCCGGCCGTGTGACGTCGTGACCTTCGTGACCGTCGTGGTGACCCGTGGACATCCGACACTCCCCATTTGTTAGGCAACCTGCCTTACAAATCGGCACTATAGTCAGCGCCGGATTGGCAGGTCAAGGCAGGCGAAGGGCACGGGAGGGCCGATGCAGCCGAACGGATCGACCGGCACGACGGGGGTCGGCCGCGTGCTCTCGCACCTCCTCGACCAGGAGTCGGCCGTGACGCGGCCCATGGTGGCCACCGCCTGCGGGCTGTCCCGGCCCAGCGTGTTCGCAGCCGTGGAGCGGCTCGTCGAGCGCGGGGTGGTCCACGAGGCCGGACAGCTCAGCGGGAACCCCGGGCGATCGGCGACGCTGTACGAGGTGTCCCCGTCCGCCGGCGTCCTCGCGGCGGTCGACATCGGCGGGAGCAACCTCCGCGTGGCCGTCACGGACGTGCGCGGGCGGATCCTCGAGGAGCGTCGGGAGCCGACGTCCGCGGGCGGTGGAACGAGCATTGTCAAGCAGGCCACGGACATGGTCACCACCGCGCTCGCGTCGGTGCGGGACCGGTGCGACCGGCTGACGATCGTGGCCGTGTCGGTGCCCGGGGTCGTGGAGCCGGGCGGCGGGACGGTGCACTACGCGATCAACATCGACCAGTTCTCACCGTTCGACTTCCGCGAAGCCCTGGGCGCCACCCTGGGGGTGCCGGTGGTGCTGGAGAACAACGTCAACCTCGCCGCCCTCGGCGAGCGCTGGCGGGGGGTCGCCCG
>JAWWPF010000179.1:0-10141 GCA_033850795.1 Nocardioidaceae bacterium | reverse complement strand
ACCCACCACGGTGCCGCGGTCGGGGTCGACCACACCTGCCGAGGCGACACCCACTGCTCGGACGTCGGACCGGTCAAGGTTCCGCAGCAGCCCGACGGCCGTCTCGAGCACCGCAGACGGGCCATGTACGGCGGGCGTCGGCGTGCTCAGGACCGGCTCCAGGATGTCCCCACCGGTCGACACCTCAGCAGCCGCGAGCTTGGTCCCTCCGATGTCGAGGGCAAGGATCGTCACAGCTCCCTTCCCACGACGATGTCGAAGCTGTAGCGGTCACCGCGGTAGACCGTCTCGGCGTACTCGAACGGCTCCCCCCGTTTCGTGTAGCTCACCCGCTGGACCCGGAGGGCGGCAGCTCCGACCGCCTGCCCCAGCTGTTGCGCCTGCTCCACGCCGAGGTTCACCGCATCGATCGTCTGAGCGGCCCGCCAGGGGACGATCCCGGATTGCTCGAGCTGTTCGTAGATGGACCCGCTCGGATCGAGGCCGTGCTCCTCCACGAGCGCGGCTACCAGGAAGGTGTTCTCCAAGGCCATCGGCACAGAGTCGGCCAGTCGCCGGCGCCTGATCGAGACCAGGGTCGATCCAGTGGAGACCTGGAGCTTCGTCGCGACCTCGGCAGGGGCTTGCACCGTCTCGTGCCCGAGGATCTCGCTCGCCGGCTCCAGTCCGCGCTGCCGCATGTCCTCGGAGAAGGACGTCATCCGCAGGGTCTTGGAGACGACGGCCGGGTTCGCGACGTAGGTCCCGGACCCTTGGATGTTGTAGACGAGTCCACGCTGCACGAGCAGCCGGATGGCCTGCCGCACCGTCGCCCGGCTCACGCCGTACTCCTCGAGAAGCTCCCGCTCGGTGGGAAGGCTGTCATCCGGCGGCATGCTCCGCACCCGGTCCTGCAGCGACTCGGCGAGACGCTCATACTTCGGTGCGCCGTTGGAGCCTGGGGTCGACGGCATCAGCCCTTCACCGCCCCGGCGGACAGTCCGCTGACCAAGTAGCGCTGCGCGAACACCGCGAACACCACGGGCGGAAGGGTGGAGAGCACCGTGGCCGCTGAGATGTCACCCCAGCGGATCCCGGTGCTAGTCACGAAGTTCGCCGCTCCGAGGGTGACGGGCGTGGCTTTCGAGGACGAGAGCACCAGCGCGAACAGGTAGTCGTTCCAGGAGAAGATGAACACCAGCACGGCCACGGCGACGAGGGACGGCGCGAGGAGCGGGATGACCACGGAGAACAGCGTCCGGTAGACGCTCGCCCCGTCGACCCACGCGGCCTCTTCAATCTCGGTCGGTACATCGCGAAACCCTGCGCTCAGCAGGATGATCCCGAGGGGGAGGTTCAGGAAGGTGTTGGCGAGCACCAGACCCGGCACGGTGTCGAACAGGCGCAGGTTCGTCATCAACAGGAAGTAAGGCACAGCGAAGAAGATCGCGGGCAGGAGCCGCAGGACACTCGAGGTGTTCATGATCAGCCGCCCGAAGAAGCCGAGCCGCACCGCGGCGTACGTGCTGGGCACCGCAATGACCATCACCAGGACGACGGCTCCCAGAGCGATCAGGGTCGAGTTCAAGAAGAACTTCGGGAAGTTGTAACCGGCCGCGCCGAGTGCGTTGCGGTAGTGCTCGCTCGTCGGGCTGAAGTGCGTGGACAGGGCACCGCTGCCGATGGCTCCTTCGGTCTTGAAGCTGACGAGGAGCGCGTTGAGCCACGGGATGTTGATGACGAGCGCGATGAGGCCGACCATCGCCGTAGTCCCCCACAGCCGGCGGTTCCGCCGTCGCCGTGGCGTCGTCGTCGTCTGCCCTCGTGTCTGCTGCCGAGCGCGCGGGGCTGTCGCCTGAGTGGTCATCCTCACGGCTCCTCTCGGGTGATGCGCCTGACGAGGAAGGGGACTATCGGGAGGAGCACGACAAGTATGACGGTCGAAGCGGCTGCGGCCAGCCCGAAGTCGCCGGACTCGAAGGCGGTCTTGTAGATGAAGATGCTCAACGTCGTCGTTCGGGTCCCCGGGCCGCCGGCGGTGAGCACGTAGACCACGTCGAAGGTGCGAATGGCGTCGATCAGCCGCAGGAACACCGCGGCGAAGATCACCGGCTTCATGATCGGGAGAACCACCGACATGAGGGTGCGACGCCGGTCGGCACCGTCGATCTGGGCTGCCTCGAGCACGTCAGTGGGGAAGGACTGGAGTCCCGCGTACATCACCAGGAAGGTGAACGGAGTCCACTGCAGCACGTCGAGGAGCACGAGGAGCGGCACGATGGCGTTCGGCGAGAACAGGAAGATGTGCAGGCCCACCTTGTCCAGGAGCGCGGGCACCAGCCCGATGTCACTGTTGAGCACGAGCCGGAACATGACGCCGAGCAGGGCGGGCGCGATCATGATCGGCACGAGCAGCATGGTGAAGAGCACCTTCTTGCCGGGGAAGGCTCGGTTGAGTAGAAGGGCCAGGCCGAACCCGAATACCGTCTCGAGGGTCGTCACGGCGAGGGCGAACAGGACGGTGAACCTGGCGGCGTGGAGGAACCCTGGGGACGTGAACAGCTCCGCGTAGTTGGCCAGCCCGTTGAAGGCCGCGATCGGCTGCTGCAACGTCAGGTTGTAGAAGCTCGTCTGCACGCCTTGGTAGACGGGGACCACCACGAAGACCGCGGCGAAGATGATCAGGGGGGCGCTGAGGATCCATCTGGCGCCGCGACCACCGGCCTTGCTGTGCGCGGGCATGTCAGTCTTTCACCTTTCCGATGGGCACCCTGCACGCACCGTCATGCGGTGCGTGCAGGGCGCCGGGGTCACTGAAGCAGTGACTGCAGGTCGTCGTTGGCGGTCTTGGCGGCCGATCCCGGAGCGCTGGTTCCCACCCACGCCCCACTGAGGTCCTCAGCGAGCTTGCTGTAGGCGTCGAAGGTCTTCGGGAAGACCGGCTCCGCGTAGCCGTACTGCTGGATCGACTTCGCGATCATGGGGAACGCCGGGTTCAGTGACGCCTTGTCCTGCAGGACCTGGGGCATCGCCGGGATACCGCCCGCCTGAGCGTAGATGCTCATTGCCTGGGGCTTGGAGAGGTAGGTCAAGAACTTGTTGGCCGCCGCCTTGTTCTTGGAGTACTTGTTCAGCGCTACAGCCAGTGCATGCACATGCGTCTTGTGCCCCGGCACTGCCCCGATGGCCATCTTTCCGGCCACGCCGGGCGACTTGCTCTTGTCGTTCAGCTCAGCGAATCCGGCCGACCACTGCACGGCGAAGGCCGTGTTGCCGGACTTGAGAGCGGCCTGTGTCTCGGGGAACTCGGCCTGGGAGCTGTCCGGAGAGGTCCAATGGTTCTTGTAGACGTCGGCATACAGCTTGATCGCCTGCTGGGCCGCCGGAGAGGTGAGGTCGGCCTTCCCGTTCTTGGTCCAGCTTCCGCCCATGCCCCACAGGACGTCGTTCCAGATCATGGTGTTGTAGAGCAGGTTCTTGGCCTGGAGGATCGTCCCGTAACGCGTCGGCGACGTCGGGTTGGTCGACTTGGAGAAGTAGGCCGCCGTGGCCTTGAAGTCGTTCCAGTCCCAGTCGTCCACCGGCTTCGGCGCACGCGCCTGGCCGATCACCTTCCGGGCGATCTTCTCGTAGGCGGCCCTCTGGGCCGCGTCGTGCAGCAGCTTGTCGATCAGGTCCTTGCGGTACAGCGTGAAGTGGTTGCTGACGTCGAGCGGGAGGGCGTACTGCTTGCCCTGGTACTTGAGCCCGTTGACCGCCACGGGGAAGTAGTTGCTGGCGTCGATGGACGTCAGCGGGTCCAGCGAGGCCGCGAACTGGCCGACGTTGTAGCTCGCCACGAAGTAGATGTCCTCGTTGCTGGAGCGCGACGCCATCAACGTCGCCTCCTTGGAGAAGGTGTCCTGGCGTGAGAGCAGGGTCATGTCGACCTTCACGCCGTCCTTCTTGCCTTGTCCGGCGTTGTACTTGGCCACGACCTTGGACATCGCGTCGCCCTCAGGCCCCGGCCAGAGCACCATCTGCACGGTCCCCTTCCCGCTACCGGCGCTTCCCGAGGAGCCCCCGGTGCCCGGTGCACAACCCGATAGTGCGAGCGCCGAGCCGAGCGCGGCGGCAACGAGCGCGCGGGCACGCATCCTCATGATTCCTCCTATTGGTACGGACCATTGACGCCGACCATACGACCGGCTGCCGTGCCTGCGCAACGGTCGTCCGCGGATTGGTCCTAATGAATTCGCTTGAGGAAGGCTCGAACAGCCCGCGTCCGCGGCTCGAAACGTGCTGCGCGTCCGACTGGGCATGCTCTGGCACGATGACGCTTGTGGCCGACCGTGTGTGGTTCCCGAGCAGCGGTGGACCACGGCTGGCGGGCCTGGTCGACCTCCCTACGGGAACGGTGCGCGGCTGGGGCGTCTTCGCCCACGGCTTCACCCTCGGGAAGGACTCGCCCGCCGCGAGCCGGATCTGCAAGCAGCTGGCCGACGAGGGCATCGGCATGCTGCGCTTCGACAACCTGGGGCTCGGTGACTCGGAGGGTGACTGGGGGGACGGCTCGTTCTCCCACAAGGTCGACGACACCGCGGAAGCGGCCCGGTTCATGGAGACCACCGGGCGAGATGTCCGGCTGCTCGTCGGCCACTCCTTCGGCGGCGCCGCGGTGATCGCGGCGGCGCATCTTGTCGACTCCGTGCGCGCGGTGGTGAGCATCGGCGCGCCGTACGAGCCCGCGCACGTCGAGCACAACTACGACGCTCTTCTCGAGAGGATCCTGGCCGAGGGCGAGGCGCCGTTCCTGATCGGCGGCAAGGCACTCACCCTGCGACGGCACTTCATCGAGGACGTCCGCGCCGCCGACCTTCGCGACCGCATCCGCGGCCTGCACCGGGCCCTGATGGTGATGCACGCACCCACCGACACCACGGTCGACATCGCGAACGCCAGCCAGATCTTCCGCACCGCGCGACATCCCCGCAGCTTCGTGGCGCTGGAAGGGGCCGACCATCTCCTCACCGGGAAGAACCAGGCCCGACGCGCCGCCCGGATCATCAGCGCGTGGGCGGATCCCTACCTGGAGTAGAGGTCGAAGGAGACGAGGCGCTCCGCCGGTCGGACCGTCGCTAGGCTCTCGCCCAGGCTGTCGCCCTACCGAGAGGAAGCCACCGTGCCCGACCCCTCGAGGCCCCTACGGAAGCTCGGCTTCCTGACCATCGGCCTCTTCGACGGTGACGACCCTGGCCCCGGCCAGGAGTCCACGCTGAAGGTCATCGAGCTCGGCGAGCGGCTCGGGTTCGACAGCGCCTGGGTGCGCCACCGGCACCTGCAGTACGGCATCTCCTCCCCCGTCGCGATCCTGGCCGCGGCCTCGCAGCGGACCACCCGGATCGCGCTCGGCGCCGCGGTCACCCCGCTCGGCTGGGAGAACCCGCTCCGGCTCGCCGAGGACTTCGCGACCGTCGACCTGCTCTCCGGCGGGCGGCTCAACCCCGGCATCAGCGTCGGGCCGCCGATGCGCTGGGACGACGTGAAGCAGGCGCTCTACCCGGACACGGCCGACCTCGAGGACTTCAGCTACGAACGGGCCGAGCGACTGCTGCGCATGGTGCGCGGCGAGGCGGTCAGCTCCTTCGAGGGCACGGTCGGGATCGAGCAGTTCTCCAAGCGGGTGCAGCCGCACTCGCCGGGCCTGGCCGGCCGGATGTGGTATGGCGGTGCGAGCCTGCGTTCCGCACAGTGGGCCGGTGAGCACGGGATGAACCTGCTGACCAGCAGCGTCGTCAAGGCCGAGGAGTCCGAGGACTTCGCCGAGATCCAGCTCTCACAGGCGCGCAGGTTCCGCGAGCACCATCCGGACGGACCGGCGGCGCGGATATCGCAGGGGCTCGTCGTCGTCCCCACCGACAGCGCCTCGAGCGAGCAGCGGGCGAAGTACCAGGCCTATGCCGAATCCCGGCTCGCCAGGACCGCCACGCCGCAGGGGCCGGCGCGGCTCATGTTCGCTCCCGACCTGGTCGGCACGTCCGCGCAGATCGCCGAGCAGCTCTACGGCCACGCCGGCTTCCGTGAGGTCGAGGAGGTCGCCTTCGCGCTGCCCTTCTCCTTCGAGCACGACGACTACGTCCAGATCCTCACCGACATCGCGCAGGAGCTCGGCCCCGCCCTCGGCTGGCGACCGGCGTCCTGAGCGACCCGGGTCGCAGCGACGCCTCAGGAGCCGACGGCCAGGTAGCCGGCGAGGTGGTCGACCACCTCGCGGGCGTCGTCCTCGATGCCGTGGATGAACGTCGACTTGCGTCGTCGCAGCACCGGCAGCCCCAGCGCGTACAGCCCTGGGCTCTCCACCACACCGCCCTGGTGGCGCAGGTGGCCCTTGCCGTCCACCACGGGCACGTCGAGCCAGGAGTAGTCCGGCCGGAAGCCGGTGGCCCACACGAGCGTCCGGATCTCACCGCTGCCGAGGTCCAGCGTCAGGCGGGGCGCCGCGGGCGCCCGGGTCGGCGCGAACCGCTCCGGAGGAGTGATCCCGTCAGCCCGGCCGTCGACCCCGGCCCAGGCGTCGAACGTCCCCAGGAGCCGGTCCATCTTGAGGTCGGCAAGCGAGAACACGTTGCGCAGGCCACCGGAGAAGAGCGCCCGGCCGTCACGGACCGCCGCCAGCCGGCCGACGAGCTCGACGCCCATCTCAGCCAGCGCGTTCAGGTCGAGCGTGGTCCGCTCGGGCGTCCCGACGAGCTGCGGCGAGGGCAGCCGCCTGGCCCTCGTGAGGTCCTCGATCTCCTCGTGCCGCTCGTCCCACACCCCCGACGCATCCATCCACCACAGCACGTCTCGCCCGCGGTAGGTCCGCGGCAACCGGACGTGCTCCCCCACCGACAGGGTCACCGGACGACCCGACCTCGCCAGCTCGGCTGCCAGCTGTACGCCGGTCGCGGACGCCCCGACGACCAGCACGCCGCCGTCGGAAAGCCCGTCGGGGCCGCGGTAGCCGAACGGGGTGAGCTGCTCGACGAAGGCCGGCACCGCGGCGGTGAACGACGGCACGGAGGGCCGGTTGCAGGCGCCGCTTGCGATGACCAGGACCCGGCAGCGGACGGGGCCTGCGCTGGTCGTGACGTCGTACCCGTCGGCGGTACGGCGCACCGAGGTCACGTTAACCCCGGTGCGGACCGGGGCGCGCGAGAGCTCCGCGTAGCGGTCGAGCAGGCCGACCACCTCGGCCATCGTCATGTAGCCGTCGGGGTCCGGGCCGTCGTACCGCCGCCCGGGGAGGTTGCTCTGCCAGCTCGGGGTGAGCAGCCGCAGCGAGTCCCAGCGCTCATGCCGCCAGGAGTTCCCCACGTCCCCGCGCTCCAGGACGACGTGGTCGATCGACCGGCCGGTGAGGAAGTGGCTGGCGGACAGGCCAGCGTGACCGGCGCCGATGACGACCGCGGTGACGCGCTCGACGGCTGGTGCCTCAGACAACCTCGACGGTCACCTCGGTGGGGTTGGTGAGTGCGTCGAAGACGGCAGAGCGCTTCTGGGACTGGGCAACCAGGGCCTCGATCTCCTCCGGCGACGCGTCCGCGTCGATGCTGAAGCTCACCTTCACGTCGTTGAACCCGTTGCGGACGTCGCTGTCGACACCGAGGATGCCGCGGATGTCGTGGTTGCCCTCGACCCTCGACTCGATCGACCGCAGCTGGATCCCACGGTTCTGGGCGACCGACGCCACGCCGGCGGTCAGGCAGCTGGCGAGCCCGACCAGGAGGTACTCGATCGGCGTGATGCCGTTGTCGGTGGCCGCGAAGACCTCCGGGTGATCGGCGTCGAAGACCGCCTCGCGCTTGTGGTCGTGCTCCTCTCCCAGCCCGAAGAAGTTCGAGATCTTGGTGGTGCTGTGGACGCCGTTCTCCCAGCGGGACGAGGCCCGCCAGGTGAACTGGGCCGCCTCCGGCGCGCCCTTCAGCACCTCGCGCGCATCGAGGAGTGCCTGGACGTTGACGCCGTTGTCGGTCGTGGTGGTCATATCGCGTGATGCCCCTTTCGCCCTTTTCTCTACCATCCCTAGTGGGATAGGCGATCAATATACCGGCGCGACCGACTAGCATCGCGTCCATGGCGCCCACGTGGACGCGCACGACCGGGTCGGTCGGCCGTGTCGAGACGCGCTACCTCGATCTGCCCGAGCCGGTGCGGCTCGACTGCGGACGGCAGCTGCACCCGGTGCGAATCGCCTACGAGACCTACGGCGAGCTCTCACCCGAGCGTGACAACGTCATCCTGGTCTGCCATGCGCTGAGCGGCGACGCCCACGCGGCGGGCGTCTCGGCAACGCCGGGCGACGAGAGCGCCCGCGACGGCTTCGCGGCCGAGGAGCGCGACGGTACGGCGGCCAGGGGACTCGGCTGGTGGGACGGGATGATCGGCCCCGGCAAGGCCTTCGACACCGACCGCTTCTTCGTGGTCTCCACCAATCTGCTCGGCGGCTGCCGCGGGTCGACGGGGCCGTCGTCGGTCGACCCGGTGACCGGGGCGCCGTACGGCTCGGACTTCCCGGTGATCACGGTCGCCGACATGGTCCGCACGCAACGCGCCTTCCTCACCGCCCTCGGCATCGATCGGCTGGCGGCTGTGGCCGGTGGGTCGCTCGGCGGCATGCAGGCGATGGAGTGGGCGATCCTGTTCCCCGGCCAGGTCGATGTCGTCGTGGCGATCGCGAGCACGCACGCCCTGCACCCCCAGGGCATGGCCTGGAACGCGATCGCCCGCGAGTCGATCAGGCGGGACCCCGCCTGGCAGGGTGGCCACTACTACGGCACGGGCCGCCGCCCCGACGCCGGGATGGGTGTGGCCCGCATGGTCGGCCACGTCACCTACCTGTCCGCGCCGGCGCTCGAGGACAAGTTCGGCCGGCGCCTCCAGTCCTCCGACGACATCCGCTACACGATCACCGAGCCGGAGTTCGAGGTCGAGAGCTACCTCGAGCACCAGGCGGACACCTTCGTCAGGCGGTTCGACGCGAACACCTACCTCTACACCTCGCGGGCACTGACCTACTTCGACCTGGCACGCCAGTACGGCGGTGGATCCCTCGCCCGTGCGCTGGAAGGGGTCTCGGCACGCACCCTGCTGATCGCGTTCAGCTCGGACTGGCTCTACCCGCCGTCCGCCTCGCGTGAGATCGACGAGGCGCTGCGCGCTGTCGGCAAGGAGGTCGAGCTGCACGTGATCGACGCGCCCTACGGCCACGACTGCTTCCTGCTCGAGGAGGCCCGGCAGACTCCGCTGATCCGCCAGTTCCTGGCCGCAGGCACGGCCGCACCATGACCCCACGGAAGAGGCCCCAGTGACCGACCAGCCCGCCCGCCCCGAGGACGACCACATGTTCGGGTTCGAGACCCGCCAGCTCCACGCCGGGCAACGACCGGACCCGAACACCGGTGCCCGCGCAGTGCCGATCTTCCAGACAACGAGCTACGTTTTCGAGGACCCCGAGTCAGCAGCGGCGTATTTCAACCTGCAGGAGTACGGCAACACCTACTCGCGCATCATGAACCCAACGGTCGCAGTGTTCGAGGAGCGAGTGGCGAACCTCGAGGGCGGCGCCGGCGCAGTGGCGTTCGCGAGCGGGCTCGCCGCGCAGGCAGCAGCGCTCTTCACGCTGCTCGAGCCCGGTGACCACGTGGTCTCGTCCTCGGCGCTCTATGGCGGCACGGTGAACCAGTTCAAGCACCTGCTGCGCAAGCTGAGCATCGAGGTGACGTGGGTCGATCCCGACGACCCGGACGCGTGGCGCAAGGCCACCAAGACCAACACGAAGGCGTTCTTCGGTGAGACGATCGGCAACCCGGGCGGCAACGTGCTTGACCTCGAGGTCCTGGCGTCGATCGCGCACGAGCACGAGCTGCCACTGGTCGTGGACAACACCTTCGCGACGCCCTACCTGTGCCGCCCGATCGAGTGGGGCGCCGACATCGTGATCCACTCGGCAACCAAGTTCCTCGGTGGCCACGGCACGAGCATGGGCGGCGTTGTCGTCGAGGCGGGCACGTTCAACTGGTCGAACGGCCGGTTCCCCGTGGTTGCGGATCCGTCACCGGCCTACCACGGGCTGCAGTTCCACGAGACGTTCGGGACCTACGGCTACCTGATGAAGCTACGGGCCGAGACCCTGCGCGACCTC
>JAWWPF010000137.1:0-17237 GCA_033850795.1 Nocardioidaceae bacterium | reverse complement strand
TCGACGTCCTGGCTCGGACTCATGCCGCCCCTCCCCCTCGGGTCGAACCGTTGTGCGGAGCGCCGAACGCGACCAGAGCACTGGAGGGGTCGACGCGGTAGCGCGCGATCAGCTCCGCGGTCGCCCTGTCCAGCCGCTCGTGCAGCGCGCGCCTGTACTCGGTGAGCTGCTCCTCCGCGGCGCGCAGCCGCCGGATCGCGTCGGCCACGTCCTGGGTGTCGTGGGGGTCCAGCTCGGTGACCCACATGTCCTTGAGCACGGGCAGCTCGGGGAGGTCCTCGGCAGCGCGGACGTTGACCAGGGCGGAACGGGTGCGACCGGTCCCGGTGTCACCGAGGACCCGGATCAGCTCCTCGAGTCGCAACGGCCGGTCGTGCTGGCTCTCGGCCTCGAGCACGTCGATCCGCGCGTGCACCAGCCGCCGCCAGTAGGAGATCTTCTCCTCCTCCTCGGACAGCCGCCGTCGGTACAAGCGGAGGTCGGCGAGCGACAGGTGGTCCCACTCGTCCGGCGGGGCCGCCATCTCGGTCAGGTGCAGGCCTCGCTGGTCATCCTCTGACGAGCTGATCACGTCGACGTCTCCGATGTACGTTCGGCCCCCCTGCCTCCCAAGGGTGCCCGTAGTTTTACGTTCTCACAGGAGACGGGCCTGGGTCGGCCGCATGACGAGATTTGTTGCCCTTATCGGGGCGCTCCGCTCAGTTCGGGCCAAAAAATTCTCGGCAAATAGTTCGAAGGAACTATAAAGACTGGCCCCATCAGGTGCCGAGACTTCGTGTGACTGCCCGCGCAGACGCCCCGTTCCTGGGAGACGGATCGCCTGAGCCGGCAAGAACCACCGCGGAGGGCCACCCCCCCACGAGCCATCCGCGGCGCCGGCGCATCAGCCCCCCGATGCCCGGCCTCGGCGGCCCCCGGTCCTCCCCAGGACCCGGGGCCGCTGCTACGTCCGGGGTCCGCTGCTGAGCAGGGTGGCCGGCCGCACCGCCGTCGTGCCGAACTTGCGGGTGGCGCGGTCCACCGCGACATCGGCCTCCGACCACCCGTGCTCGCGCTCCCCGAGCACCAGCTGCCGCTGCACGGTGTCCCGCGGCACCAGCCCCTCCACCCGGACCCCGACCAGCCGGATCCGGGCGCGCTGCAGCCCCAGGGCGGTGAACAGCTCGCTCGCGGTGCGGTAGATCTCCTGGGTCACGTCGGTGGCCTCGCTGCGCGTCCTGGACCGGGTGATCGTGGTGAAGTCGGCGAACCGGACCTTCAAGGTCACCGTCCGGCCGGCCACCCGGGCGGTGCGCATCCGGCCGGCGACCTTCGCCGAGAGGCGGAGGATCTCGCGGAGCACCACCGCCCGGTCGTCGGTGTCCCGCCCGAACGTCTCGTCGGCTCCCATGCTCTTGTCCGCCTCGTCATGGCCCCGGCGCGCGACGACCACCCGCCGGTCCTCGCCCCAGGCCAGCTGGTGCAGCTGGTGCGCCATACCGACCCCGACGGCCCGCTGGAGGGTGGTCAGTGGGGTGTGGGCCACGTCGCCCACGGTCCGCAGACCGAGCCGGTGGAGCAGGTCGGCGGTCTTCTCCCCCACGCCCCAGAGCTCTCCCACGTCGAGGGGGTGCAGGAACGTGGTCACCGCCGTCGGGGGCACGACCACGATGCCGTCGGGCTTGGCGCGTCGGCTGGCGAGCTTGGCGACCGCCACCGTGCCCGCCATCCCGACCGAGCAGGTGATGGCCTGCTCGTCGTAGATCCGCGCGCGCAGCCGCTCCGCGATGGAGTACGGCGACCCCAGCCGGCGTACCGACCCGGACACGTCGAGGAACGCCTCGTCCAAGGAGAGCGCCTCGACCAGCGGGGTGACCTGCCGGAAGCACTCCATCACCGACTTGGACACCGTGTCGAAGCTGGTGAAGGTCTCCGAGCTCGGGGACACCACCACGACGTCGGGGCACAGCCGGCGCGCCCGCGTCATCGGCATCGCCGAGCGGATGCCGTAGGCCCGGGCCGGGTAGTTCGCGGAGAGCACCACCCCGCGGTAGCCGCCTCCCACCACGACCGGCACGGACTGCAGATCGGGACGGTCGCGGATCGCCACCGACGCGTAGAAGGCGTCCATGTCGACGTGCAGGATCGGGCACTCCCACGAGGCCTCCTCCGGATTCATCCGGCCCTCCTCGAGCGGAGGTGCGCCGGCGGGCCAGCGACCGGCGGGTCAGCGACGAGCGGCGAGGGCGTGGATCTGGGTGGCGAGGGCGAGGTACTCGGGTCGGGTCGCCACCTCGCGCTCGAGGTCGACCAGGGCCGAGGCGGCACCGGGCTCGAGGTCGACGAGCGCGCCGGGGACCAGGTCGACGAACACCCGGACCGCGTGCATCGTCCGGGTCTCGAAGCCGGCCCGGTCGAGCGCCGCGGCGACCTCGTCGGCGGTGAACCGACGGGTGGGCGCGCCGTCGGGGTCGAGCAGCGTGCGAGCCTGCTGGAAGTGCCCGGCCATCGCCCGGGCGACGACGGCTGCGTGCCGCTGGCTGACCAGCAGGCTGAGGGTCCCCCCGGGCCGGAGCACCCGCGCGAGCGCGTCCAGGGCCGCCGCCGGGTCGTCGACGATCTCCAGGACGCCGTGGCAGAGCACCACGTCGAACCCGTCCGCGCCACCCTCCGGGACCAGGTCACGGAGGGTGTCCAGGTCGCCCTGACGGCCGGTGACCAGGTCGGCGACCCCGCTCTCGTCGGCCCGGCGCGCCAGCGTCGCCAGGGCGTCGGGGCTGGGGTCGACGACCACGACCCGGTGGCCGAGCTCGGCGACCCGGACGGCGAACCCGCCGGTGCCGCCACCGATGTCGACCACGGATGCCGGTGCGCCCCGGGTGTCGCGCACCGCGTCGAGCACCTCGCGCAGGGCGTCCCACACCACGGCCGTCCGGGCCGCGCTGCGCCGCTGGAGACCGCTCTGGCCGAGCGGGTGACCCGGTCGCTGCTCGGCTGGCATGGCGCCCACCCTAGGGGATGTCCCGCCGCCCCTCCGCGGTCAGCCACCGGAGCTCCCGGGCGAGGAGTGCCACAGCTTGCGCGGCGCGGACTTGGCGTCCTCGCCGGGCGGTTTGATGTCGGCGTAGGGCGACATCGCGAACCCGCTGGAGTGCACCAGCACCCGGCGCCGGCCCATCCCACCGGCCGCACCCAGCCCCGATCCTGGCTCGGCGCCGTCCACGCCGGGCGCGTTGCCGCTGGTCGGTCTGGCGATCACCGGACGGGTCGAGTGGCTCTCGGCGGCGCCCTGCAGCGCCCCCTCGCTGACCCCGCCGCCGAACCCCTGCGGGAGGGTCGCCATCGTCTCGCGCACCGCGTCCAGGCCCCCGTCGCGCCAGGTCTCGTGCAGCAGGGGCAGCTCCCAGCAGCCGGTGGCACGCAGCGAGACGCCGTACCGGCCGGTGCGGCGCAGCTCACCGCGCACCACCAGCAGCCAGGAGTGGAAGACCGTGGCGGCGTACGGCCCTTGCACGTCCTCGAAGAACGTGGCGTCGACCGGGCCGGTCGCGTCGTCGAGGGTCAGGAACACGACCCGCCGCCCGGACCTGATCGGCGGTGTCTGGGTGGCCACCTTGACCCCGGCCACCAGCAGCTCGGACTTGCTGCGTCGCCGGAGCAGGTCGACGGACCGGGTCACCCCGAGGGCGTCGAGGAACGGGTCGTAGAACTCCACCACGTGCCGGCTCGCGTCCAGGCCGAGGATCTCCAGCTCGGCGCGGACCCGCTCGGAGTCGTTCATCTCCGGCAGCCCGCTGACCTCCCCGTCGACGGGCGCGTCGCCGAGGTCGAGCGCGAGCTGCACCGACGTGACCGGCGTGGGCGTCCGGGTCGCCTGGGACTGGCGCGCGGCCTGCTCCCACACGCCGGCCTGCTGCCGGGACGGGTGCAGTCCGGACGGCTGCTCCCAGGGCCGGTCACCCACGTGTCCCTCGCGGCTGGGGTGCAGGTCCCGCTCCCGGGCGCGCACGGACGCGTCGGAGCTGTTGCGGCCGACCGCGTCCTCGGCGCGCTCGGCGGCGGCCACCCGGCCGCCGGACGGTGCGCCCCGGGCGGCGAGCCCACGACCGCGCCCCTTGCTGGCCCGGTCCACCGCCCGCGAGTGCCGGTCGAGGTCGGCGACCTGGAGCAGCAGGTCGCGGCGGGTCACCTTGCCCCGACGGCGTACGCCGCCCCGGGTGGGCGTGTCCCCGATCCCGTAGACCGCGTCGAACCCGCCGGCGAGCACCAGGCGTTCGACGATCGGGCGGGACACCTGTGCGCGGTGCCAGAAGTCGGTGAGCGAGTGGTACGGGCGGGCCGCGACGATCCGGTCCACCTCGGCCTCGGAGATGCCCTTCACCTCCGAGAGCGACAGCCGGATGCCGTACCCGCAGCCGCTGTCCCGGAACTCCGCGCCGGCCCGGGTCCCCGCATCGTGGGGGCTGGTCTCGACAGGCTCGACCAGCGGGGCGGCCTCGACCAGCGGGGCGGGCTCGACCCGTTCGGTGACATAGGTCTTCTCGGAGGCGTTCACGTCGAGGCCGAGCACCGTGACGCCGAACTGGCGGGCGTCGTCGAGGATCAGCCGCTTGGGGTACATGCCCGGGTCGTGGGTGAGCACGCCGGCGAGGAAGTGCGCCGGGTAGTGGGCCTTCAGCCAGGCGGACTGGTAGGTCGGCAGCGCGAACGCCGCCGCGTGCGCCTTGCAGAAGCCGAACGACGCGAACGCGGCGAGGACCTTCCAGATCTCCTCGACGAACCGGCGCGGGTAGCCGAGACCCATCGCGCGCGGGAAGAACCACAGCTTGGCCTCGGCCATCCCCTCGACGTCGCCGAGCGCCCGCCGGGCCTCGTCGGCCTCGGCCAGCGTGCAACCGGTGAACAGGGAGATCATCTCGATGACCTGCTCGTGGAAGACCACGACACCGTGCGTGGGGCCGAGGATCGGCCGCAGGTCCTCGTGCAGGTAGCGCGGGGCCCGCCAGCCCTGCTTCGCCTCGAGGTACGGCGTGACCATGTCGCTCTTCACCGGCCCGGGACGGAACAGCGAGATGTCGGTGATGATGTCCTCGAACGACTCGATCCCGGACTTGCCGACGAGCTCGCGCTGGCCCGGCGACTCGATCTGGAAACAGCCCAGGGTCAGCGAGCGGGAGATCATCCGGAACGTCCGCTCGTCGTCGAACGGCACCTGCTGCTCGTCGTCGAGGTCGACCCGCACGCCCTCGAGCCGCTCGATCTCCTCGACCGCGTGGGCCATCGAGGACTGCATCCGGATGCCGAGGACGTCGAGCTTGAGCAGGCCGAGGTCCTCGACGTCGTCCTTGTCGAACTGGCTCATCGGGAACCCCGCGTAGGACGCCTCGACCGGCGTCCGGTCGAGCAGGGTCGCGTCGGACAGCAGCACCCCGCACGGGTGCACGGCGATGTGCCGGGGCAGCCCGTCGAGCCGCTCCACGAGCCGGAACAGCAGGTCGAGCCGTTCCTCCCCGAGACCGGAGGCACGCAGCTCCGGCAGGTCGCGCAGCGCGACCCGGGCGTCGCGGGCCCGGATGTGCGGGAAGGCCTTGGCGATCGCGTCGATCTCCCCGACCGGCATGCCGAGCGCGGCGCCGACGTCGCGCACCGCGTGCCGGACCCGGTAGGTGTCCATCATCGAGACGCACACGCAGCGCTCCCCGCCGTAGCGGTCGAGGATCGCCTCGTACACCTCGAGCCGACGCGCCGACTCGACGTCGACGTCGATGTCGGGCAGCGCCTGGCGCAGCGGGGAGAGGAACCGCTCCATGAGCAGGTCGTGCCGCAACGGGTCCACGCCGGAGACGCCGAGCAGGTAGTTCACCAGGCTGCCCGCGCCGGAGCCGCGGGCCGCGCAGCGCACCCCCATGTCCTTGATCAGGTCGGTGACGTCCGCGACGGTCAGGAAGTACGGCGCGTAGCCGAGCCCGCCGATCGTCCGGAGCTCGTCGTCGAGCCGCTTCCAGATCCGCGCCTTCGGGGCGCTGCCGTAGCGGCGTCCGATGCCCGCCTCGCACCGCGCGCGCAGCAGCACGTCCGCATCGAGACCGCTTCGCGGACGCGGTCCACCGGTGTCACCGGATCCGAGCTCCGTCGCCGATCCGACGTCGAACTCCGGGAAGTGCACCTCGCCGAGCCCGAGGTCCGAGCGTGGGTCGAGGGCGCACCGGTCGGCGACCGTGCGGGTGCGGGCCAGGAGGTTCCGGGCCTCGCGGCCGCTGTCCCCGAGGCCGGCGAAGCGGGCGATCTCCTCGGCCACCTCGGCCATCTGCTTGCCGGACTTCAAGAAGCCCTCGGCGTTGCCCCGAGAACCATCCACTCTGGAACCGGTGGACCCGATGCTCTGGAGGTCCGCCGAGCCGAGCGGGACGAGCCGGCGGGCCGCGTCGAGCACGTCGGCGGTCGGCGCGTCCGTGCGGTCGGCGTAGCGGACCGCGTTGGTGAGCACCACGCCGAGCCCCTGGGACCGGGCCAGCCCTGCCATCCGGGCGGCGTGCGGCGCCGACCCGGGACCGGCGCCGGGCAGCCGGTGGGAGACGAGCTCCACGATCAGGTCGGCCCGGTCGACCACGTCGAGCCACGGCCGGATCGCGGCCTGCGCGAGGTCCTCGCGGCGCAGGGTGACGGCCCGGCCGAGCTCGGAGGCCGGCCCGAGCAGCACCAGCACGTCCCCGCCCGAGATGTGCTCGGCCACCAGGTCGAGGGTGCTCACCGGCCGGCCGCGCTCCCCGGCGAGATGGGTCGCGGAGATCAACCGGCAGATCGCCGCCCAGCCTCGTCGGCTGCCGGCCAGGAACGTCACCCGCGGCAGGTCCTGGTCGTCGCGGAACGCCCCGCCCCGGGCCGGGGTGCGCGAGCGCCGCGTGCTGCGCGCCGGTCCCCCCAAGGACCAGGGATGCACCGGTGCGACGGCGAGGTCGACGCCCAGGACCGGTCGCAGGCCGCCCTCCAGGCAGGCCTTGGCGAACCGGACCGCACCGTAGACGCCGTCCCGGTCGGTCAGCGCCAGGGTGTCCATCTCCTGCTCGAGCGCTCGCTCGACGAGCGTGCGGGGGTGCGAGGCGCCGTACTGCAGGGAGTAGCCCGACGCCACGTGGAGGTGCACGAACGGGTCAGGCAACGTGGTGCCCGACGTCGTAGTTGGGGGCGGCGTTCCCGGACGTGCTGGGGAGGTACTCCTGGCAGGGCACGTGCCGGGTCATGCCGAGCGACTCCTCGACCAGGCCGAGGAACCGGTCGGCGTCGCGCACCAGGTCGTCGGCCTCCCGCTCGGTGACCGCACGTCGCGAGCCGGCCTCCGCAGCCGCCCGCTTGGCCGCGCCGGCGGCGAAGAACGACGCCCACTCGCTGAGCTCCGGCGCCACCTCGGCGAGCAGCACCCAGGCGTTCTTCTGCTGCCGGCCCCGCCGGGGCGTGAGGGTCGGGGTGGCCCGCGCGGCGAGCAGCGCCGCAGTGGCCCGCAGCGCCGCGACGTGGGCACAGGCGTAGCGCAACGGGATCTCGGAGGTCGCCATCGCCTCCTGCAGCGACGAGGCGGCCCGGACGAGGTAGGAGTGCGTGGCTGCGGGCAGGTCGAAGGGGGTCGGGCCCTCGGGCTGGTGGGTCATCCTCGCCGTCCCCCTCAGTCCAGGCACCGGGTGAGCCGCCAGCTGCCGTCGGCCCAGTCGAAGACCAGGTCGAAGACCCCCCGCCCCAGGTCGACGGTCCGGCCCCGGCCCGCCTCGACGCGCCAGACCTCGGTCTCGCCCCCCGGGTCGACGCCCGGGTCCGCGGTCGGCGCCGGGTCGGGCCCGTCCGCACCCAGGACCGCGTCCACGCTCCGCGACTGCCACCACGGACCGGTCTCCACCCACTGCGCGAGGACGGCATGGACCTTCCACAGCCGGCCCTTCCACACGAACTGCTCCGGTCCCTCGACCGGGCCTCCTCCGGTGCCGGGCACCCGCCCTTTGCGCACGTCCACGAGGTCGTCGTACCGTCGCATCCTGTCCGCCTCCTGCTCGGTCCCAACCGATCCGTTCGAACATCTGTTCGAACGACCCCCACGCTACACCTCCCCCCGGACAGCCCGTCAAGGAACATGGCAGGACGCCCGGAGACCGTGGACAATCACCGCATGGACCCCGCCATGGACCCCGCCACGAACACCCAGAGGTTCCGCACCACCCTGCGGCTCGCCGGCAGGACGGCCACCGGCATCGCGGTTCCCCCTGAGCTCGTCGAGGCCCTCGGAGCAGGCAAGCGACCGCCCGTCCGGGTCACGCTGCACGCGCCGAAGGGCAGCTACACCTACCGCAGCACGGTCGCCCCGATGGGCGGCGAGTTCATGGTCGGCGTCAACGCCGACCACCGGGCCGCGTCCGGTGTCGCCGCCGGTGACGAGCTCGACGTGGAGATCGAGCACGACACCGAGCCGCGCGTCGTCGACGTGCCCGAGGACCTCGGAGCCGCCCTGGACGCGGACCCCGAGGCCCGGCGCTTCTTCGACGCCCTCTCCTACAGCCACCAGCGCGCCTACACGCTGTGGGTCGAGGACGCCAAGCGCGCCGAGACCCGCGCCAAGCGGGTCACCCAGGCGACGCAGATGCTGCACGAGGGCCGCCGCCGCAGCTGAGGACGGACGGAGGCCGGCGAGCAGACCGGCCCCTAGAGTCGACCCATGAGCCAGGAGCCGCGCCCGGAGCACGCCACGATCACCAGGTTCCGCTCGGAGCTGGCGGCCCGCGGCGGACGCGGCCGCATCGTGGTCCTCCCCGACTCCGTGCACACCGCCGCGCTGGCCGCCGAGGCGCTCGGCTGCGAGGTCGGCGCGATCGCGAACAGCCTGCTCTTCGACGCCGACGGCGCCCCGGTGCTGATCCTGACCTCGGGCGCCCACCGCGTGGACACCGAGAAGGTCGCCGCCACCCTCGGCGTGACGGCGCTGCGTCGCGCCAAGCCGGAGTTCGTCCGCCGGCACACCGGTCAGGTGATCGGCGGCGTGTCACCGATCGGGCACCCCGGCCCGGTGCCGACCCACATCGACCCCTGGCTGCGCAAGTACGACGTCGTCTGGGCCGCCGCCGGCCACCCCGCCGCGGTGTTCTCCACGACCTATGACGAGCTGGTCGCGATGACCGGAGCCACGGAGACCGCCGTCGAGTGACACATCCGTCGCGGTGACAGATCCGTCGCGGCCGCAGAGCGATGAGTGAGCCCCCGCCCGCGGGTCTGTCCAGGTGGACCGAGGAGAGGAGACAGCAGTGGACAAGACGTTCGAGGCGACGTTGGAGAAGAGCCCGACCCCGGGAGGGTGGACCTACGTGGTGTGGCCCGGGTCGGTCGAGTACTTCGGGACCCGGGGCCTGGTGAAGGTCCGCGGGACCGTGGACGGGCACCCCTTCGCGAGCTCGTTCATGGCGCTCGGCGACGGCACCCACAAGCTGCCGGTGAAGGCCGCGGTGCGCCGGGCGATCGGCAAGGAGGCCGGGGACACGGTGCGCGTGCACCTCGAGGAGCGCCTCGAGGGGTAGCCGAGCCTCCGGCTATCGTCGGAGGATGTCCCGGGTCGTCGTCGTCGGAGGCGGTTTCGGCGGCACGGCTGCCGCGGCACGGCTGGCCAAGCTCGGCCACGAGGTCGTCCTCGTGGAGCGGCTGCCCCGGCTCGGCGGCGCACTCCGGCTGATCGAGCGGGACGGCTTCGCGTGGGACGCCGGTCCGACCTCGACCGCGCTGCCGGCGGTGCTGCGCGACCTGTTCCGGAAGTCGGGCCGGCCGCTGGAGCGCGAGCTGGACCTCGTCCCCGTCCAGCCCCTGCGTGAGCACCGCTTCGCCGACGGGACGGTGCTGAGCCTGCCCTCGGGCAGCCGCTCCGCACAGCTCGAGGCCGTCGCTGCCGCTCTCGGTGCCGGACCCGCGCGCGCCTGGGTCGACTACGTGCACGAGCATGCGGAGACGTGGGATGTGCTGCGCCGTACCTTCCTCGAGCGGCCCTACGACCCCGAGCACGTCGACCGGAGGGCGAACGCGCTGCTGCGGACCCGCACCTCGCTGCACAAGGTGGTGACCCGCCGGCTCCGGGACCGGCGGCTGCAGGCGGTGGCGCTGTCCCGCGCCCTGGTGGACGGGCAGGACCCGCGACGGCTGCCGGCCTGGGCGGGGATGTGGGCCTACGTGGAGCAGAGCTTCGGCACCTGGACGGTCCCTGGAGGGCTCGGCCGGCTGGCGGGGACACTGGGGAAGCGCCTCGCCGAGCGCAAGGTGGACGTGCGGCTCGGGACCGAGGTCAAGGACCTGCGGCTCGAAGGCGGGCGGGTCACCGGGGTCACCACCGCCGAGGACCCGCTCGACGCCGACGTCGTGGTCTGCGCCATGGACCCACGGCGGCTCCCGGCACTGCGGCCCTACGTCCCCCGGAGCAGCCCGGCGATCCCGCCCGCCGTCTGCCACGTGGGCCTCGAGGGCGACGTGCCGCGGCTGCCTCACGAGCTGGTGGTCCACGGAGAGGGCACGTTCGTGGTCCGCACCGGCGGCACCGCACCCGAGGGCGGAGCGGCGTGGACGGTGCTCGCCCGTGGGTCGTCCTCGGGGGACGTTCTGGAGGCACTGGCGGGGCACGGGATCGACGTACGGCGCCAGGTCCGGGTCCGCCTCGATCGAACCCCGCAGGAGCAGGTGCAGGAGCTGGCCGGCTCCGAGTACGGCAGCTTGTGGCGGGGCCGCGCCAGCACCGCCCGCATGCTGAGGCTGGGGAACCTGCCCGTGGACGGCGTCTACCTCGCGGGCGCCTACGCGACCGCCGGACCTCAGCTCCCGCTCGTCGGCCTCACGTCCGCCGTCGTGGCCGAGCGGGTCGGCCGCGCCTGAGCGCCGGTCCTCAGCCGACGGCGGCAGGCAGCCGTGAGTAGATCTCGCGGGTCGCCCGGGACCGGTTCAGGGTGTAGAAGTGCAGCCCGGGCGCGCCACCGGCGAGCAGCTCGTCGCAGAGCTCCGTGGCGATCGCGATCCCCTCGGCGCGTACGGCGGCCGGGTCGCCGTCGTAGCGGGACACGCGGTCGACGACCTCGGGCGGGATCTCCCGGCCGGACAGCTCGGTCATCCGCACGATCTGCGGCAGGCTGGTGATCGGCATGATTCCGGGCAGGATCGGGATGTGCACCCCGGCGGCGTCGCAGCGCTCGCGCAGGGCGAAGTAGTCCTGCACCCGGAAGAACAGCTCGGTGATCGCGAAGGCGGCCCCGGCGTCCTGCTTGGCCCTCATCACCCGCGCGTCGTGCTTCAGGCTGTCGGCCTCACGGTGCCCCTGGGGGAAGGCGGCCGCCCCGACGCAGAAGTCACCGAGGGAGGTCACCAGCTCCATCAGCTCGGTGGCATAGGTCAGCCCGCCCGGGGTCGGGGTCCAGGGCGTCCCGGGGCCGCCCGGCGGGTCACCGCGAAGGGCCAGCACGTTTCGGACCCCGGCCGCGGCGTAGGAGCCGATCACCGAGCGCAGGTCCTCGCGGGAGTGACCCACGCAGGTCAGGTGCGCCATCGGGGTCAGCGTGGTCTCCCGCGCGATGCCCTCGGTGACGCGGATCGTCCGGTCCCGCGTCGACCCTCCGGCGCCGTAGGTCACGGACACGAACGTGGGGTGCAGTGCCTCGAGCTCACGCAGCGTCGTCCAGAGCTGCCGCTCGCCGGCCTCGTCCTTGGGTGGGAAGAACTCGAACGAGATGGAGCGTTCGCCGGCCGCGATCAGGTCGCTGACGCTGGGTGCGCTCGCGTGCGGGGCCGAGGAGGGTCGCAGCGTCATACGCAACAGCATAGGGACGAACGTAGGCTCGGCGCGTGACCCGGCCAGTGAGCGAGACCCCTGCGGCGTGGGACCCCGACGCCTTCCGGGCCTCCGTGCAGTCCGCGCTGCTGCAGTTCGTCGACGAGCAGGGGGTGCGCCTGCAGCCACTCGGGGAGGACGCGCAGCGCCTCGTCGGCGCCGCTCGCGAGTCGGTTCTCGGCGGCAAGCGCCTGAGAGCGGCCTTCTGCTACTGGGGGTACCGCAGCGTGCGCGCGGACGTCGACGACGAGCCGGCGCTCGTGCGTGCCGCGGCGGCGCTCGAGCTGCTGCACGCCAGCGCCCTGGTCCACGACGACTACATGGACTCCTCCGACACCCGACGCGGGCGGCCCGCCACCCACAAGGCCTTCGAGGCGCTGCACCGGCGGCAGGGGTGGCGGGGGAACCCCGAGCAGTACGGTGCGTCCGCAGCGATCCTGCTCGGTGACCTGCTGCTGTCCTGGTCCGACCAGCTGCTGCGCGAGTGCGGGCTCCCGCACGTGGCGGTGGACCAGGCACTGCCGTTCTTCGACACCACGCGCCGCGAGGTCATCGCGGGGCAGTTCCTCGACGTCTCCGTGCAGGCCCGCGGGGAGTCGGACGTCGAGCAGGCGATGCGGGTGCTGCGCTACAAGTCGGCGAAGTACTCCGTGGAGCGGCCGCTGCACGTCGGCGCGGCCCTCGCCGGAGCAGATGCGGGGACGCTCGAGGCCCTTACCCGGTTCGGCCTACCGCTGGGCGAGGCGTTCCAGCTGCGCGACGACCTGCTCGGGGTCTACGGCGACCCCGAGGTCACCGGCAAGCCGGCCGGGGACGACCTCACCGAGGGCAAGCGCACGGTACTGGTCGCGCTGGCGCTGGGCCGCGCTCCCGCCACCGAGGCCAAGCGGCTCGACTCCGTGCTCGGCAGCGCGCTGACCGTCGCGGAGGTCGAGGAGCTGCGCCGGATCATCGAGGCGTCGGGAGCCCACGCAGAGGTGGAGCGGCGGATCGACGACCTCACGTCGACGTCGCTGGCCGCGCTCGAGGAGGCGCCCGTCACCGAGATCGCCCGCGGGATGCTGCGGCAGCTCGCCGCGGCAGCCACCCAGCGGGTGATCTGACCCGGTCCTGCCGGTCAGGCCTTCGCGGGCAGCTCGGGCACGTCGAGGGACGGGCCCTCGCCGCGGAGCAGGACCGCGAACGGGCAGCCGTCGTCGGCCTCCGCCCGGCGCCCGAACACCGCGAGTGCCTGCTGGAAGGCCGCCTCGTCATGGCGGGCCAGGGGGCTCCATCCGTCCCACAGCAGCACCACGCCCTGCTTGGCAGGGGCGTCGACGTCGCAGAGGCAGTCCGACAGGGCCTCGAAGCCGGCGCCGCGCTCCTCGGGGAGCTCGAACGCGTGCACGCAGTTCTTGAGGAACGTCTCCTCGTCCTCCATGGTCCAGCCGTCGAGGTGGACGAACTTCCAGCCGGCATGCTCCACCGCGTGCGCCACGTCGGGAACGTGCGCCGCGCTGTGCCACTGGTAGACGTCGGGCGGGTTGTGCCCCGCCAGGAGTGCCGCGAGTCCGCTCATGTGCCATCCCTGGGGTCGGTCCTCGGCCAGGGCCGGCACAGCGGTGAGCGACCGCCGTCGGCCGCCCGCTAGCCCTTCACGCCATCGAGGCTAGCCCCGTGCCGGGTCCGAGCAACAGGGGGAGCCCAGGGATGGCACGGACGAGCCTTCAGAAGGCCATCGCCTGTGCACGCCGCTTGACCTCCGCGCCGCGGTTCGCCCGCAGGGCGTCGATCGGCCGCCCCGGCAACGTGTCGTCGGGGGTGAACAGCCAGCCGAGGATGAACCGGTCGTCGTACCCCCCGTCGTGCAGCACGGTGCAGACACCGGGAACGCCCTTGACGACCTCGCCGTCCGAGATCAGGGCGGCGGGGACCTTCTGCCCGGCTCCGGCGGTGGGTACGGCGGCCGCCAGCTGGTGCTCGCGGATCAGCTGGCGGACCTTGCTCGCGCTGACCCGCAGCAGCGCACCGGCCTCGGCCCAGTCGAGCCACTCGTCGATCAGCATGTCGAGGGCCGGTCCTTCAGAAACCTGAGGTTGCTCCACGCCGAGTACTGTGCCACGCCACCCCAGGGCCTCTGATGCCGCCTGAACCTTGACCATCCTCGTCACATCCGTCACAGTCGTACACACCTGTCACAGCATGGCCCCGTATGCGATGAGTCCGAGCGACCCGCGTGCGGCGCACCCGGCCCGCCGTCGACGAAGGGATCCCTCGGTGACCCCCCGCACCTGCCAAACCCTGCACCGGACCGTCCGAAGATCCGTGAGAGCCACGGTCGGCGCGAGCACCGCGGCCGGCGTGCTCCTTCTCGGCGCTCCCCTGGTCTCGCCGGGTCTGGACCCGGACCCCTCGCGGGCGACCACCGGCCCCGCCGAGGAGGCGTCGCTGGCGCTGGTCGCGGCCAGGACGCACCGCTGGCCCGGGCACCCGGGGCGCCGCCTGCGGACGTACCGTGTGAAGCCCGGGGACACCGCGGCCGGTCTGGCCGTGCGGTTCCACGCCTGGACCGCCGAGCTCCGGGCGATCAACCACCTGGGTCGGCACGCCCGGCTGTTCGCCGGCGAGCGCATCACCATCCCGGTCGTGGTCGCGGCCGCCCGCCGGAAGCACCGGGCTGGTCATCGGGTGCACCGGCACCCGAAGCCGTGGCGGCACGCCGACGCGAGCCGGGCCACCGTGCGCCGGACCGTCGTTCGCACCGCTCGACGCTACGGCGTGGACCCGCACCTGGCGCTGGCCCTCGCCTGGCAGGAGTCGGGGTGGCAGCAGCGACGCATCTCCTCGGCCGGCGCGGTCGGAGCGATGCAGGTCCTCCCGGCCACGGGGAGCTGGATGTCGCTCTACGTGGGACGTCGGCTCAACGTCTACGGGCTGCGCGACAACGTCGTGACCGGGGTGGTGCTGTTCAAGGTCCTGCGCGGCCAGACGACCTGGCACCGCTCCATCGCGGCCTACTACGAGGGGCTGCGCGCGGTCCGCAAGCACGGGGTCTACCCCTCGACACGTCGCTACACCCGCAACGTCATCGCCCTGTACCACCGGCTGGACCGCGGCTGGAACCCCGCCTGAGCGCCACGCCGACCGCCTCGGGACGGCCGGGGTAGCCGCCGGGCGGACCTAGAATCGCCTCGTGAGCCGGGACTTCCCCTCGCCCGGCCGCCAACGGAGGACAACCGTCGTGGACAGGACCGTCGCGGACCCCATGATCGGGCGCGTGCTGGACGGTCGCTACCTGGTCGGCCCCCGGGTGGCACGAGGCGGTATGGCGACCGTGTACGAGGCCACCGACCTGCGGCTGGACCGGCTCTGCGCGCTGAAGGTGATGCACGGGGGGCTCGGCGACGACGGCGACTTCGCGGGCCGGTTCGTGCGCGAGGCGCGGGCCGCGGCCCGACTCTCCCATCCCCACGTGGTCGGCGTCTTCGACCAGGGCGACGACGACGGAACGCTGTTCCTCGCCATGGAGTACGTGCCCGGGGGGACCCTGCGCGACCTGATCCGCACCCAGGCCCCGATGGCACCGGCCCAGGCGCTGGCGCTGCTCGACCCGGTGCTCTCCGCGCTCGCCGCAGCCCACAAGGCCGGGCTGATCCACCGGGACGTCAAGCCCGAGAACGTCCTGCTCGCCGAGGACGGCCGGGTGAAGGTCGCCGACTTCGGGCTGGCCCGCGCGGTCACCGCCCACACCCAGCACACGACCGCCGGAGTCCTGATCGGGACGGTCTCCTACCTCTCCCCCGAGCTCCTCGTCGACGGCCGGGCGGACGCCCGCTCGGACGTGTACGCCGCCGGCGTGGTGCTCTACGAGATGCTCACGGGTCGCAAGCCCCACGAGGGCGACTCCGCCATCCAAGTCGCCTACAAGCACGTGCACGAGGACGTGCCCGCCCCTTCCCGGCTGGTCCCGAGCCTGCCGGCGTACGTCGATGCGCTGGTCGCCCGCGCCACCGCACGAAACCCCCACCTGCGGCCCGCCGACGCGCGGGTGCTCCTGCACCAGGTGCGCCGGGTCCGGGCCGCGCTCGACCACGGGGTCGTCGACGACCCGGAGCTCACCTGCGACCTGGCGCCCACGGTCCCGGTGCAGCGGCTCGGTGGGACCCCCGACGACATCGACTACGTCCGCGACGAGCCCGCCGAGGCCCCGACCGTCCTGAGCCCCGAGCAGGCGGTGCAGACCGCCAGCCGGACGACCAGCAGCGAGGACACGACGGCGTTCGGGTCTCTGCCACGGACCCGGCCGGCTCCGGCGGGTGGTCGCACAGGCGGCCCTGAGCAACGACGCCGCTCCCCCGGCCGCCGACGGGGTCCGGTCCTGCTGTCGGTCGTCCTGCTCCTCGCCGTCGCCGCGGCCATGGGCGGCTGGTGGTTCGGAGCGGGCCGCTTCACCACCACGCCCGGCGTCGTGAACCTGTCAACGCGGGCGGCCGGCGCCAAGGTGGCGGCGGCCGGCTTGACCTTCCGGGTCGCAGGCCGCGCGTACTCGGAGACCGTCCCCGTTGGGGCGGTGGTGAGCACCCGCCCGGCCGGTGGCCACAACGTCCCCCGCCACGGCACGGTCAGCGCGCTCGTCTCGCGCGGCCCGGAGCGGCACCCGGTGCCGTCGCTCGCGACGATGACGCTGGCGTCGGCGCGCACCGCCCTGACGGGCTCCCATCTCACGGTCGGCGAGGCGTCGTACGCCTGGTCGGACAAGGTCGCCAAGGGCGTGGTCCTGCGTTCGGACCCGCGGCCGGGGACCGTGCTGCGGCGTGGCGCGGCCGTCGACCTGGTGGTGAGCAAGGGCCCGGCGCCCGTCCGGGTCCCCCACCTCACGGGCAAGGACGCAGACGCGGCCACCTCGACGCTGCGCCGGCTCGGCTTGAAGGTGGCGAGCACGGAGCGCAACAGCCGCACCGTCGCGAAGGGCGCCGTCATCTCGCAGGCACCGGTCAGCGGTCGGCTGCTGCGCGGCGACACCGTCAGGCTCGTCGTCTCGAAGGGTCCGGTCCTCGTCGAGGTGCCGGAGGTGCGCCGCATGAGCGCCGAGCGCGCCACGAGCACGCTCGAGCAGGCCGGCTTCCGGGTCAGCACCGACCATGTGCAGTACTACCTCGGCCTCGGCATCGTGGTGCAGGAGACCCCAGGAGCGGGCGATCTGGCGCCGCAGGGCAGCACCATCACCATCTCGGTCATCTGACCGCGGTCGTGGCTGCCCGAGTCGTCACAGGCCGAAGGCGCGCCCCATGTCCGGTGCGTGCGCACTCCTCTGCAGCGCAGGCACGTGCAGGATCTCGGCGATGTAGCGCGTCAGGGAGTAGTGCGTCAGCCGGGTTTGAACGACCTTGCCCGACAGACGAGGGGTGAGCACCACCGTGAGGACCCGGTTGCTGCGGGCTGCGGTGTT
>JAWWPF010000071.1:0-31597 GCA_033850795.1 Nocardioidaceae bacterium | reverse complement strand
GCTCTGCGAGGTCGGCTCGTCCCTGCGTCACGGCGTCCGCGGCCGCGCGAGCGTCGGCCACCTTGGCCCAGACCATGCCGTCGACGAACCCTGCCGGTTGCGCTCCGGCCGACCACTCGTGGAAGTACGGGTTGCGGGCGAGCGTGAACCTCTTGTCCGGGACGTAGGACGCGATCCGATAGGGGCCGGTGCCGGGCAGGGGAGTGGCGATCGTGTGCATCGGGGTCCCGGGGGGTGCCGGGACGACCAGGAGGGTCAGCTTGTGGTTGAACTGCGGGTCCGGCGCCGTGAGGTGGAACGTGACGCGGCCCTCGGCATCGTCTGCGACGACGCCTTTGCTGAGGTCGCACGTCCGGTGGTCGTCGATGCAGGCCTGGCCACCGACGATCCCGGCGTAGAAGCCGGAGTTCCCTTCACGAGCGAACAGGGCGCGCTGCACGCCACGAGCGAAGTCCGAAGCCTTGACCCGCCGTCCTGTCGAGTACCTGACACCAGGATGGAGGTTGAACGTGTAGGTCCGGCCGCCGTCGGTCGGTTCCGGCACCGACGTCGCCAGATCGGGGACGAGCACCTGCGAGTCCGCGCTGGCGTAGTGGTAGGCGAGCAGGCCGTCGTAGACAGCCCGGATGGCGTGACCTGTCGTGAGGTCGTAGACGTTGGCGGGATCGATGCCGCTGTTGTGGCCAGGCAAGGGTCCAGCGGCCACCCGGAGGATCCCGCCGCGATGGGCGGGGGAGGCCGCCGCTCCGGACACGACCCACAGCCGGCCGGCGACGACCGCCAAACCCCGCACGGCGCCGCGGACGTCGAGCCGGGTCGTCTTCTCGGTGTCGGGATCGATACGGACGAGGTCGCCGGAGTACTTCTCGGCCACCCACACGGCACCACGGTGGACCGCGAGCGCCGTGGGGCCGTCCCCCACGTCGATCGAGTGCGTGCGCCGGGTCGGGATGCTGATCCGGGTGACGCTCTGCGACAGCTCGTCGGCCACCCAGACGTCGTCGCCGGAACGGACGATCCCTCGTGGTCCGCTGCCCACGGGGATCGGCGCGTACATCGGTTCGCGCGTACGGACCTCGACCCGGGTGACCGAGCCGGCCCGTCCGTTGGCGACCCAGACCGACCTGTCGTCCACCGCCAGGCCGTCGGGGCCGTCACCGACGGGAATGGGGTCGTCAGCCGTGCCGCTACGGGTGTCGATGCGCTGGATGGTGTTGTCCCCGCTGTTGGCCACCCATAGCCCGGATGCCCCCGCGGCGATCGCCGCAGGTCCGCTGCCGACGTGGATCCTCTGCACGACCCTGCGGGCCAGCACATCGATCCGCGACACGGTGCCACTGGCGAAGTTCGCCACCCACAGGTCGTGGCCCGTGACAGCCAGGGACTGCGGGACGTCACCGACGTGGACCTCGCGCTCGACGGCACGGGTGGCGGGGTTGATCTGGTAGACGTTGTCGTCGCTGGAGTTGGTCACCCAGATCGCGCCATGCACCGATGCCGCGGCGACCGGGTTCGTCCCCACGGGGACGGATGCCGCAACGGCTCCGGACTCGTCCAGCTCGCTGACGGCGTTGGCCGCGAGAGCCGGCGGCGGGCTCGCCCCGGTGCCTGGCTGCATCGTCGCCGCACCGGCCAGGACGGCCACGACCCCCACGGTGCCGGCCACCGCGCGGGGCCGAGCCCTGAACAACCAGGCCGCCGCGACCACCAGCGGGTGGAGGTGGAGGCTCCGGCTCTTCGCCGGGTCGAGGTCAGGACCCCGTGGCTGCTCGGGAGGAGCGATGCGCTCTGTGCTCGAGCGCGACGCGAGCGCGGAACGGCTCGGAGCGGCGCCGTCGAGGTGGCGGTCGTGCCGCAGGATCGCGACGTGCAGCGCCTGGATCGCGGGCCCGGGATCGGCGCCGAGCTCCTCGACCAGGTGGGTGACGAGTCGCCGGTGCACCTCGAGAGCGTCCGCCTGCCGACCCGAGCGGTACATGGCCAGCATCAGCTGCTCGTGCAGCCGCTCCCGCAGCGGGTTGCCCTCCAGCAGGGGACCGACCGTCTCGATCACCTCAGCGTCGCGGCCCAGCCTCAGGTCGGCGTCCGCCAACGCCTCCGTGGCGATCAGCCTCAGCTCGTGGAGACGGTTGGACTCCTCCTCGGCGAACGAGTAGTCGAGGAGGTCCGACAACGCCCCGGTGCGCCAGAGCGAGAGGGCCTGCTGCAGCTCTGCGGACGCGGCGACGGCATCGCGCCGATCGCCGGATCGCAGCAGGGCCTGACCTCGCTGCAACCGGTGCCGGAACACTGAGCTGTCAATGTCCGCCGGGTCGGCATCGAGGCGGTAGCCGCCGTTCCGGGTCACCAACAGGGTCGGGGGATCACCGGCACCGCGGCCCGGCTCGAGCGCATTGCGGAGGTGTGAAACGTATGTCTGGATGGTGGTGGCCGCCCCGCGCGGTACGTCGTCGCCCCAGAGCTGTTCGCTCAGACGCGCTCGGCTGACGGTGTGTCCGGCCTCGATGAGGAGGCTCGCGAGCACGGCTCGCTGCTGACGGCCACCGAGTCCGAGCTCCTCTCCGGACCGGGTGACAGACAGTGGACCGAGCATCCAGAACGAGAGCCCCGCGGCGCTCGTCGACGGCCCCGCTGTGTCCGTGGCGTCCGCCATCTTCCACCCGTTTCGCCGACGCTCCGACGGTACTCCGCTCGGGGCCTGCGCGGCCATCACCTTCCGAGCAAGTTCTCCGAGGTTCCTCCGAGGATGCGGCGAGGAGGACGCCGTAGACCGAGGTGCCGGCGACAGCCGCCGCCACGTCCGGAAGGAACCGCCCATGTCTCCCCATGCACGTCGACCGCTCCTCGCCGCAGCTTCCCTCGTCGCCGTCTACGCGCTGAGTACGACGTCGGCCAGTGCGGCTGCGGCCCCGGCAGCCTCCGCCCGGCCCCCGGCCGCTGTTCCCGTCACAGGGGGCAGCGCTGACGCACTCCTCGTGACGGGGTGTGAGGTGGTCCGCTTCTACAACACCTACAACCCGAGCATGAACAAGCCTCGAGGCCACCAGGACGCACCCGACCACTGGTCCTGGGCGGCCGGCTGCTGAGGCACCGGGCGACCTCTCGGACGTGCGCCGCGGCATCGTGACCGCGAAGGAGGCGATGCCGCAGGTGATGAACGCGGCAGACAGGTAACAGGAGCCGACCAGGATGCCGCCGAGCACGCAGACCGCCACGACGGCGGCCTCCGCGGAGGCCCCGGACCAGGTCTCGAACAGCAGTCCGAGGGCGGCCGCGCCGTCGGCCGTGCGTACCGGCCAGAACGGCATCAGTACCTGGTCGGCGCCGGCGGCGGAAGGCCCGCTGCATCGGGCCCTACGCTGCTCATGTGATCTCGAAGAAGGCGCTCGTACGGCGGCCCAGTCCACGCCTCGCCGAAGGCTTGGTGACGCACATCGAGCGGAGCCCGGTGGACCCCGACCTGGCGGTGCGCCAGTGGCAGGGGTACGTCGACGCGCTCAGCGCCGCGGGCTGGGAGGTCAGCGAGGTCGAGCCGGCCCCGGACTGCCCCGACAGCGCCTTCGTCGAGGACACCGTGGTGCTCCACCGCGACCTGGCGGTGATCACCCGTCCAGGGGCCCTGCAGCGCCGGCCCGAGGTCGACGCCGCGGAGAAGAGCGTGCGCGACGAGGGCTACCGGGTCGTCCACATCGAGGCGCCCGGCACCCTCGACGGGGGAGACGTCCTCAAGATCGGCAGCACGGTGTACGTCGGTCGGGGCGGTCGCACCAACGACGAGGCGATCCGTCAGCTGCGCGAGCACCTGGCGCCGCTCGGGGCCGAGGTGGTGACGGTGCCGCTCACCAAGGTGCTGCACCTGAAGAGCGCGGTCACCGCGCTGCCGGACGGCACCGTGATCGGCTATCAGCCGCTCGTGGACGACCCGAGCGTGTTCGACAGCTTCCTCGCCGTCCCCGAGGAGGCCGGCTCGCACGTCGTACTGCTCGAGGACAACCGGCTGCTGATGTCTGCCGGGGCTCCCAGGACCGCCGAGATGTTCCGCGACATGGGCTATGCGGTGGTTCCGGTCGACATCGGTGAGTTCGAGAAGCTCGAGGGCTGCGTCACCTGCCTCTCGGTCCGGATGCGCGGCATCTGAGCTCCCGCCGGCCACCCGCGACACGGCCTCGCGCCCGTCGGTCAGGCGAAGTCCTCCAGCAGCGGGGGACACATCTCGTCCAGCGTCCGACCCGCCCAGTCGACCTCCGGGGCGACCTGCCACATCCCGCGTGCCGCGTCCTGGATCCGTCGGGAGAGGTCCGTCTCGTCCGCCCACTCGATGCTGCGATCACGCATCACCCAGTCGCCGTTGACCATCACGTCCCGCAGGTCCTGCTCGGTGGCGTAGTAGACCAGCGTGCGCAGCGGGTCCCGCAGGGGGCTCATCCTGGTGGTGGCGGTGTCCCAGAACAGCAGGTCGGCCTTGGCGCCGGCTTCGATCCTGCCCAGGTCGGGACGCCCGAGGCTGTCGGCCGCGTTGACGGTGGCCGCGTTGAAGACGTCCCGGGCGGTGCTCACGTCGGAGCGTCGCGAGGCGATCTTGCCGGTGACGGCGGTCCAGCGCATCCCGTCGATCATCGACTGGGGCGCGGTGTCGGTGCCCAGGCACATGCGCACCCCGGCGTCGATGTAGCGCGAGAAGGACTCCATCACGAACCCGCGCCGCGCGAAGCACCAGCAGCTGTACGCCACCGCGGTGTCGGTCTCGGCAAGCAGCCGTACGTCGTCGCCGGCGAAGTTCACCCAGCTGTGGCCGGTCGTGAAGATGCCGTGGCCGATGATCACCCGCGAGGAGAGGAAGTCGAGGGAGTGCAGCCACTCGATCGGGGTGAGACCGTGCCTTCGGGTCATCTCGTTGAACTCCCACACGCCCTGCGCCGCGTGGATGCTGACCGGGACGTCCAGCTCGTCGGCGACCAGGGCGGTGTCCCTGAGCAGGTGCTCGGTGCAGGTGTCCACCTGTGCGGGAGCCAGGAATCCCCGGACCAGGCCGTCCGGGCCCTGGTCTACGCGCTGGATGAGCTCGACCGCACGCTTGAAGGCCCGCTCGCCGCCGGCCTCGTCCCACTCGTAGGAGACCCGGCGCCCGTCGGGGGTGTACCACCGACCCGAGCGGTAGGTCTCGCCGACGTAGCAGCGAAGGCCTGCACGGCCGGCGGCCTCGGCGACGTACTCGCCGACATCCCCGATCTCCATCACGGTGGTGACCCCTCCGCGGACCAGCTCGGGCAGCGAGTAGTCGACGCACACCCGCTTCGCGTCCTCGTCGAGGCCCGCCATCTCCAGGGGCAGGATCTCGATCAGCCCGGTCAGCCAGAACTGGCGGTTGCCGACGTCCTCCTGGACCGACTTGTCCACCGGCGACGAGTGCAGGTGCGCGTGCGTGCTGATGAACCCCGGGGTGACCAGCGTGTCCGCGAGGTCGACCACCCGGTCCACCTCACGGTCGAGCTCCCGCCCGACGTGGACCACCGAGTCACCGGACACGACCAGCACCCCGTCGTGGAGGACCCGGTGCTCACCGTCCTGGAAGGCGATGATCCAAGGCGCCCGGTAGGCGGTCGTCGTCACGTGGCAGGTCCTCGTCTGGGCGCGTCAGGCGCCCGGTCGGCAAGCCTTCGACAGAATCGGGGAACAGTACCGCGGCTCGCCGCTTCCCACGGTGACCTTCCCGGGTGACCTTCCCGGGTGACCTTTCCGGTGACCCGAGGCACACCGCGGGATGGAATGGCCGGGAGCCGGGCGCGGTTGAAATGGTCAGCTGGTTCGGATCATGCCCCCGGGCCTCACCATCTGCCGTTACGAGCGGCCACTCGCCGAGAGGCGGCTGACGGACCAGCGAGCAGCGACACACAGCCACCCGCCGGGTAAGCCCAGGTCAGGGTGGCTGTGTGCTTTCCAGCCTCGCTGCGACCCTTGCCTCGCCCACTACTTCGATGACTGCTGTTCCGCCGTTGCTCAGACGTGCCCGGACAGCTGTGCCATCCGAGCCTCCAGCGCCGCCAGGTAGGCGTCCCGCTGCTTGCCCGTCACCGAGGTGCCGTCGTCGAGGTGGCTGCACGCGGGGAGTACGTCGACCGACAGCTTGGCCGCACCCGCGAGAGCGCGCAGCTCGTCGATGCGGTCACCGAAGGGGGTCCCGCTTCCGGGGGAGTAGGAGTGCACCGCCTCCTCGACGCGGTCGGGATACAGGTCCACCTTCGTCACCACCACGACGAGCCACGTGGGGTGCGGGCGGCGAACGGCCATGGCGGCGATGCGGTGCGCGGTGACCGTCCAGTCCTCCAGCTCACGGGCCAGCTGCTGGTCGCGGCTCGCCTCGGCGGAGCCGGTGGTGCCGGCCGGCCGACGGCCGGTCGCGAACCCGTTGGCGACGACGTGCAGGACCCCGTCCACCGGGTGGTCGTAGAACACCTCGTCGAGAGCGCCCAGCCTGGTGGCGGCGTTCTCTCCAGGCACCACCCGGAACCGGAACCCACGGAGCCGCCGGTCCCGTCGCACCCGGCGTTCCATCACCGCGGAGCCCGACTCCGAGGCTCGGGCCGGGGCGGGCCGCCCGCAGATGTGGTCGACGAGCTCGGTCTTGCCGACGCCCGTCATGCCGGTGACGGCCACGGTGGGGTAGCGGTGCTGCAGGACTCCGACCAGGCGCTCACGTCCGCGCATCAGGGACTTGGGAACGCCTCGGGGACCGCGCGACTCGGACACGGGCATGACCGTACCTGTCGCCCGGGCCAAGGCGGACACCTGCGGTCGTGGCCGAGGACGTGGCCGGCTTGTGGTCGGGGGAGCCCATCTGGGGGGTTGAGCGCCGACCTCCGACGCGGAAGAGTCCGTGACGTCATACATCGCACGGGCTGCCTGCCTCGCCGCACGCGGCACCCGGAGGAGGAGAGACCATGCTGGACGAGGGCACCGTCACCGCGAACATCCCCGCTGCCGACCTCGAGAGAGCGAGGGACTTCTACGCCGAGAAGCTCGGGCTGTCCCCCTTCCAGGAGATGGGGGGCGTGGTGCTGATGTACCGAACGGCTGGTGGGTCGCCGTTCAGCGTCTACCAGACCGAGTACGCCGGCAAGGCGGGCCACACCGTCGCCCAGTGGCACGTCGGCGATGTCGACGCCGTGGTGCGCGACCTCAAGAGCAAGGGTGTGGTCTTCGAGCACTACGACATGCCGGGCGTCGACTGGAACGACGACGTCGCGACGATGGGAGGCATGGGGAAGGCCGCCTGGTTCAAGGACAGCGAGAGCAACATCCTCTGCATCGACGACGGCTTCCCGGGGGAGCCGGGCAGCTAGCAACCGCAGCCGTCATAGACTTCAACCAGTCACTCGCACGGGGGAGGACCATTGTCGTCCAGCAGCAAGGTCGAGCCCGTCGACCTTCCTGACCACATCGACGCCGCCGTCTTGAAGATCGCCGGCGTGGTCGTGCTCGGCGCGATCATGTCGATCCTGGACATCACTGTCGTGAACGTCGCACTTCCGACGTTGCAGGTGCAGTTCGGCACCTTCGGTCACCCCATTGCCTACTCGACGGTCGCGTGGTCCGTCACCGCCTACACGCTCGCGCTGGCCACGGTGATCCCGATGACCGGCTGGGCCGCGGACCGCTTCGGCACCAAACGGCTCTACATGACCGCTATCGCCTTGTTCGTCACGGGTTCGGTGCTCTGTGCGACCGCATGGAGCATCGGCGCGCTGATCGGCTTCCGCGTCCTGCAGGGCCTCGGCGGCGGGATGCTGATGCCGCTCGGCATGACGATCATGACCCGCGCGGCGGGGCCGCACCGCATGGGCCGACTGATGGCGATCCTGGGTGTCCCGATGCTGCTCGGGCCTATCCTGGGCCCGATCCTCGGCGGCTGGCTCATCCAGGTCGCCAGCTGGCATTGGATCTTCCTGATCAACGCGCCCATCGGTCTCGTGGCGGTCATCTATGCCTGGCGGGTCCTGCCCGGCGACCGCCCCGAGCCCTCGGAGTCCTTCGACTTCGTCGGGGTGCTGCTGATGTCGCCCGGGCTGGCGCTGTTCCTGTTCGGTGTCTCGTCCATCCCCGGCCAGGGCACCGTGGCGGCGCCGCGCGTCTGGGTCCCGATGCTGGTCGGTGCCGTGCTCATGGTGCTGTTCGTCTTCCACTCGTTCCGCCCCGAGCACCCGCTGCTGGACCTGCGTCTGTTCAAGAACCGCAACCTGACGGTCTCGATCATCACCATGTTCCTGTTCGCGGCGGCCTTCTTCGGCGGACTGCTGCTGGTGCCGACGTACTTCCAGGAGGTCCGCGGGGAGTCGACGCTGCAGGCCGGTCTGCTCGTAGCCCCGCAGGGGCTGGGCGCGATGATCACCATGCCCATCGCCGGGTCGCAGGTGGACAAGCGCCCGATCGGTCGGATCGTGCCCTTCGGCCTGGTCGGCATCCTCATCGGGATGTTCGGGCTGACCCAGATCACCGCCACGACGCCGTACCCGGTCATCATCGGGGAGCTGTTCGTCATGGGCCTCGGTATGGGCGGGACCATGATGCCGCTGTTCACCTCGGCGCTGAAGACACTCAAGGCACCGGAGGTCGCCCGTGGCTCGACGCTGCTGAACATCACCCAGCAGATCGCCAGCTCGGTCGGCGTCGCGACCATGTCGGTCATCCTCACCAGCCACCTGCAGGCCTCGAAGCTGGCCGGCCCGGCAATGGCGTCTCTGCACATCCCCTCCCTGGCAGACAAGATCCCCCAGATCGCCATCACGAAGGGACTGGAGGACGCGGCAGGCGCATTCGCCGCGACGTATTGGGTGGCGTGGGTGATGGTCCTGCTGACGCTGGTCCCGGCGTTCTTCCTGCCGCGCACGCGCGAGGAGACCCACCTGCTCGAGGAGGAGGGTATCCCTCCGGTGGTCGTGCACTGACCGCGCGTCGAGCCGGTACCTTCCCGGCCCTGATGGCGCAGGTCAGCGGGGCAACCGGTCCCCGCGGTCGTCGACCAGCCCGGTGGGCGCGGTCAGTCGCCAGGCCTCGAAGACGAGCTCGGCCAGCTCGTCGCGGTCGACCCCGCTCAGCTGCACGACGACCCAGCCGTAGGCACCCGAGGTGAACTGCACCTCGAAGGTCTCGGGCCGTTCCGCGACGAGGGCCAGCTGCTCGGCGATGGTCTGCTTGAGACCGACCGTGCGGGTGGGCTCCCAGAGGTACCCGAAGGTCCGGTCGCCCACCGCCCACCGCCAGTAGCGGCCGTTGTCCAGGCGGGTGACGTGAGGAAGCTGGTCCACGAGGTCGACGACGTCCGCGATGCTGCACCCGGGCACCGGCTCATCCTGCCAGCAGCAACGGGGTGGGGGTGGGCCGTCATACGATCCCGGCCATGACGGTCACGGACTGGCTCCTCGACGGTGATCCGGCGATCCGGTGGCAGGTCCTGCGCGACCTCACGGGGGCGCCGGCTGAGCAGCTCGCCGCAGAGCGTGCGCGCATGGAAGGTGAGGGCTGGGCGGCCCGTCTGCTCGCGCTGCGGGATCCCGACGGTCAGTGGGACGGCGGCGCGTGCTTCCCCCGACGCATCGTCGAGGAGTGGCGGGCCGGCATCGAGCCCGACTTCTCCGGAGGCCAACCCTGGACCTCCACGCTGCCGACCCTGATGCTCCTGGTCGAGCTCGGGCTGGACCCGGCGAGCCCCGTCGCGCGGGAGACGATCGCGCTGGTCGCGGCGAACTGCCGGTGGGAGCATGACGGCCAGTCGTTCTTCGACGGCGAGGTCGAGGCCTGCATCAACGGTCGCGCCCTGTCGATCGGCGCCTACTTCGGTGCGGACGTCGACGGCCTGGTGAGGGGTCTGCTCGAGGACCAGCTCGACGACGGTGGCTGGAACTGCCGGACCGAGAACGGTGCCACGGTGTCGTCGTTCGACTCGACGATCTGCGTGCTCGAGGGCCTGCTGGAGTACGAGCGGTCCGGAGGAGTGGTGGCCGTTGCGCCGGCCCGCCGGCGCGGTGAGGAGTACCTGTTGGAGCGTGGGCTCTTCCGGCGCAAGAGCACCGGCGAGGTGCCCGCCGAGCGCTGGCTGCAGTTCTCGTGGCCACCGCGCTGGCACTACGACGTCCTGCGCTCCCTGGACTACTTCCGGCGCGCCGGCCCGAGCCCTGACGCACGCGTCGCCGAGGCGGTCCAGCTCGTCCGCGACAAGCAGCAGCCCGACGGCACGTGGCTGCTCGAGAACACCCATCCGGGCGCGACCCACTTCGAGCTCGAGGACGGCGACGGACGTCCGAGCCGGTGGAACACGCTGCGGGCGCTCCGCGTCCTGGACTGGTACGACGGACAGAGTGCGGGTGCAGGAGGCTCCTCGTGAGGAGGACCCGGTCACCTCCTGCCCCGCCTCTGACAGCGGCTCGGTCATCCTCCTCGCCGGGAGGGTCGCTGCCGCCCAGAGAGCGAGGATCTGGCGCCGGTACTGGCGGAGCGCCGGGTTCCGGGTCACTGCGACCGGGGTCCGGGTGCTGGTCGTGCTCATGGCCTGCTCCTTCTCGGCCCTGTGCCTGAGACGACGTGCCGGCTCCTCACGACGCTGGGAGGCAGACCCGTCCAAGGCGTCGCCCGAAGGCAGGGCACGTCCGGCTCAGGAGGGGAGCCGTCGTCCGCCTTTGGTATGACGCGGGGAGGCGCGGCCGGCGCTACGTTGACCTGGTGAGAGGTCCGGCGCGGTTCTCGGCGGGGCTCGCCATCGACGTGCTGGTCGTGCTGGCGGCCCTCAGCGCCGCTGTCGGCACGGCGCTGCGCGAGGACCCTGCCCCGCCGACGGGCCCGAAGCTGTGGCTGGAGATGGCAGCGATCGCGCTGACCGTGACGACCTTGCTGGGCCGGCATCGGTACCCGTTCGCGGCGCCCGCCGGGCTCTGGCTCGGCGCCGTGGCCCTGTCGTTCTTCGACGGGCAACTCATCCCCAGCCAGCCCGCGATGCTGCTCGCGGGGATGGGGGCCGCACTGCTGCTCGGGAACATCCGCGACAGCACCAGGTCCTTGGCAGGGCTCGCCGTCAGTGTCGCCAGCGCCGCGATCGTCGTCGAGAACCATCCCCTGCACCCGGCCAGCGAGCTCGTGTTCACGCCGCTGGTGTTCGCGGTCAGCTGGTTGGCGGGCTTCGCGTTGCGGGACCGGTCGATCCAGACGGAGGCCGCGGAGGAGCGCGCTGCGCAGGCCGAGCGGGAGCGCGAGAGCGCCACCCGGCTCGCCGTCGCCGAGGAACGGACCCGCATCGCACGCGAGCTACACGACATCGTCGCGCACGCGCTCAGCGTGATGGTGCTGCAGGTCGGTGTGGTCCGCCGCCGGCGTGCGGCCGACGACGAGACCCTGGAGGCGCTGGCGAACGTCGAGCAGGCGGGCCGGGTCGCACTCGTCGAGATGCGCCGACTGCTCGATGCGATGCGATCCGACGGGGACCCGGTGCAGCTCGGACCACAACCTGGCCTCGCCGACCTCGACTCGCTCCTCGACGAGGTTCGGTCGACCGGTCTCGACGTACGGCTGCACGTGCGCGGCGACCAGCGCGCCCTGTCGCCGGTGCTGGACCTGTCGGCGTACCGAATCGTCCAGGAGGCACTGACGAACACCCTCAAGCACGCGCGTGCGAGAACCGCCGAGGTTGACCTGTGCTACGGCTCGACCGACCTCGTCGTCGAGGTCAGTGACGACGGTCGTGGGGCAGTCGCCAACGGGAGCAGGGGAGCCCGCAGCGGTTCGGGGAAGGGCGTGGGGCACGGACTGGTGGGCATCCGCGAGCGGGTCACCATCTTCGGTGGCGAGCTCTCCGCAGGTCCGCGGAGCAGCGTCGAGCAGAGCGGCTTCGTGCTGCGGGCACGGCTGCCGGTGGACGGGCACTCCGGATGACCATCCGGGTGATCGTCGTCGACGACCAGTCCATGGTCCGCGCCGGCTTCCGCATGCTCTTGGCGGACGAGCCCGACATCGAGGTGGTCGCCGAAGCCTCCACCGGGCTCCAAGGGGTCACCCAGGCCGCGCGGTACCGGCCGGACGTGGTGCTCATGGACATCCGAATGCCGCAGCTGGACGGTCTGGAGGCGACCCGGCGCATCCTGGCCGCGGACGGCTCCACCCGCGTGCTCATGCTGACCACCTTCGGCCTCAACGACTACGTGTACGAGGCACTGAGGGCCGGCGCCAGCGGGTTCGTGCTCAAGGACGACCCGCCGGAGCAGCTGGTGGCCGCGGTCCGGACCGTCGCAGGCGGAGAGGCCCTGCTCTCACCGGCGATCACCCGTCAGGTGATCCGTCACTTCACCAGGATGAACCGTCAGGAGCCGCCGCCCGCGGTCCAGCAGCTCACCAGCCGGGAGCTGGAGGTCTTCCGCCTGATCACCGAGGGCCTGTCGAACGCGGAGATCGGGCAGCGGCTGTTCATCAGCGGTACGACGGTCAAGACGCATGTCACCCGGCTGCTGCAGAAGCTCGACCTGCGGGACCGTGCGCAGGCGATCGTCCTCGCCTACCGGACCGGGCTCTTCGACGACGCGGGTCGGGAAGCGTAGCGCCAGGAGCAGCGCCGACAGGTCTCGCCGAGCCGGTCGACACCCGCCGCAGCGTCTGCCCCGCTGTCCTCGCTGGCTGCGACGATGTCCGGGTGAGGTCGCCGACGGGACAACGTGGGGTCGAGGCCGACGTGGTGCGTGCGCCGTTGAGCCGGTGGGTCGTCGGGCTGGCTCTCGTGGAGCTCGCGGTCCTGCTGGCCACGGCGTCGCGCTACGGGTACAACCGCGACGAGCTCTACTTCGTCGTGTCCGGCCAACACCCCGCGTGGGGCTATCCCGACCAACCTGCGCTGGTCCCGTTGGTCGCCGCGGGGATGAACGCGCTCGCACGGGGTGACCTGTTCGTGCTGCGGCTGCCCTCCGCGCTGGCCTCCGTTGCCGTGACGCTGGTAGCCGGCCTGCTGTCCCGCGAGATCGGGGGGTCCAGGCGTGCGCAGATCATCGCGACGGCGTGCACCGCGGTGTCGGGTTTCGCCCTGGCCGTGGGCCACTTCGTCACCACGACGACCTTCGACATGCTGTCGACCACGTTGCTGCTGGCGCTGGCGATGCGGGCGGTGGTACGCCGCCGCGAGGTCGACCTGCTGCTGGCCGGAGTCGTGCTCGGCATCGGCGCGGAGGCCAAGCCACAGGTCGTCGTCGTCGCGATGGTCATGGTCCTCGCGCTGGCGGTGCGCGGGCCGCGGTGGGTGCTCCGGTCGCGGTGGTTCTACGCCGGGGTCGTCGTCGCGGTCGTCCTGGCCGCGCCGTACCTGCTCTGGCAGACCGGCCACGGCTTCCCCCAAATCACTGTGGCCGGCAACGTCGCGGGCTCGGCGGAGGGCGGCCGGATCGGGTTCATCCCGTTCCAGCTGGTCCTGGTCAGCCCGGTGCTCGTTCCGGTCTGGCTCGCCGGACTCGTCGCCCCGTTCCACGGCCGTGCGCCGGTGATGCGCCTGCTCGGGTTCCTGCCGGTCACCTACCTGGTGGTCGGGCTGGTCTACCTCGTGGGCGACGGCAAGGCCTACTACCTCGCCAGCCTCTACCCGGTCGTCCTGGCGATCGGCTCCCTGCCGACCGATGCCTGGCTGGACCGCGGTCGGCGCCGGCTGCGGGCCGGGCTGCTGTCCGTGGGGGTGGTCGTGTCGGGGCTCATCAGCGGAGTCATCGCGCTGCCCCTCCTGCCGGAGACCCAGCTGCAGGGCAGCGTGAGCATGGCGGTCGACCCCGACGTCGGCGAGACGGTGGGGTGGCCTGCCTACCTCGCCGAGCTCTCGCACGCGTGGGCCTCGATCCCGCCGTCGGTGCGTGCACACACCGCCCTGTTCACGGGCAACTACGGCGAGGCCGGCGCCGTGGAGGTGCTCGGCGATCCCTATCGGCTGCCGCACGCCTACAGCGCGCACAACGCGTTCGCGCTGTGGAGTCGTCCCCCGGACACGGACACGCACGCTCTGGTCGTCGGGTACGACGGGCCGGCCGACGCCTCGCCGTACTTCACCGGCTGCCGCATCCTCGCCCGCGTCGACAACCACGTCGGCCTCGACAACGACGAGCAGCACGGACCGATCATGTTGTGCCGGGTCACGCGGTCGTGGACACGGACGTGGCCCCAGCTCGTGCACTACAACTGACCCCGTCACCCGCGCACGCGGCTACCGTCTGAGGCATGCCACTGTCCCCGGACGAGTTCTACGCCCACGCCGTCGACGCGGCCGATGAGGAACAGCGACTGCCGCTGTCACGCATGACCGGCTGGGACATCAGCCCGTTCGAGGCCGAAGGGCTGCAGGTCTCACGACTGCGACCGCCCGTCGACCCCGAGCCGCCTCGCGACGGTGAGGACGCCGCGAGCTGCACGTCTTGCCGGCGACGGGACGAGGGCTTCTGGCTCGACGACCGCTGGCGGCTGACGCGGGTCGAGAGTGTCGGGGTGCCGCTCGCCCTGATGCTCCACCCACGGGACCACTACGACCTCGCCGACCTCACCGACGACCTCGCCGCCCAGCTCGGCGTGCTGAGCAGCCACATCACCCGGCACATCGAGTCCTTGCCGCACATCAGCCGTTGCCACGTCTACCGCATCGGCGACGGGGCCGCGCATCTCCATGTGTGGTTCTTCGCTCGGCCCGTGGGTCAGGTGCAGCTTCGCGGGTCCTGGCTGGTGGTGTGGGACGACCTGCTGCCCGAGTACCCGGCCACCACCGCGGAGGCTGACGCGGCCATCGTGGCGGACGCGCTGGTCAGGTCCTACGGGGGCCGGAGAGGGTGACGGTCGACCAGGTGTTCACCTGGCGGGGGCGGTCGGTGGCGTGGGGCCGACAGGGATCCGGTCCTCCGGTGGTGCTCTGCCACGGCACACCGTGGTCGTCAGTGCTCTGGGAGCCGTTCGCCGACGCGTTGAGTGCCGAGTTCTGCGTGTACCTGTGGGACATGCCCGGCTACGGGCGGTCCTCGAAGCTCGAGCAGCATGCCGTCGACCTCGGGACGCAGGGCGAGCTCTTCGGCGACCTCCTCGAGCACTGGGCGTTGGAGGCCCCTCATGTCGTGGCGCACGACTTCGGTGGCGCCGTCTCGCTGCGGGCGCACCTGCTCCACGACGCGTCGTTCGCCTCGCTCGCCCTCGTCGACGTGGTCGCGCTCCGGCCCTGGGGATCGGACTTCTTCCGGCTCGTCGCCGACCATCCCTCGGTGTTCGCGGCCCAGCCTCCGGCGGTGCACCGGGGAGCCTTGTCGGCGTACATCGCCGGGGCGAGCCACCGCGGACTCACCCCGGCCCAGCTGGAGGGCCTGACCCGCCCGTGGCTCTCCGAGGAGGGCCAAGGCGCCTTCTACCGTCAGATCGCGGCCGCCGACGAGCGCTTCACCGACGAGGTCCAGAACCGGTACGCCGAGCTCGACCTCCCGGTCAAGGTCATCTGGGGCCGCGACGACAGTTGGATCCCGGTCGACCGTGCTCACCGGCTCGCGGACCTGATCCCCGGCGCCGAGGTCGAGGTCGTCGACGGCGCGGGCCACCTCATCCACTACGACGCTCCGGTGCAGCTCGCGGTCGCACTCCACCGGTGGCTCACGAAGGTGTCCTGAGCCCTGCCCGTCACGGTCAGGTTCTGCGCGGGAGCGGGGAACGCCCGGCGCGTCGCACCGGCGCTCGAGGATGCCCTGCCTGACCGTGGCGATGCACTAGCCTGACCTCCGGACCGGCTGGGCGTCTACATGCGGAGGTCACGTGATGGGCAGGGCGCCGGCAGGGCTGTTCCCCTCGTATCCCCTCCGCACCGAGCGGCTCGACCTACGGCCGCACCGGGAGGACGACCTGGACGACCTGCTCGGGTTCCACAGCCTGCCGGAGGTGGTGCGGTACGTTCCCTGGCCGGTGCGGGACCGGGAGCAGACCCGTGCGGCGCTGCACGTCAAGCTCACCCAGGACGCACTGCGTGCGCCGGGGGAGTGGCTCGTGCTGGCCATGGAGCTCCGTGAGACGCGCCGCGTGGTGGGCGAGGTGCTGCTCAAGTGGGCCAGCGACGTCAGCAGGCAGGGCGAGCTGGGGTTCGCGCTGCACCCCGACGCCCAGGGCAGGGGGCTGGCCGAGGAGGCGGCGCAGGCGGTGTTGCGCCTGGGCTTCGAGGAGCTGGGTCTGCATCGCATCAGCGCTGTGTGCATCGCGCCCAACGACCGCTCCGCACGGCTCCTGACCCGTCTGGGCATGCGTCAGGAGGGTCACCTCCGGGACAGCGTCCTGTTCAAAGGCGCCTGGGAGGATCAGCTGCTCTTCTCCGTCCTCGACACCGAGTGGCGCGCCCGTACGGCGCCCGGCGACGAGAGCGCTGAGGGGCCGGGTCACGTCAACGGCGACGAGTGCCCATCGCACGACGAGGCCGAGATCGCTCGCCTGGTTGCCACGTTCTTCGCCGCCTTCACCACGGGTCCGGACCTCGACGCTCGGCTGGACTCGCTGCGCCAGGTCCTCCTGCCTCAGGCGGTCATCCTGCGCTCCGCCGGCCGAGAGCTGACCGTCTACGACGTGGACGGCTTCGTCGCTCCCCGGCGAGCCCTGCTGACCGACGGCACGCTGCAGGAGTTCCGGGAGTGGGAGGTCTTCGGACGCACCGAGATGGCCGGCGGCATCGCCCAGCGGTTCAGCAGCTACGCCAAGGCCGGCGTCCGGGACGGCACGGCGTTCTCCGCGCAGGGCAAGAAGACGCTGCAGCTCGTTCGCGCCTCCGACGGCTGGCGGATCAGCGCCGTTGCCTGGACCGACGACCCCGGCTGACCAACGGTGGGCCGCCGGTTGAGGTTCCTACGACGGCTCCGTGCCGGGTGCGCGTGGGGTGAAGGTCGCGCGGAGCGGGACCAGGCGCAACGCGTCGACGGCTGGCTGGATGAACGAGACACAAAGGTTTACTGTGAACCACCGCCGGTGCACCCGGGCAATCCCCCATCAGTCCCGCGGGCTGCTGGCGGCGGCGCGGCCCCGCCTCACGACCTCCCAGTGTGAGCTCGGGGCTCGCGTCCCACCGCGGACGCAGGGGTCGACTGTCCCGGAACGGCGAGTCAGTCCCCCGACCGTCCCCGACACTCGCCCTCCGGTTCGGTACTCGGATAACGTCCGCACCCTCGCTGGAGCGTCGAAGGGAGTCCCGTGAGACTGACTACACCGCAGGTCGACCGAGCAGCCGGCGTACTGCTGGGTCAGGCTGTCGGTGACGCGCTCGGTGTCCACTACGAGTTCGGTACACCCCCGGGGTCCGGCGAGCCCGCCGAGATGCTTGGCGGTGGACTGATCAACGGCGCTCCGGGGGAGTGGAGCGACGACACGTCGATGGCTGTGGCGGTCGCTCGGGCTGCGGTCGACCAGCGCGACTTGTCCAGCGCGGAGGGGCTCACTGCGGTGGCTCGCAACTTCCTCACCTGGTACGCCTCTGGTCCGGCTGACATCGGGATCCAGACCCGGGCCGTGCTGGCCGCCGTCGCCGACCGGGCCGAGGACCCTTCGCTCGGGCGGCTGATGGGCGAGGCGGCAGCCGCGTACGCCAGCCGCCACTCGCGGTCGGCCGGCAACGGCGCGCTGATGCGAACCTCACCGGTCCCGCTTGCCTCCCTCCGAGACCGTGAGCAGACCGCCCGGGCGGCGCGGGCGGTCGCCGAGCTCACTCACGCCGACCCGCTGGCAGGTGACTCGTGCGTGCTCTGGTCGGAGGCCATCCGGGTGGCGGTCCTCGAGGCCCGCATCGATGTGGAGTCCGGACTCGAGCTGCTGCCGGCGACGCGTCGCGACGACTGGGCCGGCCTGATCGCCGATGCCAGATCCGCGCCGGCCTCGACGTTCCGTCCCAACGGCTACACGGTGACTGCGTTGCAGGCTGCGGTCGCGGCAGTCACGCAGACCGCTGTCCCCGACCTCGACCCCTCGCAGTCGCAGTTTCCCTGTCTGCATCTTCAGGACTCGCTGCACGCCGCCGTACGTATCGGTGATGACACCGACACGGTCGCGGCCATCGCTGGGGGTCTGCTGGGCGCGCGGTGGGGCGCCTCGGCCGTGCCGTGGCGTTGGCGCCGGATCGTGCACGGCTGGCCCGGCCTGCGGTCGCGTGACCTGCAGGCGTTCGGCACGTCCGTCGTGGCTCACGGCCCGGTCAGAGGCTGGCCGGACATCGCGGAGATGAACTACCCGGAGTCAGCGAGCGAGAGGGTGGTGCCGCACCCCTATGACGACGGCGTGCTGTTGGGCACGATGCGAGCCCTGGACCACGGAGCCTCAGCCATCGTCTCCTTGTGCCGAGTGGGTCTTCACGAGCCACTGTTCGAACGGACTGAGCCCGAGAACCGGATCGACTCCCGACTCATCGACAGCAGTCACGCGGAGGACAACGCGAACCTCCACTTCCTGCTGTACGACGCCGCTGACGCGGTTCGGGGACTCCGCGAGGAGGGCCACACCGTCCTGCTGCACTGTGTCGCCGCGCACCAACGGACCCCGTCGGTTGCGCTCGCGTACGCCGCGCTGCTGGGCCACCCCACCGCCGAGGCTGCGGCCCGGATCCAAGGCGAGCTGCCCAGCACTCGTGGGCATGGTGTGGTGTGGGAGTCAGCCAAGGAGCTCGGCCCCGCCTGACAGGCCTGCGGCCAGGGCCCGGTGCTCGGGCCCCGGGCGACACTGGCAGCACAGCACCCGGTACACCGCGTGGACGACGTGGCCCTGGCTCGGCAGCCTCAACGGACGCCAGATCCGATGATGCGGCCATGAGGGCATTCCGGGGCACCCTGACCGCGTCACTCCCAGGGGCGAGCCTGCCGCTGTCCGCGCTGGCCTTCGAGCCCCGGGACAGGTCGAGGTTCACCTCTCCATCTCGGACATTGACCGGCTATCGGATCCGACTACGGTCCGAGGCGTCCGTGCATCTTCCGACCCACGGCGCATCTGGGCGCATCCAGTGGCGTTCGAGGCCCGTCTGAGCGCGGTCGGAGGGGAGCAGAAGCCGAGACCTGTCCCAGGACGCGGAGCCGAGACTCTGCGACCCCGGCTCCTGACCCGGGGGCCCGTCCTCGCGGGTTGTGGATGGCCGGCGCATCCTGGCCCGTGGACGTCATCGACCCGCGACGATCAGGCTTGTACGTCGTACACACCCGCCAAAACCGGCACACCCCCGCTGTAGTAACGGCAGGGGTGTGCCGGTTTACCAGGGGCCCCTGGTAAACCGGCAGCCCCCGTCAGCGGAAGATGACGGTCTTGCGCGAGCGGCCCCGCCGGGGTGCATGCACACCCCGACAGGGCCTTGATCCAGCAACCTTCCGCCGAAAGGCGCTGAACCCATGCAGAACAATACGGAAACCCGACCGGATCCGCGCCTGCAGTCCACCGACCTTCGCGTCAGAGTGCCCGAGGTGGTCGTCCGCCTGATCCAGGGCGAAGGATCGTCCAGTGTGCAGCCGCGTCAGCGGATCGTCGCCTCCATCGCAAGACCGGACGACGAGACCCGACGGCCGCGCTCACGGTCGACGAGGCCGGCGCTGCTGCACAACAGCCTCACGGAACTGCTCCGCGCCGCCGGGATGGCGGTGGCCCGGTGTGACCTGCACAGACCCGGGCCCGATACGTGTCCGAGGGGGGACTTGAACCCCCACGCCCGATAAAGGGCACTAGCACCTCAAGCTAGCGCGTCTACCTATTCCGCCACCCGGACAGGGTGTGCTGCCGCGGCTCGCGAGGAGCCCCGATAGCGGCGGTAACTGTAGCAAAGACAGGCCTGTGCCCGCGCGTCGGCCGAACGTCGGAGCACGGTGCCAGGATGGGCCCATGAGCACCGAGGACAACGAAGGCCGCGCGTCCTACGACCCCGCGGCGGAGGTCGTGGAGATCTGCCGCGACCTGATCCGGATGGACACCACGAACTACGGGGACGGCTCGGGGCCCGGGGAGCGCAAGGCGGCCGAGCACGTCGCCGCGCTGCTGGACGAGGTCGGGATCGACGCCGAGCTGTACGAAGGGGTGGAGGGACGCACCAACGTGGTGGCCCGCTGGGGCTCCGGCGCGGGCGACCCGTTGCTCCTGCACGGCCACCTCGACGTGGTCCCGGCCGAGGCCGACGACTGGACCGTCCATCCGTTCTCGGGTGAGGTCCAGGACGGGTACCTGTGGGGCCGCGGAGCCGTCGACATGAAGGACTTCGACGCGATGCTGCTCTCGGTCGTGCGCGCCCGGGCCCGTGCCGGCGCCGAACCCGCCCGACCGGCGGTGCTGTGCTTCACGGCCGATGAGGAGGCCGGCGGCCACGAAGGCGCCGAGCAGATCGTGCTCAACCGACCCGACCTGCTCGAGGGCTGCACCGAGGCCGTCGGCGAGGTCGGCGGGTTCAGCGCGACCATCCGCGGCCGACGGGTGTACCTCATCGAGGCCGCCGAGAAGGGCATGGCCTGGATGCGGCTGACCGCGACCGGTCACGCCGGTCACGGGTCCATGCGGCATCCGGACAACGCGGTCACCGCCCTCAGCGCCGCGGTGGCGCGCATCGGCGCTCATGAGTGGCCGGTCCGGCTGACGCCCTCGATGCAGGTGCTGCTGTCCTCGATCGGGCAGCTCGCCGGGGTCGAGGCGACACCCGACAACGCCGAGGATCTCGTCTCGGAGTTCGGTACGGCGGCCAGGATGATCGGTGCTGCGATCAAGAACACCACGAACCCGACGATGCTCGGCGCCGGCTACAAGGTGAACGTGGTCCCGGGGGAGGCGACCGCGCACGTCGACGGGCGGTTCCTGCCCGGCTACGAGGACGAGTTCTTCGACACCCTCGCGGACCTGGTCGGGGACCGGGTCCGGATCGACTTCGTGAGCCGCCAGCACGGGCTCGAGACCACGTTCGACGGCGCCCTCGTCGACGCGATGACCGCGTCGCTGCTCGAGGAGGACCCGGACGCCATCGTCGCGCCGTACCTCATGTCCGGGGGCACGGACGCCAAGCACTGGAAGAGGCTCGGCATCCGCTCGTTCGGGTTCGCACCGCTGCGGCTGCCGGCCGACCTCGACTTCACCGCCCTGTTCCACGGCGTCGACGAGCGGGTGCCGACCGACGCCCTGCAGTTCGGCGCCCGGGTCTTCGACCGTTTCCTGGACCGGGCCTGACCGGAGCCGGAGGAGGGAGGGACAGACGCCTCAGAGGTAGTACGTCGACCGCTGGCGGATGATCTTGCGGCGAAGCACGACCCGGCGAGTGCCGTCAGGGGAGAGCCGCAGCCGGTCGAGCTCCCACCCTCCGTGCTCAGCACGCTCGACGAGCATCCGGGTCACGTAGCTGCGGGAGAACTCGCGGGAGATCGTCAGTCGCTCGTACTCGTACTCGACCCTGGGGCCGAGCGCGCGACGCTGGGAGGCGGTGCTCAGCGGTGCACGAGACATGACGCAATCCTGACATGCGGTTCCAGGGACGTCCGCCTAGGTTGCCGTCTCCCGGGACACGTCGTCCAGAGCCGTGATGATCTGAGGAGGCAGCTCGAAGGCCTCGACGGTCAGGGAGCCACGCAGCTGGGCGGCTGTCCGGGCGCCCACGATGGGGGCGGTGACGCCGGGCCGGTCGCGGACCCAGGTGAGCGCCACCTCCATCGGCGACCAGTCGAGACCTTCGGCGGCCCGCGCCACCGCCTCGACGACCCGCGAGGACCGCTCGTTGAGGTAGCCGCCCACGAAGCTCGAGAAGTGCGGCGAGGCGCCGCGTGAGTCCGCGGGCGTCCCGCGGCGGTACTTGCCGGTGAGCACGCCGCGGCCCAAGGGGGACCAGGGCAGGATCCCCATCCCCAGCGCGACGGCCGCGGGCAGCACCTCGCCCTCGACGCGCCGGTTCAGCAGGGAGTACTCCACCTGGTTGGAGGCCAGGGGCGCCCGCCCCGGGAAGGCCCTCTGCCAGGTCGCCGCCTGGGCGCTCTGCCACCCGCTGTAGTTGGACACCCCGACGTATGCCGCACGACCCGTCGCCACCGCGAAGTCCAGGGCGCTCAGCGTCTCCTCGAGAGGGACGTCGTCGACCCAGGTGTGCACCTGCCACAGGTCCACGTGGTCGACGCCGAGCCGCTTGAGCGAGGCGTCCAGGGAGCTGAGCAGATAGCCGCGGGACGCGTTCGTCGTACGGCCCCCGCGACCCCGGCTGATCCCGGCCTTGGTCGCGAGGACGATCTCGTCGCGACGCACGACGTCCCCGATCAGGGAGCCGATGAGCTCCTCCGCGGCTCCCTCGCCGTAGCCGGCCGCCGTGTCCACCAGCGTCCCGCCGGCCTCGGTGAACGCCACCAGCTGGTCCCGCGCCTCGTGCTCGTCGGTGTCCCGACCCCAGGTGAGCGTGCCGAGCCCGAGCCGGGACACCTTCAGCCCGGTCCGGCCGAGGAAGCGCTGCTGCATGCGGTCACGGTAGCTATAGTGCTACTCGACCGAGTTGCGGCTCGCCGTCGCCGCGGACGGTCATCTGCGTCACATCCGCGACACGGCACACCCTGTCAGGCTGCCGTCATGCTTCCGGCCCTAGTGTGTATGAGGCCCTGCCCGATGATCAGGAAGAGCAGATGGACTACCTCCAGGCCGTGATCCTCGGCATCGTCGAGGGGCTGACTGAGTTCCTCCCCGTGTCCAGCACCGGGCACCTCACCATCGCCGAGCAGCTGATGGGCCTTCCCGTCGACGACCCGGCCGTCACGGCGTACACCGCGGTCATCCAGATGGGCGCCATCGTCGCGGCCATCCTGTACTTCTGGACCGACATCCTGCGGATCGCCAAGGCCTGGGCCGTCGGCCTCGCGAAACCCGAGGTGCGCGGCCAGCTGGACCACCGGATGGGCTGGTACGTCATCGTCGGGTCCATTCCCATCGGCGTCGTCGGACTGCTCGCCAAGGACCTCATCACCGGGCCGCTGAGGTCCCTGTGGGTGGTGGCGATCGCGCTGATCCTCTGGAGCGGTGTGATGCTGTACGCCGAACGGCGTGGGCGGCCCGTTCGCAGCGAGAAGGACCTGACGATGAAGGACGCAGTCGTCGTCGGGCTCGTCCAGTGCATCGCCCTGGTCCCCGGGGTGTCCCGCTCCGGGGCGACCATCTCCGCGGGGCTGCTCAGGGGCCTGGACCGCGTCTCGGCCACCCGGCTGTCCTTCTTCCTCTCGATCCCGGCGTTGCTGGCCGCCGGCCTCTACGAGCTGAAGGACTCCTTGTCCGGCGACATCGGCATCGGGCAGACCGTGGTGGGCACCGTGGTCAGCTTCGTGGTCGCCTACGTGTCGATCGCCTGGTTGCTGAAGTTCGTCGCCGGCCACTCCATCGGACGGTTCGTGCCCTACCGGGTCGCGCTCGGCGTCCTGCTCCTCATCGCCCTCGGCACCGGCGTGCTGAGCGCCACCTGACCTTCGCTCAGAGCCAGCCGGACTTCTTGAAGGCCCGGTAGAGCACCACCGAGAACGTCGCCATCAGCCCCAGCGCGTAGAAGTAGCCGTAGTGCCAGCGCAGCTCGGGGATGTAGCGGAAGTTCATCCCGTAGACGCCCGCGACGAGCGTGCACACTCCGGCGATGGCCACCCACGCGGAGATCTTCCGCATGTCCTCGTTCTGCTGGAGGCTGATCTTCGCCAGGTTGGCGTCGAAGGCCGTGGACAGCAGGCCGTCGAGGGCCTCGATGCTCTCCGAGACCCGCAGGACGTGGTCGGCGACGTCGCGGAAGAACGGCGCGGCCTCCTGGCTCACGAACGGCGTCGCCCCGGCCGCGAAGCGCTTCATCGGCTCCCGCAGCGGGTTCACCGCACGGCGCATCTCCGAGAGCTCGCGCTTGAGCACGTAGATCCGCTGCGAGTCCTTCGCGCGGGTCGGGGAGAACACGGAGATCTCCACCTCGTCCACGTCCTCCTCCAGTGAGGTGGCCACCGCCTCGTACCCGTCCACCACCCGGTCGCAGATCGCGTAGAGGACCGCCGACGGTCCGTGCCCGAGGACCGCGGTCCGCTGCTCGAGGTCCAGCCGCGCACTGTGCAGCTCCGTGCCGGCGCCGTGTCGCACGCTGACCACGAACCGGTGCCCCACGAACAGGTTGATCTCCCCGGTCTCCACGGCGTCGTGCTCGTCGACGTACCACAGGGTCTTGAGGACCAGGAACATCGACTCCTCGTACCGCTCGAGCTTGGGTCGCTGGTGTGCCTTGAACGCGTCCTCGACGGCCAGCGGGTGCAAGGAGAAGACCTCGGCCACGCGGTTCAGCTCCTCCGCGGACGGCTGGTGCAGCCCCACCCAGACGAAATCGCCCGCGCGGGTGGCGCTGTCGCGTACGGCGTCCAGGTCGTCCTTGCGGCAGTCCACGTGCACCCTGACGCCGTCGCGGTACAGCGCGTTGTCCACGATCATGTGCGTCAGGGTAAGCCCAGGCGCGCGTCGGTAGGGTCTGGCCATGGCGACGCTGATCCTGGCCCGGCACGGCCGTACGACCGCGAACGTGTCCGGGGTGCTCGCCGGACGCGGCAAGGGTGTCCACCTCGACGAGGCAGGCGTGGAGCAGGCGAGGGCAGCGGCCGGCCGGCTCGCCGAGGTCCCGCTCGCCGCCATCGTGTCCAGCCCCCTCGAGCGGTGCCGGGAGACCGCCCGGGAGATCGCGCGGCTGCAGTCGCCCCCGGCCCGGGTCCGCAGCGAACGCGGGCTGCTCGAGTGCGACTACGGGTCCTGGACCGGGCGGGAGCTGAAGACGCTGGCCAAGGAGGAGCTGTGGAAGACCGTGCAGCAGCACCCGTCCGCGGCCCAGTTCCCCGAGGGTGAGTCGATGACCGCCATGTCCTCGCGCGCGGTCGGCGCCATCCGCAGGTGGGACGCCGCGGTCGAGGCCGAGCACGGTCCCCACGCTGTCTGGGTCGCGGTCAGCCACGGGGACGTCATCAAGGCCATCCTCGCCGACGCCCTGGGTCTGCACCTCGACGCGTTCCAGCGCATCGTCGTCGACCCCGCGTCGCTGTCCGTCGTGCGCTACACGCCGGGACGTCCCTTCGTGGTCACCATGAACACCTCGGCGGGGGACCTCTCCCACCTGCGGCCGCCGAAGCGGAAGGGCCGCAGTCGAAAGGTGAGCAGCGACGCGGCGGTCGGGGGCGGCGCGGGCGCCGCAGCGACCGCCTAGGCTCGTGACATGGCATCGGTGATCCACAGCTTCGACCCGCCCGAGCGGTTCGTCGCCGGCACGGTCGGCCCGCCGGGGCAGCGCACGTTCTTCCTGCAGGCCCGCACCGGTCCTCGCGTGACCAGCGTGGCGCTGGAGAAGCAGCAGGTCTCGGTCCTCGCCGAACGCATCGACGAGCTGCTCGACGAGCTGCTGAGCGCAGCCGAGGTGGACAGCACGATCCCGGCGATCCCGCCGGTCTCGCTGGAGGACAACGCACCCCTCGAGCAGCCGATCGTGGAGGAGTTCCGGGCGGGGACCATGACGCTGTCGTGGGACGCGGCCGACGAGCGCGTCGTGGTCGAGGTGTTCCCCTACAGCGAGGAGGCCGTCGTCGACCCCGGCAGCCCGGACGAGGAGATCGTGGAGCCGGAGCCCGAGGAGATGCTCGTCGTACGTCTGCCCGCCGGACTGGCGCGCGCGTTCAGCAAGCGGGCCCAGGCGGTCGTCTCCGCCGGGCGGGAGCCCTGCCCGTTCTGCGGCAGCCCGCTCGACCCGTCCGGGCACGTGTGTCCGCGCGCCAACGGCTTCCGTCGCACGACGGCCGAGCCCGACGCGTGAGGGAGCCGTGAGCGAGGCGCCCAGCGACACGCCCGGCTCCACCCCCGACACGCCGGTGAACGAGCACGACCTGCTGACCCGGGGGGACCTGGAGATCCAGGGCCGGATCATGCCCGCCTCCAACGCGACCTTCTACGCGACCGCGACCTTGGACGGCGCCAGCCTGGAGTGTGTCTACAAGCCCGTCGCCGGGGAACGCCCACTGTGGGACTTCCCCGACGGGACGCTGGCCGGGCGCGAGGTGTCCGCCTACGCCGTCTCGGAGGCGCTCGGCTGGGACGTCGTACCGCCGACCGTCCTGCGCGGGGACGGCCCCGCCGGACCCGGGATGGTCCAGGCCTGGCGGGAGCCGGACCCGGGCCAGGACCCCGTCGACCTGGTGCCGCAGGGGCGGATGCCGCGCGGCTACCTGCACGTCCTGGACGCCTACGACGACCGGGACCGGCCGATCTGGCTGGTGCACGAGGACAGCGAGGCGCTGCGTCGGATGGCCGTCTTCGACGTGGTGGTCAACAACGCCGACCGGAAGGGCGGCCACGTGCTCCCGATGCCGGACGGGCACCGGTTCGGGGTCGACCACGGCGTGTCGTTCAACCTCGACAACAAGCTCCGGACCGTGCTGTGGGGATGGGCGCACCAGCCGCTGCACCCCGACGACGCAGCAGGGGTGCGTGAGCTGGTCGAGCAGCTGTGCACCGAGACCAGTGAGCTCACCGCCATGCTCGAGGACCTGCTGCTCCGCGAGGAGATGGTCGCGACCCAGGTGCGGTGCGAGACGCTCCTGCGCCGCAACGTCATGCCGGTCCCCTCCCGGGGAAGGCCCTCGATCCCGTGGCCGGCGTTCTGACCGTGGCCCCCGAGCTCCAGAAGGGTTCCTCGTGATCGCACCGTTCGTCTCCGTCGACTGGGTGACGGAGCATGCCACCGACGTGGTGCTGGCCGACGTCCGCTGGTACCTCGACGGCCGGTCCGGGGCGGACGCCTTCGCCGCCGGCCACCTCCCGTCCGCGCGCTTCGTGGACCTCGAGACGTGGCTGTCCGGGCCCGGAGGCACCGATGCGGGACGCCACCCGCTGCCGGATCCCGAGGTGTTCGCCGAGGGGATGCGACGTCTCGGGGTGAACGAGGCGGACACCGTGATCGCGTACGACGACGCCGACGGTGTGATCGCCGCACGGCTGGTGTGGATGCTGCGCGTCACCGGGCACGACGCCGCCGTCCTCGACGGAGGCCTGGCCGTGTTCACCGGTGCTCTCGAGCCGGGCGCCGGCACGCCGCCCTCCGTCCCGGGCGACTTCACCAGCCGACCCTGGCCGGCTCACCACCTCGTGGACCTCGCCGACCTCGCGGACCTCGTGCGGCCGGGCGGCCCGGAGGGTACGACGAGCGTGCTGGTCGACGCGCGCGACGCGGACCGCTACCGGGGCGACCACGAGCCCGTCGACCCCCGGGCCGGGCACATCCCGGGAGCCCGGAGCCTGCCCTGCCGGGCCAACCTCGGTCCCGACGGCCGCCTGGTCCCGCCAAGGGAGCTGCGGCGCCGCTTCGAGCGACTCGGTGTCCGTCACGGCAGCGAGGTCGTCTCCTACTGCGGGTCCGGCGTGACCGCGTGCCACAACCTGCTCGCCCTGGAGCACGCCGGCTACGCGCCGGGACGGCTGTTCCCGGGCTCCTGGTCGCAGTACAGCCGCACCGGCCTTCCCGCGGCGACCGGGGACGACGCCACCGGCTTCCCGGCGACGCAACCGGTGCGACCCGGCAGTTAGGCTGCTCCGCATGCGTGCGTGGACGAGCCCTGCGGTGCCCAGGCTCGGCCCCGGGACTGCGGGGCCGGTCCACGTGCACGACACGTCCGCGGACGCGTTGAGCGCCACCGCCCCTTCGGGTCCGGCCCGGATGTACGTCTGCGGCATCACGCCGTACGACGCGACGCACATGGGCCACGCCGCCACCTACGTCGCCTTCGACCTGCTGAACCGGGCCTGGCGCGATGCCGGCCGCGAGGTCCACTACGTGCAGAACGTCACCGACGTCGACGACCCGCTCCTCGAGCGTGCGACGGCGACCGGCGTGAACTGGGTCGAGCTGGCCGAGCGTGAGACCGAGCTGTTCCGTGAGGACATGACGGCGCTGCGGGTCCTCGCTCCCGACGAGTACGTCGGCGCGGTGGAGTCGATCCCCCTTCACGTGGAGCTCATCGAGCACCTCCGCTCGCGAGGGCACGTCTACGACGTGGACGGCGACCTCTACTTCGACGTGCACTCCGACGAGCGCTTCGGGCAGGTCTCGAGGCTCGACGAGGCGCAGATGCTGCGGATCTTCCCCGAACGCGGGGGAGACCCGGACCGGCCCGGCAAGAAGCACCCACTCGACTGCGTGCTGTGGCAGCGCGAGCGCCCGGGTGAGCCGGCCTGGGACTCCGAGCTCGGACCCGGACGCCCGGGTTGGCACATCGAGTGCTCCGCGATCGCCCTGCGCTACCTCGGCGAGGACTTCGACGTCCAGGGCGGCGGCAGCGACCTGGCCTTCCCGCACCACGAGATGAGCGCCTCGCACGCCCAGGCGGCCTTCGACGGGCTGTCGTTCGCGAAGAGCTACGTGCACGCCGGGATGGTGGGCTACCAGGGCGAGAAGATGTCGAAGTCGAAGGGCAACCTGGTCCTGGTCTCCAGGCTGCGTGAGGCCGGCGTCGACCCGATGGCCATCCGGCTGGCGATCCTCGCGCACCACTACCGTTCCGACTGGGAGTGGACGGACGACGACCTGACCCGCGCGCAGGCCCGCCTCGAGACGTGGCGTACATCGGCCGCGGGGGCGACCTCGGAGGATGCCGCGCAGCTCACCCACGCCGTGCGGGCCGCGCTGGCGAACGACCTGGACGCCCCGGGGGCGCTGGCGGCCCTCGACCGGTGGGCCGCCGATGCGCACCGGGACGGTGCCGGGGCCGCAGGGGTCCGCGACCTCGTGGACGCCCTGCTCGGCGTTCGCCTGTAGCCCCGGGGTCGAGATGGCGGCGCCTGACCTGCTCCGCCTCGCGGCGCTCAACAACGCCGAGTGGTGCGACACCGTGGCGCGGACCCACGGCCTGACTGGCGCCTTCGGCGACGGCCTCTGGTCGAGCGCCGAGCGGACGCCCGACCTCTACCCGGACGCCGTGACCCTGCGCCCCGGGGTGCCGGCATCGGCCGTGCTGGCTGCCGTGGATGCCACCGACGGCTGCTCGGTGAAGGACGGCTTCGCCGACCTGGCCCTCGGGGACCACGGGTTCGGGCTGCTGCTCGCGGGCCGCTGGATCGGACGGCTGCCCGGTCACGCGACCCCGCCACCGCCGCCACCGGCGCGGCTCACCTGGTCGCCGGCGCGGAGTGTGCAGGACGTGGCGGAGTTCGGCGACGCCTGGGGGCGAGGCGGGCCGCACCCGTTCCGCCCGGCGCTGCTGGAGGACCGCCGGGCGACGCTGCTGACCGGTCGGCTCGCCGGGACGGTCGTCGCGGGGGCAGCGCTCAACGACACCGGGCCCGTCACCGGCGTCTCCAACGTCTTCGGCGCGGACGCCGACCCGGCCGAGCTCTGGGCCGAGCTGGACGCGGCCCTCACGGCACACCTCGGCGGACGGCCCCTGGTGGGCTGGGCGAGCGTGCAGGACCTCACGGAGCCGCTGACCCGCGGGTTCAGCGACCTCGGCCCGTTGCGGGTCTGGCTGCGCTGAGCACGCTCAGTCCTGGTCGGTCTCCCGGCGCTTGAGGTAGCGCTCGAACTCGCGGGCGATGGCCTCGCCGGTCGCCTGGGGGTCGTCGGCGGTGTCCCGCGTCTCCTCCAGCGCGCGGACGTAGTCGCCGATCTCCTCGTCCTCCTGGGACAGCTCGTCGACGCCACGCTCCCAGGCGCGGGACTCCTCGGGGAGGTCGGCCAGCGGGATGCTGACCTCGAGCAGGTCCTCCACCTGGCCGAGCAGCGCGAGGGTGGCCTTCGGGCACGGCGGCTGGGCGACGTAGTGCGGCACCGCGGCCCAGAACGACACGACCGGCACGTCCATCTGGGTGCAGGCGTCCTGGAAGACCCCCACGATGCCGGTCGGACCCTCGTAGTTCGACTGCTCGAGCTTCAGGCGGTCGACGATCTCCGGCTCCGTCGCGGTCCCCGAGACCGGGATGGGCCTGGTGTGTGGCGTGTCGGCGAGCAGGGCGCCGAGCGTGACCACCAGCTCCGCACCGAGCTCCTCCGAGGCGGCCAGCAGCTCCGCGCAGAACTGCCGCCAGCGCATGTTCGGCTCGATCCCCCGCAGCAGGATGACGTCGCGGAGCGCGCCGGGCGGCGAGCACACCGACAGCTGCGTCGAGGGCCAGGTGATGCGGCGGATCCCGTCCTCGCCGCTGCCGACGGAGGGCCGGTTGACCTGGAAGTCGTAGAAGTCCTCGGGGTCCATCGCCGCGACCACGCGGGCGTCCCAGACGCGCGCCAGGTGGTCCAGGACCGACGATGCCGCGTCGGCGGCGTCGTTCCAGCCCTCGAAGGCGGCGATGAGGACCGGCGACCTGAGCTCCGGCACGTCCTCGATCTCGATCACGCCTCCAGCCTAGACCGCGCCGGGCTGGGACACGGTCGGACGTGGGCCCACCCCTCGGTACGGGTCCCGGCGCGGCGGGACCGCCGCCTACGCTGGGCCGAGCGCCTGCCGAGCCCCCTGCCGAGCCGGGAGCCCGTCGGGGGCCCGTCGACCTGCACGCCACCCCCGTGAGGATCCCGTGACCGACTCGTTGCACCGTCCCGACGCCACCGAGGCCCTGTCCGCCGCCCTGCGCGAGCGGATCCTGGTGATCGACGGCGCCATGGGAACGATGATCCAGCAGCACGGCCTGAGCGAGGCCGACTTCCGCGGCGAGCGGTTCGCGGACTGGCCACGGGACCTGCGCGGGAACTCCGACGTGCTCAGCCTGAGCCGGCCCGACGTGATCCGTGGGATCCACCGGGCGTACCTCGAGGCCGGCGCAGACCTCGTGGAGACGAACACGTTCAGCGCGCAGCGGATCTCCCAGGCCGACTACGGCATGGAGGACCTCGCCTACGAGATGAACAAGCGCTCCGCCGAGCTGGCACGCGAGGCCGCCGACGCGTGCACCGAGCTCACCCCCGACCGGAAGCGGTACGTCGCAGGCGGTCTCGGACCGACCAACCGCACCGCCTCGATCTCGCCCGACGTCAACGACCCCGGGTTCCGCAACATCACCTACGACGACCTGGTCGCTGCCTACAAGGAGCAGGCGGCCGGGCTCGTCGACGGCGGCGCCGACCTGCTGCTCGTCGAGACGATCTTCGACACCCTCAACGCCAAGGCCGCGATCTTCGCCCTGGAGACGCTGTTCGAGGAGCGCGAGCGACGGTGGCCGGTGATCATCTCCGGCACCATCACCGACGCGTCCGGCCGCACCCTGTCCGGCCAGGTCACCGAAGCGTTCTGGAACTCCGTGCGCCACGCCCGCCCGATCGCGGTCGGGCTCAACTGCGCCCTGGGTGCCAAGGAGATCCGGCCCTACCTCTCCGAGCTCTCGCGCGTCGCCGACTGCTTCGTGTCCTGCTACCCCAACGCTGGCCTGCCCAACGCGTTCGGCGAGTACGAGGAGCTGCCCGACCAGATGGCCGAGGTGATCGGCGAGTTCGCGTCGGCCTCCCTGGTCAACCTGATCGGCGGTTGCTGCGGCACCACCCCTGGTCACATCGGGGCGATCGCGAAGATCGTCGACGGCGTCGCCCCGCGCGTCCCGTCGCCGTCCGTGAACGCGTGCCTCCTGTCCGGCCTCGAGCCGCTGAAGATCGCCGCCG
>JAWWPF010000008.1:0-25914 GCA_033850795.1 Nocardioidaceae bacterium | reverse complement strand
CGGGCCTGGGGCCTGACGATCCGCGACGGCTACGGGCAGACCGAGACCAGTGCCCAGATCGGGAACACGCCGGGTACCCGGGTGAAGCCCGGCTCGATGGGCAAGCCGCTGCCGGGCCTGCCGGTCGAACTCGTCGACCCGAGCAGCAAGCGACCGGTCGACGGCGTCGGCGAGGGCGAGATCTGCCTCGACCTCTCCGCCGACCCGCTCCCCCTGATGACCGCCTACCAGGGCGACGACGAGCGCAACACGGAGGCGATGGCCGACGGGTTCTACCACACCGGCGACGTCGCGAGCCGGGACGAGGACGGGTACATCACCTACGTCGGCCGCACCGACGACGTCTTCAAGGCCTCGGACTACAAGATCAGCCCCTTCGAGCTCGAGTCCGTGCTCATCGAGCATCCCGCGGTCGCCGAGGCGGCCGTCGTGCCGGCCCCGGACCCCGTGCGCCTCGCCGTCCCCAAGGCCTACATCGCCCTCGCGCCCGGCTTCGAGCCGACCGAGGAGACCGCGTTCGAGATCCTGAAGTACGCCCGCGAGCACCTCGCGCCGTACCTGCGGGTGCGACGGGTCGAGTTCTTCGAGCTGCCCAAGACCATCTCCGGGAAGATCCGCCGCGTGGAGCTGCGCGGCCGCGAGACGGAGCTGGCCGCCGGCGCGGCGCCGGCCTCGGGCGCCACCCGGGAGTGGCGCGACGACGACTTCCCTGCCCTGCGCGGCGGCACCCCCACAGGCACCCCACTAGGCTCGAGGGATGCCTGAGCAGAGCGTCACCTTCGCCGACCTGGGGATCGACGAGCGAATGCTGCGGGCCCTGGCCGACGTCGGCTACGAGTCGCCCTCGCCGATCCAGGCCGCCACCATCCCCGCACTCCTCGAGGGCCGCCACGTGGTGGGCCTGGCGCAGACCGGCACCGGCAAGACGGCTGCCTTCGCCGTACCCATCCTCTCCCGGCTCGACCTGCGCCAGAAGACGCCGCAGGCCCTGGTGCTGGCCCCGACCCGGGAGCTGGCCCTGCAGGTCTCGGAGGCCTTCGAGCGGTACGCCGCCCGGCTCCCCGGGGTGCACGTGCTGCCGATCTACGGCGGCCAGGGGTACGGCGTCCAGCTGTCCGCCCTGCGCCGCGGCGTGCACGTGGTGGTCGGGACCCCCGGCCGGGTGATGGACCACCTGGACAAGGGCACCCTCGACCTCTCCGAGCTGCGCTTCCTGGTCCTCGACGAGGCCGACGAGATGCTCAACATGGGCTTCGCCGAGGACGTGGAGCGGATCCTCGCCGCGACCCCCGAGGACAAGCAGGTGGCGCTGTTCTCCGCGACAATGCCGCCGCAGATCCGCCGGATCTCGCAGAAGTACCTCACCGACGCCGCCGAGATCACCGTCCGCAACAAGACCACCACCTCGGCGAACACCCGTCAGCGCTACCTCGTCGTCTCCTACCCCCAGAAGCTGGACGCGCTCACGCGCATCCTCGAGGTCGAGAACTTCGAGGGGATGATCGTGTTCGTCCGCACCAAGCAGGTCACCGAGCAGCTCGCCGAACGGCTGCGCGCCCGCGGGTTCTCGGCCGCGGCGATCAACGGCGACCTGGTGCAGGCGCAGCGCGAACGCACGATCAACCAGCTCCGCACCGGCAAGCTCGACATCCTGGTGGCCACCGACGTGGCGGCACGCGGCCTGGACGTGGAGCGCATCTCGCACGTCGTGAACTACGACATCCCCACCGACACCGAGTCCTACGTGCACCGGATCGGCCGCACCGGCCGCGCCGGACGCGCGGGCGACGCCATCTCGTTCATCACGCCGCGCGAGCGGCACCTGCTCAAGGCGATCGAGAAGGCGACCCGCCAGCCGCTCACCCAGATGCGGCTGCCGACGGTGGAGGACGTCAACGAGACCCGGGTGGCGCGATTCCGCGACGCCATCACCGAGGCCCTCGGCTCCGACCAGGTCGGGTTCTACCGCGACCTCATCGCCGACTACGAGCAGGAGCACGACGTGCCGGCCACCGACATCGCCGCAGCGCTCGCCGTGCTGACCCAGGACGAGCGGCCGCTGCTGATGGAGCCGGAGCTCGAGCCGGCGCCGGTGCGCGAGACCAGGCCGCGCCGCGCGGCCCGCACGGACGCGCCGATGGCGACGTACCGGATCGCGGTCGGCAAGCGGCACAAGGTGGAGCCGCGGCAGATCGTCGGCGCGATCGCCAACGAGGGCGGGCTGGACCGGTCCGCGTTCGGGCACATCGACATCCGCGGCGACCACTCCTTCGTGGAGCTCCCGGCGGACCTGCCGGAGCAGACCCGCTCTGCCCTGCAGCGCACCAGGATCTCCGGAAGGCTCATCGACCTGACACCCCGGGACGCCCCCGGCCGCAAGCCGCGGACCAAGCGCCCCCCGCCCGGCTAGGCGTTTCGCGCCGGTGGCCGGGGCAACGACGCGCGGGTGACCACCCGGGACCAGCCGCAGAAGTCGACTCCCCCACCGACCTGGCCGCGGGCCTCACCTACTACTCGACGTCCTGCGCCAGGTGGGCACGAGGCAGGCGGCGACCACCCTCCAACCCACGCTGGAGTCGCTGGCGAGCGCCCACCGGGCCGCCGGGTTCGCGTTCGTGATCGGCCTCCTGCTCACCGCGGCGGTGTCCCTGGCCCTGGTGCCGGCCGGACCACAGGCCGGGCTGCCCGCCGAGCGGAGCATCCAGCTCGGCGGGGCGTCGCGACGGCGACTGAGGATCGGTATGGTCGAGCGGTGCCTCCGTCGACCGTGCCCGCCTTCCTCAACGCGCTGGTCGACGACGCGGCCGTCTTCCCGCCGGGCAACGCTCCGCTCGAGCAGGCGGTCCGCGACCACGCCTCGCATCGTGCCGCAGCGTACGCCGACCTGGTGGGGCCGTTGGTGGTCGCGGACCGTCACCTGCCCGCGCTCCGCGACCTGGTGCGCGACCCGGCCCGGGCGCTCCGCATCGCCGTCGTGGTGACCGGCGGCGCGGGCGCGATCGACCCGGCCGTGCGCTGGGCGAGCAGTCCCGGTCTGGAGCTGGCAGCCGTCGAGATCTCGATGCGGGAGTCGGACGCGGGCGACCTGGCGCCGAACGCCCAGCGCATCGTGACCGCCGTGGACAGCCTGGTGCAGGACGGCGCGCTCCACGAGGACGTGCCGGTCTACGTCGAGGCACCGCGCTGGTACGGCGACGGGCCGTCGCCGTCCTGGTCGCAGGCGCTGGACACCGTCGCGGCCGCGGACCACCGGCTCAAGCTGCGCACCGGAGGGGCCGACAAGGAGGCGTTCCCGTCCGCGGCCGAGCTCGCCGGATGGCTGAGGGCCGCGCTGGACCGGGAGCTCCGCTTCAAGTGCACTGCCGGCCTCCACCACGCCGTGCGGCACCGCGACCCGGTGACCGGCTTCGAGCACCACGGGTTCCTCAACGTGCTGCTGGCCACCCGCGCGGACCTCGACGGCGGCTCTCCCGAGGACGTCGCGGCGGTCCTCGACACCACGGACACCGCGGAGCTCCTGGCGGCCGCCGAGCCGGCCGCACTGACCTCGGCCCGGCGCTGGTTCACCTCCTTCGGGTCCTGCAGCGTCGCCGAGCCGCTGGCCGACCTGGCCGGGCTTGGACTACTCGGATGACGCGCCCCACCTGGGTCGAGGGCGCGGCCGGCTCGGCGTTCGACGTCGACAACCTGCCCTACGGCGTCTTCACGACCGGGGACGCGGACGATGACCCGCCCCGAGTCGGCGTGCGGATCGGGGACTGGGTCGTGGACCTGGCGCCGGTGGCGGCCGGGGACATGCTGGAGATCAGCCACGTCTTCGAGGCCGGCTCGCTGAACCCGCTGCTGGAGCTCGGCCGGCCCGCGTGGTCCTCGGTGCGGACCTGGCTGACCGGGCTGCTCACCGAGGAGTCCGAGCGCGACCTGGTCGAGCCGCACCTCGTGCCGGTCGCCGACGCGACCCTGCGGATGCCCTTCGAGGTCGCGGACTACGTGGACTTCTACTGCTCGCTGCACCATGCGACCAACGTGGGCAGGATCTTCCGCCCCGAGGGCGAGCCGCTCACCCCGAACTGGCGGCACCTCCCGATCGGCTACCACGGCCGGGCCGGGACGGTGGTGGTCTCCGGCACCGACGTACGCCGTCCCCGCGGCCAGCGCAGCACATCCCCGGAGGAGGGGCCGACCTACGGCCCGAGCACCCGGCTGGACCTGGAGGCGGAGCTCGGGTTCGTGGTCGGCGCAGGAACCCGGCTCGGGGAGCAGGTGCCGGTGGCGGGCTTCTCGGACCACGTCTTCGGGGTCACCCTGCTCAACGACTGGTCGGCGCGCGACCTCCAGGCCTGGGAGTACGTGCCCCTCGGCCCCTTCCTGGGCAAGTCCTTCGCCACCTCGGTCAGCGGCTGGGTCACGCCGATCGAAGCGCTCGCGGCGGCCCGGGTCGACCTGCCAGGTCAGGACCCCGAGCCGCTGGACTACCTGGCCGTGCAGGGCGGGGACGGCTTCGACATCGACATCGAGGTGGTGCTGGACGGCGAGACGGTGAGCCGGCCGCCGTACTCCTCGATGTACTGGGGACCCGCGCAGATGCTCGCCCACCTGACCGTCAACGGAGCGTCCCTGCGCGCCGGGGACCTGTTCGCCTCGGGGACCGTCAGCGGCCCCGAGGCCGATCAGCGCGGGTCCTTCCTCGAGCTGTCCTGGGGCGGGTCGGAGCCGTTCCGCGGCGGTGGCCGCGAGCGGACCTTCCTCGAGGACGGCGACACGGTCACGCTGCGCGCCACCGCGCCCGGTGCCCTCGGGGGGCGGATCGCGCTGGGTGAGGTGACCGGGACGATCCTTCCGGCCGACTGACCGGCGCCCGCAGCAGTAGTGAGATGCCGCGGCTCGGGTGTAGCGCCGTGGACCTCGTTCGCGCTGGGCGCCGCGGTCGTAGCCCGGGGCTGGTCGGCCTACCTGCAGGGTCTCACCGACGCGATCCCCTCGACGCTGTTCGGGGAGAGCGCGCCGGTAGACGTGGGTGCCGTCGCGATCACCCTGCTCCTCGGCGTGGTGGCCTACGGCGCGATCAGGGAGGCCACCTGGGTCACCAGCGTGCTGGTCGCCGTGAAGGTGCTCGTCTGCCTGTTCGTGAGTCCTGGCCGGGGCGTTCTGCGTGCGTACGTCGAGCTGGTCCCCGTTCGTTCCCGCCGGGAAGCCGCCGGAGTCCGGTGCCAGCGGGCTGGCCCAGCCGCTCTGGCAGGCGGTCGTCGGCGTGGAGCCGTCGATCTACGGCACGGCCGGCGTGCTGTCCGCGGCATCGGTGGTGTCTTCGCCTACACCGGCTTCAAGGCGGTGGCCAACCTCGGCGAGAGACCCGGAACCCGAAGCGGGACCTGCCGATCGGGCTCCTCGGGACGCTCGGGATCTGCACCCTGTCGTATGTCGGGGTCTCCGCCGTCCTGACCGCACCTCTCAAAACGTGACATACATAGGTTCGCTATGTATTATTGCTTGCGTGAGCCAATCAACCGCGGAGCGCCCGTCCGTCGAGGAGCTCAGCGCGCAGCTGATCCTCTACGCCGGTCGGCTCGTCCGCGCGGTGACCCGGGAGGCGGTCGGCGCGTCCACCGAGGTCCCCACGGCCAGCCTGCGCCTGCTCTCCCAGGTCGAGGAGCTCGGCCCGGTGGGCATCGGCGCACTCGCCGTGGCGGACCGGTGCTCGCAGCCCACGATGTCCGCCGGCGTCCGGTCGCTGTGCGAGCGGGGCTGGGCCACCAAGCAGGCCAACCCGGAGGACGCCCGGTCCAGCCTGGTCACGCTCACGGACGAGGGCCGCCGGGTCCTCGAGCAGGCCCGCCGCGAGCGCGCCGCGGTCATCGCGGCCCGGCTGCGGACCGACCCCCACCACGACGAGGAGGACCTCGCCACGGCCGTCGCCGTGCTCCGGACCCTCCTCGAGCAACCCGCACAACGCCCGTCGAACACCCCAGGAGAAGCAGCAGAGTGAGCACCCGCACCTCGGCCCAACCGTCGGGCCAGTCCTCGGCCCAGTCGTCGACCCAGTCGTCGACCCAGCCGTCCATCCTCAAGCAGCCACGCGCCGTGTGGGCCGTGGCCTTCGCCTGTGTGATCGCCTTCATGGGCATCGGGCTCGTCGACCCGATCCTCAAGCCGATCGCCGACCAGCTGCACGCGACACCGAGCCAGGTGTCCCTGCTGTTCACCAGCTACATGGCCGTCACCGGGGTCGCGATGCTGATCACCGGCTTCGTCTCCAGCCGGATCGGAGCCAAGCGGACCCTGCTGTCCGGCCTGGCGCTGGTCATCGTGTTCTCGGCGCTCGCCGGCTCCTCGCACAGCATCGGGGCCATCGTCGGCTTCCGGGCCGGCTGGGGCCTGGGCAACGCGCTTTTCATCGCCACCGCGCTGGCCACCATCGTCTCCGCGGCCAGCGGCTCCGTCGCCCAGGCGATCATCCTCTTCGAGGCGGCCCTGGGTCTGGGCATCGCCGCGGGGCCGCTCGTCGGCGGCCAGCTCGGCTCGATCTCCTGGCGCGGCCCGTTCTTCGGGGTCGCGGTGCTGATGCTCATCGCGCTCGCAGCCACGGCCGTCTTCCTGCCGAAGACGCCGCCGAGCGCACGCCGTACCTCCCTGGCCGACCCGTTCAAGGCGCTGCGCTACCCCGGCCTGCTGACCATCGCGATCACCGCGCTGTTCTACAACATGGGCTTCTTCGCCCTGCTCGCGTTCGCGCCGTTCCCGCTGGACATGACCGCCTCGCAGGTCGGCTTCATCTTCTTCGGCTGGGGGCTCCTGCTCGCGTTCACCTCGGTGGTCGCCGCACCCTGGCTGCAGAAGGTCTTCGGCACCGTGCCGAGCGTCCTCGCGGCGCTGGTCTGCTTCGCCGCCGACCTCGCGGCGATGGCCCTGTTCACCGACTCCAAGCCGGCCCTCGTGGTCGGGATCATCCTGGCCGGCGCCTTCCTCGGCATCAACAACACCCTGATCACCGAGGCCGTGATGGGCGCTGCGCCCGTCGAGCGTCCGGTGGCCTCGTCCGCCTACTCCTTCGTGCGGTTCTCCGGTGGTGCCGTCGCGCCGTACGCCGCGGGCAAGCTGGGTGAGAACGTCAGCGTGCACGCCCCCTTCTGGATGGGCGCGGCCGCCGTGCTCGTCGGCGCGGTGGTGCTGTTCGCCGGCCGCAAGACCCTGCAGGGGCACCTGCAGGTGGAGGGCTCCTCGGAGCAGGACACCGAGGACCAGGCCGAGCTGCTGGCGATCGGCGACCTCGACTGACCCCTCGACCGAGCGGTCGGCTAGCCGCCGACCGGTCCGGCGAGCCAGCTGTGCAGCCGCACCGACGTCCCGCGCTCCGAGGACCGCACCTGGACCAGGTCGCACAGGTGGTTGGCCATCCACACTCCCCGGCCGCCCTCGGCCAGCGCGGCCGCCTCCTCGCGGCCGACCAGCGGGTCGCGGATCACCCCGCGGTCCGACACCTCCAGGACCAGGGCTCCCGGCTCGCGCCAGCCGCGCAGCAGCCCCTCGCCACCGCCGTGCCGGATGCTGTTCGAGGCGAGCTCGTGAGTGGCGAGCACGAGGTCCTCGACCACGTCACCCGCCAGGTTGGTCATCTCGCACAGCCGGTGCACCACCGAGCGCAGCCCGGCCAGGTCCTCGAGGCCGAACGTGATCCGCTCGGCATCGGCCGGCGGCTCCGGCAGCGGCCGCTCGAACTCCCCGACCGCCCAGGTAGGCCCGCCGTAGGCGGGGTTCTCCTCCGTGGACCCGACCACCGGGTGCGTCCGGGCGGCGTCGGCGAGGACCTCCCCGGACAGCGCCGACGCGTCGTACGGGCACAGCAGCCGGAAGTCCGTGCCGACCTCGTCGAAGACCACGTTGAGCAGCGACTCGTGCAGCCTGCACTCCTCGAGCTCGGCGGCCCGCCGCCCCGGCCACACCGGCTCCCCGACACCGCGCACCGGTCGACCTGGGTGCTCCACGACGAACCGGTGCCAGGCCGGGATGATCCGCGCCGGGTTGCGCCCGAGCGTCATCATGTCCAGGAACGCGACCTCGTCGGACGCGGGTCCCAGGACACTGCGCAGCGCCTCGATGCGGGCCGGCACCTCGACCACCAGCACCTGCTCGCCGGCGGCCAGCCCTGCGCTCACGAAGGGGGCCACGATCCGGGTGAAGTCCTCGAGCCCCCGGTAGAAGACGGCCTCGTGCCGGAAGGCGCGCGTGCGTCTCGCCGGTACCGACCTCACGATGGCCTCCCCCTGCTGCCGGGAACCGGCACTCCAGGACAGTGTGCCCCTTCGGGGCGCCCGGGTACAGGAATGACAGACTTCTTTACAGCCCTCTTCACAGGTTGCCGCGCCTGGCCTGCTCCCGCTCGATGGCCTCGAACAGCGCCTTGAAGTTGCCCTTGCCGAACCCCAGCGAGCCGTGCCGCTCGATCAGCTCGAAGAACACCGTCGGCCGGTCCCCCAGCGGCTTGGTGAAGATCTGGAGCAGGTAGCCGTCCTCGTCCCGGTCGACCAGGATCTTGCGGGACTGCAGCTCCTCGATGGGGGCCCGGACCTGCCCGATCCGGGCCCGCAGCTCCGGGTCCTCGTAGTAGGAGTCCGGGGTGTCGAGGAACTCCACGCCGTTGGCCCGCAGCGCGTCGACGGTGCCCAGGATGTCGTCGGTGGCCAGCGCCAGGTGCTGGGCGCCGGCCCCGCGGTAGAACTCGAGGTACTCGTCGATCTGCGACTTCCGCTTGCCCACGGCCGGCTCGTTGAGCGGGAACTTCACCCGGTGGTTGCCGTTCGCGACGACCTTGCTCATCAGCGCCGAGTAGTCGGTGGCGATGTCGTCGCCGATGAACTCAGCCATGTTCACGAAGCCCATCACCCTGTTGTAGAAGGCGACCCACTCGTCCATGTGGCCGAGCTCGACGTTGCCCACGACGTGGTCGAGGGCCGAGAACAGCCGCTCCGGCTGCCCCTCGGGCCGAGCCATGGTGCTGCGCGCCTCCTCGTAGCCGGGGAGGTAGGGGCCGTCGTAGCGAGAGCGGTCCACGAGCGTGTGCCGGGTCTCCCCGTAGGTCGCGATCGCCGCGACCCGGACCGTGCCGTGCCCGTCGGTGACGTCCTCGGGCTTGCGGAGCACGATCGCGCCTGCGCGCACCGCCTGGGCGATGCACCGGTCGACGTCGGGGACCTCCAGGGCGATGTCGACCACGCCGTCCCCGTGGCGGCGGTGGTGGTCGGCGAGCGGGCTGTCCGGGTCGACGGCCCCGTTGAGCACGAACCGGGTGGACCCGGACCGCAGCACGAACGAGCGGTGGTCCCGGTTCCCGTTCTCCGGCCCCGAGTAGGCCTCCAGCCGCATCCCCCAGGCCGACTGGTAGTAGTGCGCGGCCTGGGTGGCGTTCCCGACGACGAAGACGAGGGCGTCCCAGCCGGTCACCGGGAACACGTCCGACTGCTCGTCGTACTCCACGAGGCCGACGAGCTGCTGCAGCTGCTCGAGGGTCAGGTCGGCCTTCAGCTCGTCCGGGGTCAAGGTCTGGCTCAGGGCGTCAGTCATGCCCCGCATGATGGTGTCGCGACGACCATGTGTGCAACAGTACGGCGAAACACTGTGCAAGTTGCCCAGCGACAAGGATCCTCATGGACCACCTGGACGCCACTTTGATCCATCTGTTCGCAGCGGAGCCTCGGATCGGGGTGCTGGAGGCCTCCCGTCGTCTCGGCGTCGCGCGCGGCACGGTGTCGGCCCGGCTGGACAGGCTGTCGCGTTCCGGCGTGATCTCCGGCTGGGGACCGGAGCTGCGGCCCGAGGCGCTCGGCCACCCCGTCACCGCGTTCCTCACCCTCGAGATCCGGCAGGGCGCGGGGCACGACTCGGTCGCCGAGCACCTGACCCGGATCCCCGAGGTGCTCGAGGCGGTGACCACCACGGGGGCCGGCGACATGTGGGCCCGGGTGGTGGCGCGGTCCAACACCGACCTGCAACGGGTCATCGACTCGGTGCTCTCGGACCCCCGGATCGTGCGGTCCTCGACGGTCATCGCGCTGGCCACCCAGATCCCGTACCGGGTGCTGCCGCTGCTCGACGCGGTGGCCCGCTAGTCTCACCGCGTGACTCTCGTGGCAGGAGTGGACTGCTCCACCCAGAACACCAAGGTCGTCGTCTGCGACGCAGACAGCGGTGAGGTGGTGCGTGAGGGCCGGGCCGCGCACCCCGACGTCACCGAGGTGGACGCGCGGGTGTGGTGGCGGGCCTGGGAGGAGGCCTCCGCCGGGATCCTCGAGGGGGTCGAGGCGCTCGGCGTGGGGGGCCAGCAGCACGGCATGGTCCTCGTTGACGAGGCCGGCACCCCGGTCCGCGACGCGCTCCTGTGGCACGACAACCGCTCGGCTCCACAGGCCCGTTCGCTGATCGAGGAGCTCGGCGGCGCGCAGGCGTGGGCGGACGCCACCGGCAGCGTCCCGGTCGCCAGCTTCACGGTCACCAAGCTGCGCTGGGTCGCCGAGAACGAGCCCGAGACCGCGGCCCGGGCCCAGGGCGTGCCGCTACCGCACGACTGGATCACCCACCAGCTGCGCGGCGGCGCCGGCGACCCGACGACGGACCGCGGTGACGCCTCCGGCACCGGGTACTGGTCCCCGGCGAGTGGCGAGTACCGCACCGACCTGCTGAGCACCGCCTTCGGGAGGCCGCTGGCGGTCCCTCGGGTGGCGGGTCCCCGCGAGCCGGTCGGCGAGACCCCGGGCGGGATCGCGCTCGCTCCGGGCACCGGCGACAACATGGGGGCCGCGCTCGGTCTGGACCTCGAGCCGGGTGACGTCGTCGTGTCGCTGGGCACCAGCGGCACGGTGTTCTCGATCGCCGACCGGCCCACGGCCGACCCCTCCGGCATCGTCGCCGGCTTCGCCGACGCCACCGGGCGGTTCCTGCCCCTGGTGTGCACCCTCAACGCCGCCCGGGTGATCGGCGCCGCGCTGCAGATGGCCGGCGCGGAGCTCACCGACCTGGACCGGCTCGCGCTCTCGGTCCGCAACACCGAGGGCCTGGTGCTGCTGCCCTTCCTGGACGGGGAGCGGACGCCGGCGCTGCCCGACGCCACCGGTGTCCTGGCCGGGCTGACCCGGGCGAACGCCACGCCGGCCCACCTCGTCCGGGCCTCGGTCGAGGGGATGCTCTGCGGGCTCGCCGACGCGGTCGAGCCGCTCGAGGCCTCCGGGGTGACCCCGCGCCGGATCGTGCTCATCGGCGGGGCCGCACGGTCCGCGGCCGTCCAGCAGATCGCCGCCGGGCTGTTCGCGCTACCGGTGGCCGTGCCCGAGCCCGCCGAGTACGTCGCCCTCGGTGCGGCCCGGCAGGCGGCCTGGACGCTGGCGCAGGAGGAGACCGCTCCCCGCTGGACGCGCGCGGCGTCCCTCGTGCAGCCGGAGGAGGGCGCAGCGGACTACTACCGGCTGGTCCGGACGTCGTACTCGGCAGTCCTGGGTGGAGCCCAGCCTCTGCTGACCCGCGCCTAGCGGCGGCCGGCCGCCCAGCCACGGATCCGGTCGATGCGGGAGCGCAGCTCCTCCGCGGTGGCGACGGCCGCGGCCGGGCCGCCGCACTCCTTGCGCAGGGCGGCGTGCGTGACCCCGTGCGGCTGCCCCGTGCGGTGGTTCCAGGCGGCGACCAGCCCGTTGAGCTCGCGGCGCAGGGTGGCCAGCTGCTCGTGGGTCGAGGTCTCGTGGGCCGGCTCGGCGGTCGTGGGTCCCGAGCGCCGTTGCCGCCGGGCCCGCTCGCTCTGCCGGGAGTGGAGCAGGTCGCGCACCTGGTCCGGCTCGAGCAGCCCCGGGATCCCGAGGAAGTCCATCTCCTCCTCGGAGCCCACGTGCACCTCCCCCGCATGGCCGAACTCGCCGCCGTCGTAGAGGACCCGGTCGAAGCGGGCCTCCGACCCCATCGACTGGAACGTGCCGAGCGCGTCGTCCGAGGCGGCCTCGGAGGCGTTCGCGCGGGCGAGGAGGTCGTCCTCGGCCGCGAAGATGTCGCCCTCGTCGCTGATGGGGCGTTGCAGCACGTGGTCCCGCTCGAGCTCCATCTCCGTGGCGAACCCGAGCAGCCGCGGGACCGACGGCAGGAACACCGACGCCGTCTCACCGCGCCGGCGGGCGCGGACGAACCGGCCGACCGCCTGCGCGAAGTACAGCGGCGTCGCGGTGGTCGTCGCGTAGACGCCCACCGCGAGGCGTGGCACGTCGACCCCCTCCGAGACCATCCGCACCGCGACCATCCAGCGGTCGTCGCTCTCGGAGAACGCCGCGATCCGGCGCGACGCGGCCCGCTCGTCGGAGAGCACCAAGGTCGGCCGGGTCCCGGTCAGCGAGGTCAGCAGGCCGGCGTAGGCGCGGGCCGCGTCCCGGTCGGAGGCGATCACCAGCCCGCCGGCGTCGGGGACGTGGCGACGTACCTCCGTGAGCCGGCGGTCAGCGGCCTCCAGCACCGAGGGCATCCACGCACCCTCCGGGTCCAGCGCGGTCCGCAGCGCCTGGGCGGTGAGGTCCTTGGTCAGCGGCTCGCCGAGCCGGGCTGCCACCTCGTCACCGGCGCGGGTCCGCCAGGTCATCTCGCCGCTGTAGGCCATGAACAGCACCGGACGGACCACGTGGTCGGCGAGCGCGTGCGCGTAGCCGTAGGTGTAGTCCGCGACGCTGCGCTGCACCCCGTCCGCGCCCGGTGCGTAGGTCACGAACGGGATCGGGTTGATGTCGGAGCGGAAGGGCGTGCCGGTCAGGGCGAGCCTTCGCTGGGCCGGGTCGAACGCCTCCCGGACCGCTTCGCCCCACGACATCGCGTCGCCGGCGTGGTGCACCTCGTCCAGGATCACCAGGGTCTTGAAGCGCTCGGTGCGGATCCGGTGCGCCAGCGGGTTCACCGCGACCCCGGCGTAGGTGACCGCCACGCCGACGTAGTCCTGGCTGGTCCGGCCCTTGCGTCCCGAGTAGCTGGGGTCCAGGGCGATCCCGGCCCGGGCTGCCGCGTCGGCCCACTGCGCCTTCAGGTGCTCGGTGGGCGCCACGACCGTGACGCGGTCGACGACCCGTCGGGCGAGGAGCTCCGCGGCCACGGTGAGCGCGAAGGTGGTCTTGCCCGCACCGGGGGTGGCGACGGCCAGGAAGTCCTTCGGCTGGTCCCGGAAGTACAGGTCGAGTGCCGCGGACTGCCAGGCACGCAGGCGCGTCGCGGTGCCCCAGGCGGCCCGGTCGGGGTAGGCCGGTGGGAGGTCGGTCAGCGGAGAAGGAGCGGCGGGTTCGGGCAGGTGGGGGTGCTGTGTATCAGTCACGTCTCTCGCGGGGGGTGCGGCGGCGGGCGGTCCGGAAGGTCAGTGGTCCTTCTTGAGCTGCTCCCACGCGTCCTTGCACTCCGGGCACACCGGGTACTTCTCCGGGTCCCGGCTCGGCACCCACACCTTGCCGCACAGCGCCACCACGGGGGTGCCCATCACCATCGCCTCGGTGAGCTTGTCCTTCTCCACGTAGTGCGAGAAGCGCTCGTGGTCGCCGTCGTCGGTGGGCGCGGTGCGCCGGTCCTCGATCGTCTCGGTGCCGGGGCTCATCTGGGTGGTCACGAGGAAGAAGTCTACCGTCGCTCACCGACAGGGGCGCGTGCGCGCGGCCCGTCGGGGTCAGTTCATGGTCGGGTCGTGCGGCCGGGTGGAGACCCAGGCCAGCTCTCCGGGCTGCCGGCGCAGCACCCGCGTCCACAGCCCCTTCGGGTCCCGTCCGAAGAGGTCGGTGGGCTCGGAGCGTACGACGTACCAGGAGCCCTCGCTGATCTCGCCGGCGAGCTGCTCCCGGCCCCAGCCGGCGTACCCGGCAAAGATCCGCAGGTGCGTCAGCGCCGGGCCGACGATCGCGGTCGGCGTGTCGAGGTCGACGATCCCCACCCCGTCGTACAGCCGGCGGAAGCCGACCGGCTCCCCTTCGGGCTCCCCTGAGGCCGTGGCCGCGCCGACCGCGAGCGCCGAGTCCGTGCTCACCGGGCCACCCTGGAAGAGCACGTCCGGCGCCCCGGCCAGCGGCCCCCAGTCGGGCAGGATCTCCTCGACCGGCACCCGGGACGGGCGGTTGAGGACCACCCCGAGCGCGCCGTCCTCGTCGGCGTCGAGGACGAGGACCACGCTCCGCTCGAAGTTCGGGTCCAGCAGCATCGGGGTGGCGACCAGCAGGTCGCCGACCCTGACCTGGGGATCCGTCGGCTCAGACATCCGAGGTGGGGACCTTCGGAGAGCTCTCGGCGGCGGCGCGCACCGCGGCGGCCACGGCGGTGTGCACGTCGGCGTTGAAGACGCTGGGGATGATGTAGTTGGCGTTGAGCTCGCCTGCCGACACCGCGGAGGCGATCGCCTCGGCGGCCGCCACGAGCAGGCTGTCGTCGATCGTGTGGGCCGAGGCGTCCAGCAGCCCGCGGAAGACGCCGGGGAACGCCAGCACGTTGTTGATCTGGTTCGGGTAGTCCGACCTCCCGGTCGCCACCACCCGCGCGTGCTCGCGCGCCACCGCCGGGTCGATCTCCGGGACCGGGTTGGCCAGCGCGAACACGATCGCGTCGGGGGCCATCCGGGCCACGTCGCTGCCGTCGATGACGTTGGGGGCGGACACGCCCACGAACACGTCGGCGCCGTCCATGGCATCACGCAGCGTCCCGGTGAGGCCGGCCTTGTTGGTGACCTCCGCGACCCACCGCAGCGACTCGTGCAGGCCCGGCCGGCCGGTGTGCACGACGCCCTCGACGTCGGCGACCACGACGTCCTGTACCCCGGCCTCGAGGAGCAGCCGCAGGATCGCCGTACCCGCCGCGCCGGCTCCGGACATCACCACCCGGACGTCGGCCAGCTCTTTGTTGACCACCCGCAGCGCGTTGGTGAGGGCCGCGAGGACGACGATCGCGGTGCCGTGCTGGTCGTCGTGGAAGACCGGGATGTCGAGGATGTCCCGCAGCCGCCGCTCGATCTCGAAACAGCGGGGCGCCGAGATGTCCTCGAGGTTGATGCCGGCGAACCCCGGGGAGACCGCCCGGACGATCTCGACGATCGTGTCCGGGTCCTGCGTGTCCAGGCACAGCGGCCAGGCGTCGATCCCCGCGAACCGCTTGAACAGGGCTGCCTTGCCCTCCATGACCGGCAGCGCCGCGGCCGGGCCGATGTTGCCCAGCCCGAGCACCGCGGAGCCGTCGGTGACCACCGCGACCGAGTTGCGCTTCACGGTGAGCCGCCGGGCGTCCTCGGGGTTGGCGACGATCGCCTGGCAGACCCGGGCCACGCCCGGGGTGTAGATCATCGAGAGGTCGTCGCGGTTGCGGATCGGGTGCTTGGTCTCCATCTGGATGGTGCCGCCGAGGTGCATCAGGAAGGTGCGGTCGGAGACCTTGTGCACCGCGACGCCCTCGAGGGCGCGCAGCGCCTCGACGATGCGGTCGGCGTGCGCCGTGTCGGAGGCGGCGCAGGTGACGTCGATCCGCAGCCGGTCGTGGCCGGAGGCGGTCACGTCGAGCGCGGTGACCACGCCACCGACCTTCTCGACGCAGGTCGTCAGGCTGCTGATCGCCGAGCCACCGGCGGGGACCTCGAGGCGGACGGTGATCGAGTAGGAGATGCTCGGCTGCGCCGGGCCCGTCGCGGGAGCAGTTTCCGTCACGACCTCATGGTGTCACGCCCGGCTACCGGGTGACCGTGACGCTCCCGCCGTTCGCCGGGACGAGCTCGACCCAGGTGTGACCGGGCGGAACGGGCAGGGTGCCACCGGCCCTGCTCAGCGTGAGCGTGGAGTCCAGGGACTTCTGCCAGGCGCCCGTCACGACCCGCCCGCCGTGGAAGAGCAGCGCCTTCCCGCTCCCGGTGAGCCTGGTCTCCGGGACGTGGTTGCCCGCCGGGTCGAGGTAGCCGGCATCCCCTACGTGGACCCGGAGCACGAGGACGTTGTCGGGTCGGAACCGGTCGCCGGCGGTCGCGAAGCTGCCCTGGTCGACGTACTTCCCGGACACGTAGCGCCAGCGGGTGGTGTGCCCGCCGGAGAACTTCGCCGACAGCCCGGTGGCGCGGGTTCCCCGCGGCAGGTCGCCGGGGTCCCCGAACGGCAGGTAGCTCGGCACCGTCTGCTCGGCCTTGAGCGTGCTCGAGAGCCGGGACAGGTCGACGAACAGGTTGTACGGCGCCCGGCGGCTGGTGTCACGACGGAAGCCCGGAGCGCCCTCGAGGAAGGCCGAGATGTGTGCGGCCTTGACCCGGCGGACCGTCGGCGGAGCACCTCCGGAGGCCACCAGCACCGCCCTGGCCGGCTTCACGATCCCGATGTCGGTGGCCCGCATGGAACGCACCGGTCCCACCCGGTTCGGCGTGTGCTGGTAGTAGAAGACCGCCAGCCGCGTGGACCCGCCCTCGACGAGCTCCTCGGTGATCAGGTCGGCACCGCTCAGCCCGACCTGGGGGCTGCTGTTGGCGGAGTTGTCGATCTTCACGACCATCACCGGGTGCGCCGGTGCGCGACCGAGAGCCGGCTCGCCCGTCAGCGGCCACCGGCCGGTGACGGTCAGCCCCTTCGCGGTGGACTGCCCGCTCGGCGCCTGGGCGGGTGCGCTCGGGGAGCCGTGGCAGGCGGCGAGGAGCAGGCTCCCGGTGAGCGTCAGAGCGACCAGCGCGCTGTCCCGCCCACCACGGAGCGGGCGGAGGCGGCGGCGACGGCGGAGCCGCAGGGGTTCCATGTCCTCAAGTCTGACCCAGCGGAGCGTGTTCGGGGCCCAGCTGCGGTGGCGTGTCGGTCAGACCCGGGCGCCCCCGTCGACGTAGAGCGTCTGCCCGGTGATGAAGGAGGCCTCGTCGCTGCACAGGAACGCGGCCGTCGCGGCGATGTCCTCGGGCGCGCCGACGCGGCGCACCGGGGTGGACTCGGCCGCGGCCTTGCGGAAGTCCTCCGGCTCGATGCCGAGCCGCCGAGCGGTCGCGTCGGTCATGTCGGTGACGATGAAGCCCGGGGCGACGGCGTTGACGTTGATCCCGAAAGGCCCGAGCTCGAGCGCCAGCGTGCGGGTGAAGCCCTGGAGCCCCATCTTGGCCGCCGCGTAGTTGGCCTGGCCGCGGTTGCCGAGCGCGGAGACGCTGGAGAGGTTGAGGATCTTGCCGTACTTGGCGGCGACCATGTGCTTCTGCACCTCGCGGCTCATCAGGAAGGTGCCGCGCAGGTGCACGTTCATGACCACGTCCCAGTCGTCCTCGGTCATCTTGAACAGCAGGTTGTCGCGGGTGACCCCGGCGTTGTTGACCAGGACGTCGATCTTGCCGAGCTCGTCGACGACGCGCTGGACCGCGCGGCCCACCGAGGCGGCGTCCGCGACGTCGCAGGCGACCCCCAGGGCCTGCGCCGCGCCGAGCCCTGCCGCGGTGGCGGCCGCGGAGCCCTCGTCGAGATCCAGCACAGCGACCGAGGCGCCCTCCGCCGCGAACCGCCGGGCGGTGGCGGCCCCGATCCCGCGGGCGCTCCCGGTGACCACTGCGACGCGGCCGGTGTAGCGAGTCATCGAAGGATCCTCCTGCGGCTGGGGGTGTGGCGGCGCTCACTCTAGGGCGCGGATCGACCGCGCGGATGCCGGGGCCGGGTGGGTGAAGTCAGTACACTCGCCCGGGTGCGCTCGGGTGGTTTCCGTTTCGCAGTGGTGATGTCTCTGGCCCTCGCCGCGGTCGCGGTCGTGGTCGCGGTCGTCTACCACCTGCCGCTGCGTGACCCTGACGGGGTCGTCGTGCCGACGTACGTCCGGCTGCCCGCGATCCTGCTGCTGGCCTTCCTCACCGACGTGGTGCCGCGTGCGGTATGGCGCGGCAGGTCGCCTCTGCGCGTGCCGCGAGCCCTCGTCTCGGTGGTCCGTGAGCGCTGGACGTGGCAGCACACCCGCTTCGCGCTCGTCGGTCTCGGCGCGTGGTACCTGACCTATGCGGCCTTCCGGAACCTGAAGAGCTTCGTGCCGTTCGTGAACCGGGACCTGTGGGACGGCCGGCTCGAGAGGTTCGACCGGATGCTGTGGCTCGGCCACGACCCGGCGAACGTGCTGCACCACCTGTTCGGCCAGGGGTGGGCGGCACCCTTCTTCTCGGCCGTCTACGTCGCCTGGATCGTCCTGGTGCCCGCGACGCTCGTGGTGGCGCTGGTGTGGTCCCGGGACCACACGGGCGGTGAGCGGTACGTCACGGCGGTCGCGGTCGACTGGGTGCTCGGCGTCGCGACGTACTTCGCGGTGCCGACGCTGGGGCCGGTGTACACCGTGCCCACGGACTTCTCCGGCCTGCCGCACACCTACGTGTTCACGCTGCAGGAGTCGATGATCGCGGACCGCCATACGGTCCTCGTCGACCCCTTCGCGACCCATGCCGTGCAGACGATCGCCGCCTTTGCGTCCCTGCACGTCGGGATCATGGTCACCGTCTGCCTGATGTCCGAGCTGCTGGGCCTGCGGCGCTGGGTCCGCATGTCGACGTGGGTCTTCCTGGTGCTGACCCTGTTCGGGACCGTCTACCTCGGCTGGCACTACTTCGCCGACACCCTCGGTGGCGCGGTGATCGGGGCCGCGGGTGTCTGGATCGCCGCCCTGGGGACCGGCAACCACGAGCGCGGCCGGCCGCGGATGATGGCCCGGGACCGCGTCGCCGAGGCCGACGGACGGCGCGAGCTGGCCCAGCCGCGCTAGTCAGCCCCCGTCAGCCCTGCTCCAGCGCCGACCGCAGCCGCCTGCCGAAGGCCTCCGCCTCCCCCTCGGCGTACCGGGTGCGGGGCCAGAAGAAGCCCCGCAGCCCATCCCCCTTCGTCCGGGGCACGACGTGCTGGTGCAGGTGCGGCACGCTCTGGCTGACCGTGTTGTTGACCGCCACGAAGGAGCCCTGGGCACCGAGCCCCTCGACCATCGCGCCCGCGAGCCGCTGCCCCGCCTCCAGGAACGGGTCCCGGAGCTCGGCCGGCAGCTCCGGAAGAGTGACCACGTGCTGCCTGGGGACGAGCAGCGTGTGGCCCTTCATCAGCGGGCGGGTGTCGAGGAACGCGACGACGTGCTCGTTCTGCAGGACCACCTCCGCTGGCACCCGGCCGGCGGCGATCCCGCAGAACAGGCAGTCGGCGTCAGCGCTCACCACGGGAGGCTCACGGTGCCGCGTTGCCGTAGACCTCCAGCTCGGTCAGGTCGGTGAACGAGCAGCCGGAGAAGGCGCCGCCGGGACAGCTCGTCGCGAAGTCCGGGGTCTGGTTGCTCAGGATCGTGAACTTCACGAACCGGACGCCATTGGTCCCTGCCGTGGGTGCCACCGGGTTCAGTCGTCCCCGGTCGTCCACGGTGAAGGTGCCGCTGGCCGCGGTCGTCCAGGTGACCCCGTCGGGCGACGTCTCGATCCGGAAGCCGGCGGTGGAGGCGCTGCCGCCGTCACCGCACGTGGCAGACGGGTCGACCGCGAACTGCGTCAGGTTCACCGCCTGGGGAAGGTGCACGACGATGAACTTGGGCACCATGACGTTGGTCGGCGTGCCCTGGTCGTCACCCGTCGTGCTTCCCCACCCGGTGGACTGGCTCAGGTCGATCGCCTGCTCGGGACCGCAGCCGTCGAAGTTGGGGCCGTTGAAGTCGCTGATCGACGCGCCCCCGCTGGCCGACGCGAAGTCACGACGGACCCGCAGGTTCTTCGTCGTGCCGCGCGCTCGGATGGTCACCGAGGTGGTCACCGAGTCGAACCCGGCCTTGGTCGCGATGAGCTTGGGGTACGTCCCGACCGGGACCGGCCCGAGCCGGTAGTGGCCCGCCGCGTCGGTCGTCGTCGACGGGTTGACCCGACCGGCACCGCCCTGGAAGGCCAGGGTCACGGTCGCGCCGGCGACCGGCTTGCCCGAGGTCGTGTCGGTCACGGTGCCGTGGACGCTGCCGCGCCGGTGGTTCGCCGGCGGGGTGTGGAAGTCCGCGCCCGGGGCCGAGTCGTTGCCTCCGAGGCTGCCGGCGAAGAAGCCCATCCCGCGGCGCGCGAACACGCGCCAGATGGTGTTCCGGTCGTGACCGCCGAACAGGGCGGTGTCGGCCATCAGGATCGCGTTGCGCTCGTCGAGGAAGGACGGGTTGCTCGGGGACAGCTCCATGGCCCGGGTGACCAGGGCCTCGCTCCGGCGGGAGCCGATCGCGTCACGCAGGTCCCAGAGGGTCTGTGACCAGATCTCACCATCGCCGTGCACCTCGGGGATCCCCACGACGTGCCCGTAGTCGGCGTAGGTGTAGCCGCCGGTGTGACCGGTCGACCCGCCGGTGCAGCGCGGGGCAGCGGAGCCGACCTTGCAGTCGATCGGCTCGGTGCGGTCGAGGAAGACGCCCTCTCCGTCGTACTGGAAGAGCACCACGTCCGCCGTACCATGCTTGTCGGCCTGCAGCCGCTGGGCCACCAGGTAGTCCATGGCGTACCAGTCGCTCCACGCCTCACCCATCGCACCGGCCTCGACGTCACCCAGCGTCGACTGGCCGGACGCGTCCACGACGAGGCGGTTGGAGAGTCCGTGGGTGTACTCGTGGTAGACGGTGTCGGCCTCGTCGCCGACGTTGGTCGGCGAGAAGGGGTCGCCGTCCGGGTAGGTCGTCCCCGGCTGGTGCTGCAGGAACATCTGCATGGTCGGCGCCTGGCCGTCCGGCGGCGTGTCCATGTTGGCGTTGTCGATGTGGCCACCGTCGGGGAGGCCGTGGTCGGTGTTCGCGCCGTCGTCGGTCTGGGTGTCGACCGCGTCACCGCCGCGACCCCGGCCGGTCCGGTTCTTGACCTGGAAGTTGCCGGCCGCCTCGGTGAACCCGATGGGGGACCGCAGGAGGTGGTCGTGCCAGTTGTTCACGAAGAAGAAGACCTGGGCCGCGTCCTGCTTGCGGTTGACCTGCCAGCTGAACGGCTTGTTCGGGTTCCAGGAGCACGGGAACGGGTTGTCGCAGAACGAGACCCCGGGCAGGTGGAACGGGTGCAGCCGGTAGTTCCACCGGTGCGGCGTCAGCGGCGGGACCTCCTCGGTGGCCTCCGACTTGTTGTCGTCGTTCACGTCGGAGTACGTGTGCGAGTTGTTGCCCGACAGGATCGTGGCGTTGCCGGGCAGCCACCCGTGCCTGGTGTAGTTGACCGGAAGTGCGGCACCGCCGCGCGGCCGGTGGGCCGGGAAGTAGCGGTAGGCCAGGCCGGTGCTGTGCTCCTGCTGCCTCTCGTCCGAGCTCAGGGGACGGCGGTAGAGCAGCGCGCCGGAGTGTGCGTCGATGACCGACAGCGCGGGGTGGGCGGCCGACATCGTGATCGTCCGCCAGCCGAGGTGCGTGCCCTGCGCGGTCACGAAGAGGACGGGAGCCGCGACGTCCCGGCTGCCGGGACGCGCGGAGTCGCCCACGTCCTTGCGGGCCGCCCGGATCGCGGCGGCCCGGGAGGCCACGGAACGTGAACCGGAGGGAGCCGGTGCCGCCGAGGAGACCGGGGAGCCGCTGAGGCTCAGGAGGCGTCCGTGCCGGGTCACAGCCGCCTGGAGGCCGTTGCCGAAGACGACGACGCCGCCGACGCGCTGGGTCCAGGACAGGTGGGTGATGCCGGCGATGTCCCGGTAGGAGCGGCGGAAGCGGAACGTGCCCAGGTCTGCACGGGTCAGCCCGAGAGCGGCGTGGTGCCGCTCGACGTAGGCCATCACGATGCGACGAGGGAGCCGGTGGCTGGGCGGGGTGAGGAACCCGTCGAGTCGCGCGACGAGGCGCGGGGTGCCGGTCGTGCCGTCGATGTCGACGAGCGCCTGGGCACCCAGGGACTGCTCGAGGCGACGGGTGGCGGGCCGCGCGGAGGCCCGCGCGGCCGACCGGAGGATCGCTGCGCGGGCGTTCTTGCCCGTGCCCTGCCGCGCGTCGAAGCTCGCGCGCCTCTCGGGCTGCGCCGTCTTCGCCTCGCTGCGCCCACTTGCGGCGTGGCTCGGTCGACTGCTCGCCGCGTAGGTCGTCGTGGTCAGGCCGACCGCCGCGGCGACGGCGGCGGTGACCGCAACGGCGGCCCTGGTGCGTGCGCGTGCTCGACTGTGCATCAATGGAATCCCCTCAGGCCCGGGCGCCGGTGCGTCCCCCGGGGGCACACTCTGGCCTGGTAGTACCGATCCGGACAAGGGGGTTGATTAAAACTTTCGGCTTGCAATCTGGCGACATGACCGATTCGTCATGGCATGGGCGACCTCGGGCTCAGCGGTGCACGAGCTGCAGCCAGTCCGCAGGCACCCTGCCGGCCGGGCCGGGGGTCGGCTGCTCCTCCGGTCGGGATCGCGGCGGGGTGAGCTCGGGACCGTCGAGGGCCTCCCCGGTGCGGTAGTCGAAGAACCAGTCCTCCCCCGGTTCGAAGCTCTGGATCACGGGGTGTCCGGTCGAGCTCGCGTGCGCGGTCGCGTGCTGCGACGGGGACGTGTCGCAGCAACCGATGTGGCCGCACTGGGCGCAGCGGCGCAGGTGCACCCACCAGCCCGCGGGCACGGCAGCGTCGCAGTCCGCGCAGCCCGAGCCGCTGGGCGGCGCGTCGAGGGAGATGCCGTCGGTCATGTCGTCTCTCCGATCTGCGGTCCCCTCAGCGGCAGGCGCACCACGAACGTCGTGCTGCCGGGCTCGGAGACCACCTTGAGGTAGCCGCGGTGCTTGTTGACCACGATCCGCCAGGCGATGTCGAGCCCGAGGCCCGTGCCGTGGCCGATCTCCTTGGTGGTGAAGAACGGTTCGAAGATCCGGTTCTTGACGTCGTCGGGGATGCCCGGTCCGGTGTCGCCGATCGTCACCGTCGCGAACTCGGCGTCACCGTGGGTGCCGACGGTCAGGGTCCCCGTGTCCCCCATCGCCTGCAGGGCGTTGTCGATGATGTTCGTCCAGACCTGGTTGAGCTCCGCGGCGTACGCCGGAACGGGTGGCAGGCTCTCGTCGTACTCGCGGACCACCCGCACGCCCGGTGGGATCTTCCTCGCCAGCATCACCAGCGTGCTCTCGAGCAGCTCCTGCAGGTCGACGGTCTGGTACGGCGAACGGTCCATCTGGGAGTACTGCTTCGACGCCTCGACGAGCGTGGAGATGCGGGTGGTCGAGTCGGTGATCTCCTTCATCAACAGCTCGGTGTCGATGGTGTAGTACAACCAGTGGATCGCGCCGGCCAGCGAGTCGGGCGGAGCCGCGTTCGCGACCAGGTCCAGCCAGCCGCTGTCCAGGCCGGCCTGGACGAAGGTCGGCGCGAGCTCGTAGCCGTGGCCCACCCCGTGGTCCTCGAGCCAGTCGCTGATGTCGTCCTCGCGGTCGCTGGCCTCCATCGCGGCGAGCTTGGGAGCCTCCGCGACCCGCTGCGCCGCCTCGTCCTGGAACTTGATCAGGGTCTGCAGTGCGGCCTCGTCGAGGTGCCCGGCCGCGAGCGCCGCGAGCTTCTCGCGCATCTTCGAGACCCGCTGCTGCAGGGTCACCGTGGCCCGGACAGCCGCCGCGGCCGGGTTGTTGAGCTCATGGGTGAGGCCGGCCGACAGCGAGCCGAGCGCGAGCAGCCGCTCGCGCTGCGCCACCGTCCGCTGCCTGTTCGTGAAGCCCTGGAAGAGACCGGCGAGCAAATGCTGCGCCATCGGGAACCACTCCCGCATGACGTCGCGCAGGACGGTCGCATCGAGCTGGAAGAAGGTGGCCGGCTCGGTGACCCGCACCGACTGGTCGTAGACCTGCGGGACGAGGTCGCCGAGGTAGGCGGTCCAGGCGCCGACGTACGAGCCGCGCATCGAGGTCCGGTTCACCTCCACCTCGTCGTCGCCGACCTTGCGCGACATCACCAGCGACCCCTCGAGGAGGACGTAGAAGCAGGTCGCCTGCTCCCCTTGCCGGTAGAGCCATCCCGGCTCGACGGAGATCACCGTGCCGTTGCGGCACAGGTGGTCCAGGCGGTCCTCGGACAGCGACTCGAACAGGAACAGGCCGCGGAGCAGGTCCGGCGTGCAGTCGGGGATCTGGGGAAGATCGGGCATTGTCAGACCCTCTCCAGGTAGCGGTGCACGAGCATGACCGCCATGGCACCCTCGCCCACGGCCGAGGCGACCCGCTTGACCGACTCCGCGCGGACGTCGCCGGCCACGAAGACCCCCGGGACGCTGGTCTCTAGGTGGTAGGGATCCCGCTCCAGCTCCCACCCGGCCGGTCGCCTGCCCTCGACGAGCAGGTCCGGGCCGGCGACCACGAAGCCGTGGCGGTCGCGGAGCACCGACTCGTCGAGCCAGTCGGTGCGTGGCTGCGCGCCGATGAAGATGAACAGCCACTGGGTGGGGACGGTCTCCTTGACCCCGCCGGCCGCGTCGAGCAGCGTGACGCCCTCGAGGTGGTCGGTGCCGTGCGCCTCGATCACGCTGGTGCAGGTCCGGACCTCGATGTTCGCGGTGGCCTCGATCTGGTCCACGAGGTAGGAGGACATGGACGCCCTCAGGGACTCGCCCCGCACCACCATCGTCACCGATCGGCTCCGGATCGCGAAGTGCAGCGCGGCCTGGCCGGCGGAGTTCGCTCCGCCGATGACGTACACGTCCTGGTCCGCGCAGCTGGCCGCCTCGGTGAGCGCGGCGCCGTAGTAGATCCCCCGTCCGGTCAGCGCGTCGACGCCGGGAGCGTCGAGCTGCCGGTAGGCGACGCCAGTCGCGAGGATCGCGGTGTGTGCCTCGATGGTGCTGCCGTCGTCGAACCGGACGACGCGCGCGCCGCCTCGGCGCTCCACGCCGGTGACGTCGCGCGCGCTCACCATCTCGGCGCCGAACTTGACCGCCTGGCGACGGGCCCGCTCCGCGAGCTGGGACCCCGAGATGCCGTCCGGGAACCCGAGGTAGTTCTCGATGCGGGCGCTGGTCCCGGCCTGGCCGCCGGTGGCGGTCCGCTCGACGAGCACGGTGCGCAGTCCCTCCGAGGCCGCGTAGACGGCGGCGCCGAGGCCGGCGGGTCCGCCGCCGACCACGACCACGTCGTAGAACGTCTCGGCGGGGTTGGTGGACAGGCCGACCCGGGAGGCCAGCTCGGCGTCGCTGGGCGCCCGCAGCGCCTCGCCCTCCGTGGTGATCACCACCGGGATGCTGACCTCCTGGTCCTCCGGGGCGACCTCCGCGGCCAGCAGCAGACGCTCGCCCTCCGGTTCGGTGGCGGCGTACCAGCGGTACGGGACGCGGTTGCGGGCCAGGAAGTCGCGCACCTCGAAGGAGCGCGAGGACCAGCGGTGGCCGACCACCTTGGTCTCCGGGACGGCGACGTGCGCCGATGACGCCCAGTCGGTGAGCAGCCCGGTGACCACCGGGTACAGCTTCTCCTCCGGCGGGTCCCACGGCTTGAGCAGGTAGTGGTCCACGTCGACGAGGTTGATCGCCTGGATCGCGGCGTCGGTGTCGGCGTACGCCGTGAGCAGCACCCGGCGCGCGAACGGGAAGATGTCCATCGCCTGCTCGAGGAACTCGATGCCGTTCATGGCCGGCATCCGGTAGTCCGCGAGGATCACTGCCACCTGCTCGCCGCGGAGCTTGAGCTCGCGGAGCGCCTCGAGGGTCTGCTCGCCGCTCTCGCCGCGGATGATGCGGTGCTGGGAGCCGTACTCCCGGCGAAGGTCGCGGGCCACCGCCCTGGACACGCTGGGGTCGTCGTCGACGGTGACGATGGCCGAGCGGCTGTTCCGGTCTGGATCGGCCACGGGGGGCTCCTGTCGCAAGGGCGGACCTGGTCGATCGTAGCCACGCTCAGCCGGTTCCGTCCCCGACCAGGACGAGCTCGAGTCCCAGCCACCGGGCCAGGTCCCTGATCTCGCGGTCGACGGCCGCAGTCATCGCCTTGGTGAACGGCAGGTCCCGGTGGACCGCGAAGACCTCGAGGACACCGGCGTCCCTGTCGGCGTGGGCG